>JBAZIR010000226.1:0-9763 GCA_041651735.1 Verrucomicrobiia bacterium | reverse complement strand
TGGTGCCCTTTTCCTCTCTCAGGGATAGCCAAACTCCAGGCCCTCTCCCCATCCGATGGGGAGAGGGTGGCCGAAGGCCGGGTGAGGGGTTGCCTCGCGCATTTCTTTCTTGGCGCGTGTGCCGAGTTACGCCCTAGCGAAGGCGGGGGCGAAGATTTGTATGGCCAAGTCGCATGCCTCGCACTAATCTGCCAAATTCGACAATTTGCACAAATGGCCACAGATTGGATAGTCATAGGCGGAGCGAGGCAGCATAACCTCAAGAACATCTCGCTTAAGATACCACGCAACAAACTCGTGGTGATGACGGGCCTTTCTGGCAGCGGCAAGAGTTCATTGGCCTTCGACACGCTCTATGCCGAGGGCCAACGCAAATACGTCGAAAGCCTCTCAACCTACGCGCGGCAGTTCCTGGAGCAGATGCAGAAGCCGGACGTGGATTTCATTGACGGGTTGTCGCCAGCCATCGCCATTGAGCAGCGCACCGCCTCCAGCAACCCCCGCTCGACCATCGCCACGACGACAGAAATCTACGATTACCTCCGCCTGCTCTACGCCAGCGTCGGTCATTTGCATTGCCCGAAGTGCGGCAAGCCCGTGTCACGCCAGACGGTCCAGCAGATTGTGGACGTCGTGCTGGCGGCGCCGGGCGGCACGCGGTTGATGGTGTTGGCGACGATGGTGGACGGCGAAAAGGGCGAGTTCCGTGATGTGCTCGACAAGATGAAGCGGCAGGGTTTCGCGCGAGCGCGAGTTGATGGTGAAATGATTGAGTTGGCGCTGGACCCGCACAAGGGCGCGGAGCAGTCCGCGCCGATCAAGCTCGACAAGACCCGCAAGCACGTCATCGAGGCGGTGATTGACCGGCTGGTGATTCCGAGCGCGCAGTTCGGCGGAGCGGACAAGATTCGCGTGCGGCTGACGGATTCGATCGAGACGGCGTTGAAGTGGGGTGAGAACGTCGTGCGCGTGCTGACCGTGCCGCCGCGGCCGATGCCCGTGGTGACGCCGGTGCCAGGAGTTCCCGCGCCGCAGGAAAAGTGGAACGAGACGGTTTACTCGACGCTAAATGCCTGCGTGGAGTGCGGCATCAGTTTCGGCGACCTGACGCCGGCCCATTTCAGTTTCAACAGCCCGCACGGCGCCTGCCCGGAGTGCCACGGCCTCGGCACCAAGCTGGTGTTCGATCCTGAACTGATCGTTGCCGACCCGGAGAAGACGCTGGAGAATGGCGCGGTGGCCCCGTGGCGGCGCGGCGGCCGGCGGATGATCATCTATTACAAGATGCTGCTGCGCTCTGTGGCGAAGCACTACAACGTGCCGTTGGAGACGAAGTGGAAGGATCTCAGCGAGGAGTTCCGCAAGACGTTGCTCCACGGCAGCAAGGAGGAGATCGAGTTCGGTTTCTTCCGCGGCGGCGCGTGGAAGACGGTGAAGCGGCCGTTCGAGGGTGTCATTCCCAACCTGGAACGTCTCTACGCCGAAACCGAGAGCGAGTTCACCAAGCAGCGGCTCAGCGGCTACATGGGCCGCATCCGCTGCCCCAACTGCCGCGGCGCACGGCTGCGGCCGGAGTCGCGCGCCGTCACGGTCGGCGGGAAGTCCATCATTCAGATTTGCAAGCTCAGCATCGGCAAGGCGGCGCAGTTCTTTGAGAAGGTCGAGCTGACGCCGATGGAGGCCAAGATTGCCGAGGAGGTCGTCAAAGAGGTCAAGAAACGACTGAAGTTCCTGCGCGACGTCGGTCTCGACTACCTGACGCTCGACCGCGAGAGCGCCACGCTCAGCGGTGGCGAGGCGCAACGCATCCGGCTTGCAACGCAGATCGGCGCGGGACTGGTCGGCTGTCTCTACATCCTCGACGAGCCGAGCATCGGCCTGCATCAACGCGACAACGACCGGCTCATCAATTCGCTCGAGGGCCTGCGCAACCTCGGCAACACCGTCATCGTCGTCGAGCACGACGAAGACACCATCCGCAAAGCCGACTGGATCGTGGACCTCGGCCCCGGCGCGGGTGTGCGTGGCGGCTACATCGTCGCGAACGGTCCGGCGGCAGAAGTGCTCGCCTCGCCGACATCGCTGACATCGCGGTTCCTGCGCGGCGAACTGAAGATCGAGATACCCCGCAAACGCCGCATGCCGCATGGCACCTGGCTCGAAGTGCAGGGCGCCCGCGAGAATAATCTCAAGTCCATCAACGCGAAAATTCCGCTCGGTTGTTTCGTTTGTGTCACCGGCGTCAGCGGCAGCGGCAAGTCCACGCTCGTGGACGATATCCTCCGCAAGGCGCTGTTCCGGAAGTTTTACGGCTCGAAGGAAAAACCCGGCGAGCACGATGCCATCCTCGGCTCGGACGAACTCGACAAGGTCGTTGTCATCGACCAGTCGCCGATCGGCCGCACGCCGCGCAGCAACCCGGCCACCTACACCGGCATGTTCAATCACATCCGCGACCTCTTCGCACACCTGCCGACGGCGCGCGTGCGCGGCTACGGCGCCGGCCGGTTCAGCTTCAACGTCAAGGGCGGCCGTTGCGAGGTCTGCAAAGGCGACGGTCTCATCCGCATCGAGATGCACTTTCTGCCGGACGTCTATGTCACCTGCGAGACCTGCCGCGGCCAGCGTTACAACCGCGACACGCTGGAGATCACCTACCACGGCAAGAACATCGCCGACGTGCTGGAGATGACCGTGGACGAGGCGCTGACGTTCTTCCGCGCCGTGCCACAGATCGAAGAGAAGCTCCGTGTCCTCGCCGAGGTCGGTCTCGGTTACATCAAGCTGGGCCAGCAGGCCACGACGCTCTCTGGCGGCGAGGCTCAGCGCGTCAAGCTCGCCGCCGAGCTGGCGCGTCACGCCACCGGCCGCACGCTCTACATCCTCGACGAACCGACGACCGGCCTGCATTTCGCCGACATTGAGAAGCTGCTGGAGGTCTTGAACAAACTTTGCGACGCCGGCAACACCGTGCTCGTCATCGAGCACAACCTCGACGTCATCAAGTGCGCTGACTGGTTGCTGGATCTCGGCCCCGAAGGCGGCGACGGTGGCGGCAAGATCGTTGCCGAAGGCCCGCCCGAAAAGGTCGCCGCCAGCCCCAGGAGCTTCACCGGCCAGTTCCTCAAGCGCATCGTCAACGGCGGCGCGGGCAAACCGGCCGCAGAAGTCGTCGCGGTGAAGTGAACGTGACGGTTTCGGCAGCGCATGTCGTTGGAGCCTGGCTTCAGCTTGTGCTGTGCGTTGAACAGCCCCAAGGTCGAATCCCAAACAGCGGCACATCAGAAGACGGAAGTTCCGTTTTTTTACGGGAGTAACCGCCCTCAGACTCGACACGCCCGCCTTGTTTCTGCCAGAATCAACGTGTGCGATTGAAGTCTCAACTGTTGCTTGTCGTCTGCGCTGCGTTGCTCGTGGCGTGGCCGGCGTCTGCGGCGGAAACGCGTTCTGCGGCGGAATTGTGGCGTACGGGACTCAGCGCATTCCGCGACGGCATTTACGATGTGGCGGAACGGCAATTGCGCGCGTTGCTGACGGCGTATCCGAAGTTCTCCAACACCGAGGAGGCGACGCTGCTGCTGGGAGAGACGATGGTGCTTACCGGCCAGAAGGAAGCGGCGCTGCAATGGCTGGGGGCCGCGGCGGGGAAATTTCCTTCGGGCCGCTTCGCCGATGCGTTCGTGTTCTGGCATGCGGAGGCGCTCGCGCATGCCGGCCGCTGGAAAGAAGCGGATGCGCGCTACCGTGAGTTGCTGGCGAAATTTCCGACGAGCGACTATGTGTCGCAGGCCCAGTATGGACTCGGCTACGCGTTGTTCGCGTTGGGCAGTTTCAGTGAAGCCGACACCACGTTCGGGGCGATTTCACCCCAGCTCGCATCCCGCGAACTGCTGGGTGACGCGGCGTTAATGAGAGGCCGGATCGCGTTGGCGGCGAAAAACTACGGCGCGGCCGAATCGCACTTCCAATCAGTGACGGAGCAATTTCCCAATACGTCCGTTGGCTGGCAGACGTTTTACTGGCTCGGCCAGTTGCGGCGGGAGCAGGGCAACCTCGATGGCGCGGCCGCAGCGTTTGACAAGGCGTTGGCAGGCAGCCGCGCCGCACCGGCCATGGCGGCGTTTGCGGCGCAAGCATGGCTTGCGCTGGGAGAGGTGCGGCTGGCGCAGCGTCGTTGGACAGAGGCGGCGGCGGCGTTTCGAGGGGCGTTCGCGCGCAGCACGAGCGAGGCGGTGAAACGGTCGGCGGTGACGCAGTTGAATGCGCTGGCGCCTCACATCGCGCGGAGCGAGGACGCCATCGGTCTGTTGCGTGCTTTTGTAGATGAGCATCCGCAGGATGCGCTGACAACACCGGCGCTGTTGCGGCTGGCGCAGATGCTCGCGGCGGCGAAGCGGCATGAAGAGGCACTGGTGTTTTTTCAACGGCTGGCAACGCAGTTCCCGCAGAGCGAGGAGGCGCCTGCCGCGCTGAACGGCGCGGCGTGGTCGCAATTGGCGTTGGGACGTCCGGCTGAGTCGGCGGACGGATTCGCGCAGGTGGCGCGAGCCGCAAAGGATCCAGCGTTGGTAGCGCAGGCGTGTTTCAAGATGGGCGACCTGGCGTTTGCCGCCAACGATTTTGAGAAAGCCGCCAACAGCTATGAGCAATCGTTGCGCGCCGATCCTCGCGGGCAACTTGCCAGCGAGGCGCTCTGGCAACTGGCATTGTCGGCTGCCAAAGCGGGCCAGGCCGACCGCAGCGCGGCGGCACTGGAGAAGTTTCTCGCCGCTTATCCGCAACATCCGCACACCGATGAAGCATGGCTGCAACTCGGCCAGGCTTATGTCGCGCAGTGCCGGTATGAACGGGCATGGCTGACGTTCGAGAAACTCTGGGTTGGCCGCGAACCGGGCAAGCTGGCCATGCAAGCGCGGCTGGCGGCGGCGGCAGCGCGCGAGTCAGCGGGCCGCTGGCTGGAGGCGGCGCAAAATTACGAAGAGATTCTCGCATTGAAGCCGGCGGAAGACGTGGCGGCGCTGGCGGTGTTCGAGCGTGCGCACTGCTTGGCGCGAGAGGGTGACGAGGTTGGGGCGCGCCGCGGTTTCGAGCGGGTGTTGAAGGAATTTCCGAAAACATCGCAGGCCGTCGAAGCGGTATTCTGGATGGCGCAACAACATTTTAACCGAAAGGAATGGGCCGAGGCGCAAAAGCTTTTCGCGACTGTGCCGCAACGCTGGGTGGGCCATCGGTTGGCCGACAGCGCGCTGTTGTGGTCCGCGCGCGCAGCGTTGAACCGGCAGGCGTACAAGGAAGCGCGCGACATCCTTGAGGAGTTGCTGCGAAACCCGGCCTACCGCACCAGCCCGTGGCGTGCGGACGCGCGTCTTCTTGAGGCCGAATCGCTGGCGGAGGAAAGCAAGTTCGCCGAGGCGCTGCTGGTGTTTGAGAGCGTGACGCGCGATTTCGCTGACACGTTGCAGGCCGACGAGGCTCTGGGCCGACAAGGCGATTGTCACTTTAGTCTGGCCACGGAGGTTCCAGCAAACCCGAAGTTGGAGCGTTATCAGCAAGCGATCGTGGTCTATCAGCAGGTATTGAACAGTCTGCGCGCCAGCCCGGCGCTCAAGAGCCAGGCACGCTACAAGATCGGCAAATGTCAGGAGAAGCTGGGTGAGACGACCAAGGCGCTGGAGAGCTACTTGGCCGTCATCTATGAGGCGGACGCACAAGGGAAGATTCTGGCGGAGCCGGTGTGGTTTTCGCGGGCGGGCTTCGACGCAGGGGAACTGTTGGAGAGCCAGGGGCGATGGGCCGAGGCGGCGAAGGTATACTTGCGTCTCATGAAGTCGGGTTTCCCTTGCAGCGGACAGGCGCGTCAGCGGCTGGAGAAGATTCGCACCGACCATCCCGACGCGGTCAGAGATGTGAAGTGACCCTCTGTCCGCATAGGGGATTCCCCGATACGGGAATCAGGTTTTTCCGATTTGGCGAATCGTGGGAGTGGGTCTACGTTATACAATCATTCGGGTGCGAGGAATGTCTTGAAGCCGTTATTGAAGCAACGCGAATGAGGAATGACCGCCGAGACGAGACACATGAGTATGAACGCGACACAGAGGCAACAAACCAACTCTCCCAACGCCCAAGAAATCGCCAACTGCGCTTATGCAATGTGGGAGAAAGAAGGCCGCCCGCACGGTCGTGACGTGGAGCATTGGCTGCGAGCCAAAGCGCAACTCGAAGGTGACCACCCACAGGATTCGCTGCCCTCCGTCAAGGGGGCTATCGCGGCAGCGCTGGCTGAGCACAAAGCCAGACGCTCGCCCGTTTTCCGAAAGGGTACGGCGAGCACCGCGGACCGGCCTCGATCGAGAAAGCAGGCTCAGTTGGCTGAGTGATCTACGTCACCGTTTGATCCAGAACACGGTCATGGCATCCGGCCATTGGTGCAGGATGCTATGAATCTGCTTCATGCAGCCAATGGAGGTCGGCTTGCTTTGGTTCGGGGCAACAGGTAGTGTTTGCCACAACCAAAATAACTATGAAAGTTCGCTTCCTTTCGTTCACTGTGTTTGCTGTTGCCGCCGCGCTGCTCACTGGGTTTGTTGACTTCAGTCCCGCGCAGGCAGCTGAGAAGGCGCCCCAATATTCCATCAAGCGCCTCGACAAAGCCGGCGTGGACAAATACATCGAGTCGCTGAAAGGCAAAGTGGTCATTGTGGATTTCTGGGCCACATGGTGTCCGCCGTGCCGCCAGGAGATTCCCGGATTCATCGAGCTGCAGAAAAAATACGGCGTCAAAGGCCTTGTGGTGGTGGGGTTGTCGCTGGACGATGAAACAGAGGCGGTCAAGGATTTCTACAAAGCGCAGAAAGTCAACTATCCGGTCTTCGTTGTTGGCCAGGACACGACCGCCGCATGGGGCAACGTCGAAGCCATTCCGACGACGTTTATTCTCGATAAGGCCGGCAAGAAAGTGGGCGCGCCGCGCGTCGGCTACCACCCGAAAGAAGCGTTTGAGAAGGAAATAGTGCCGTTGCTGAAGTGATGGTGCGCTCAGAGCCGTAGACGAGCAGACGGACGACCGGCGCAAGTTTCCACCCTTTCCCACCCAACAGGAGCTTTATTCCATGTCATTGAAAGCAGTGATTCTGGCCGCAGGCAAAGGCACGCGGATGAGAGAACTGACCCAGCAAATGCCCAAGCCGATGCTGGAAGTCGCCGGGCGGCCCGTATTGGAACATATCCTGATCGGCCTGCGCGATGCCGGCGTGGTGGAGGCGTGCGTCATCGTCGGATATCGCGGCGATGCGATTCGTGGGTATTTTGGCGATGGATCGCGGTTGGGAATGCATTTGATCTACGTGGAACAGGTGGTCCAAAATGGCACCGGCAAGGCACCGGAGCTTGCGAAGGATTTCGTGGGTCGCGACAGTTTTGTGCTGAGCTACGGGGACATCCTGGTGACGCCCGAGAACTACCGGCACATGAGCGAGCTTTTCGTCGAAACGAAACCGGACGCGTTGCAGACCGTCAAGCGTGGCGAGGATGTCACCAAAGGCGCGGTGGCCTGCTTCGACCAGGCTTTCTTCATGACCGATCTCATCGAGAAGCCGAAGCCGGAGCAAATCGAGGCGCTCGTCCGCGCCGGCAAACTCCAACCCGGCGCGCCCGCTTGGTATAACGCCGGAATCTACATCTTTACGCCACGGGTGTTTGAATTCATCGCCCGCTTGGAGAAATCGGTGCGCGGTGAATATGAACTGACCGACGCGCTCATTGCCATGTGCAAGGCCGGTCTGCGTATCCGCGGCTTTGAATTGACGGGCCAATGGGCTGATGTGCGCGATCCGGAAGTGTTGGCAGAACTCCGGCAAACCTTGGGTAAATCCTAAGCCACCTTTCTTACGATCCGAGGGGCCGCGCCAATCTCACATAATAGATTCGGGCGGTGCATGCCAAGGAGGTGGGGGTGGGGAACCCCGCATGAAGAACATGCACACGCCCGAATCAAAAAACTCTCTTTTGCTGTCACTTCCTTAGACAGGCGGAATATAGCAGTTGTTCAACCGATAGTAAAGATTTTTTCAAACCCATGTTAGATGCTAACGCCTTACCAGTCAGCATCTTGCGTAACTACCTTCTGATGTGGTTGTTACTTTTGCGCAACGACCTCGATGGTCGCACTGTCGCCAAGCAGTGACAGCAAACAGGCCAAAGGCATGAAGACAACCTGTAAAGGTAGCAACGCCACTTTCAACCAGAAGGGCAGCGGAATTCCCAGTGCGCTCAGCACCGAGTAAAGCAAGGTCTGACGATACTCGGTCACGGCGAAACGGATTCGCACGTCGCGAAAACCGCAGGCTTGCAATAGCCGCGTCACCGCGCGCGGAGAGTAGTGAGCGATGTGGAACGGGTAATCGAAATGATACCACCTGCTGCCAGCGAGTCTTGCCTCCCATGATGCGATATTGGGAATGCGCAGGAGAAGTATCCCGCCTTCCTTCAGAATGCGGCGTGCTTCCGTCGCAAAGGCCACAGGATCTTCGACGTGCTCCAACACGTGCACGGCCACGGCGGCGTCGAAAAAGTCCGCTTCAAACCTGGCCGACATCAGCGTGCCGCACTTCAGGCGCGATGGGTTCACTTTCTCACTCGCCAGCGCGATCGCAGCCTGGGACGTGTCGATCCCGTAAGCTTCCGTGCCATGCTGCTGCAATCGTTCGGCCATCCAGCCGGATCCGCAGCCGATGTCCAGCACGCGGCGGCAGCCTTTGACCACCGATTGGATGCGTTTTTGTTCCAAGACCGTAAACATCCGGAACATCCAGTCGAGTGAACTGGAACCTCGCTTGTAGTAATCGGCCCCGTAACTTGTGCCGCTGTCAGATGCAGGCAGGGCCTGCCGGTCCGCAAAGTGGAAGTCACAGTCTGGACAATAAAAAAAACGACCGCCGAACCGGCGGTGATCCGTGGGGCTGTTGCAGATGAGGCAGCGTGCCATCAAATTCCAGTCGTATCGTTATCGCAAACACTTTTTCTACCCCGCCAGCAACTGAAGACAAGTCAAATCCCGCCAGTGGGTCGTCATTTCTCGGCTGGAAAATGGTGTCGTTTCCACCTCTGCGGGTCGTTGACTCGCCCAACGCGGCGTGATACCGTGCGCGGCCTGATTTCCAACGGAAATGTCTACTGATTATAAAACAACCCTGAACCTGCCTCAGACGGACTTCCCGATGAAGGCCGACTTGGTCACGCGCGAGCCACAGATGCTGGCGCGTTGGGAGGCAATGAAGCTCTACGAGAAGCTGCAAGAGGCGCGGCGCGACGCTCCCTCTTTCGTGCTCCACGACGGCCCCCCCTATGCCAACGGCAACGTTCACATCGGCACGGCGCTCAACAAGATACTCAAGGATGTCGTCGTCAAGGCCGCTTCGATGACCGGCCACCGCGCACCTTACGTGCCAGGCTGGGACTGCCACGGGTTGCCGATCGAGCTGAAGGTGCAGAAGGAGATAGAGAAAAGCCGCGAGCGGCTCACGTCGGCACAGATGCGCGAGCGTTGTCGCAAGTACGCCGAACATTTCGTGGACGTGCAGCGCAAGCAGTTCAAACGGCTTGGCGTGTTTGGCGATTGGGACCGGCCCTACCTGACCATGTCGCCGGAATACGAAGCGGCCATCGTCGCCACGTTTTTCGACATGTGGCACCAGGGGTTCATCTACCGCGACACGAAGCCGGTTTACTGGTGCGTGACCTGCCGCACCGCGCTCGCCGCGGC
>JBAZIR010000225.1:0-9819 GCA_041651735.1 Verrucomicrobiia bacterium | reverse complement strand
GATAGAAACTGACGTGTGCGTTCACCACGTCGGAGCGATCCCAGTTCAGCGTATTGAACACGACAACCGGCACACTCTCGCGCGGTGCTTCCACGCGCTCGGCCAGCGCCGCCATCGCTTGCGCCGCCACCACCTGCGCGCGGTGCTGGACGTTGCGGCGTTCGGCAAATTTACGGGCCTGACCACCGCCCGCGCCCTGCCCTCCGTAGTTGTGGTCGCGGGCGAGCAGCAACGATTTCCAAATCTGTTCCAGTTCGGCCTGTGGATATGACTGTCCCGCGTGCAACCAGGCGAGCGTGGACAACCGTTCCGCCGCGTCGAGCGCCCGGGTCGCCACCGCGTCCCATCGGCTGACGTGCGCATGCGCCGACTCCAAATACGGCCATGTCGAAGGTAATTCGCCACGCATCACAGGCACTTTGTCGGCCACACCGGCCGCGCGAATCGCGCGGAAGTAAGCGGTCGGCGTTGTGATAGCCAACTGCTGTTGTTTGGACGCCTCCGCGTTCCACGCACGCACGGTCGGCGCGAGGTTGGGCGGCGGCAGCCATTGGTCGAGACCGTAGTAGAACAACGGCGGCACACCGCCCCTGGCCATTTCGTTGAGCCGCTCTGCCAGACCACGCTTGCGCATCGTAGCCACGTCAAGATGAGCACCGTAGGTACAAGCGTGGTTGTAGCCCTTCGCGCTCCAAGTCAACACACGCGCGCCACCGGGTGACTCAAACCAGAACAACGTGTCCGGCGCTGCGCAGCGGGTCATCACGAGGTTGCGGATGCCGAGACCAGAACAGATTTGCGGTAATTGCGGAACAACGCTGGGAATATCAGTGAGCTGGAGCGTTTCCAGGTCGAGCTTGTAGCGATCGCGCGCGTAGGCTTTCGCATAGAGGATGTTGCGAACGAGGTCTTCCTCATCCTCTTGAGCGACGTAGATGCCACTCCATTCCGCGCCGAGTTCCACGCGGCCCGAGCGGATGTATTCGTCGAATTTGGCGGCTTGTTCCGGATGCATCGCACGATAGGCTTCGAGAAAAAGCACATACTCGATGAGGAAACGGAAGTCCGGCTGCTTGTCCAAGAGGTCAAGTGCACCCGTGAAGACCTTTCCACCGCGAGAGAGACACTCCTCGACCGTGCCCATGAACGTGAGGTCCAAGTGCGACATCGGCGCGACATAGGCGGCCACCGGCAGTTCCGGCGCGGACGAGTGTTTACTGGCGGTTTCGTCGGCAGCGGGCGCCTGGCCCACCCCGATCAGCAGCAACGCGAGCGCACCAGCGATTGATAATGACATTTGAGATTTCATCGGTTCTCTTCCCTTCCATTACGGAAGTCGTTTTCCTTGCTTGAGCAGCACTCCCAGGTATTCAGCGGAGCGAACCGCCTTCTCCTCCATCTGCGGCTCCTCCAGCTCGAGCTCGAACAAACCGCGGTAATCAATTTCCTTGATGGCCTTGAACAAGCGTGGGAAGTCAATTTCGCCTTCCGGCACGCAGCGGTGGTCCACAAAAGAACCCGGCTCCCAACGGCGGTGCGCCATCTTGGAAAAATCCACTTGCTCCTGCCGCCGCACGTTGTGGAGGTGGAAGTGACAAAGTCTCGGCCCCAAGTCGCGCACCAATTGACCGATCACGTCGTTGAGTTTCACGGCTCTCTGGTTGGGATCGGAAATAGATTTTACCTCGTCAAAGAACGAGCAGTGCCCCACATCAACAGTCGCGCCCATCACAGGATGTTTGATGGCTTTGATCAACCGCACATAATCGTCATAGCAGCCCGCCGAATTTTCCAAGCCGATCCTGACACCCTTGCGTTGGGCGTAATCGCCCACCTCGCGATAGAACCGCGCCTGTGTTTCGAGATATTGATCGAGCGGTTCGGCGCGTTTGCGCAGCGGGGCATGAATGGTGACGACTTCCGCGCCAACGTAGCAGGCGCAGTCAATCCAGTCGCGCCACTTGTTGTCCCACGCCTGGTGTATGGAAATGTGTTTGAATCGGCTCAAAGCCATTTTGATTCGCTGCCGCCCGGCCTCGTCCGCGTCATAGAAGCCAAGCGTCGGCAACTCGCCCAGCGAGTGCTTGGGTTTTCCGCCAGGAAGAGCCGCAACAGATTGGAATCCAAGCTTCCCGGCTGTTTCCAGCGCGGAGTGAATATCGCGGCCTGCGAAACAACCGGTCACGTTGACCGCGATCCGCTCGTTAAATAATGGCGCGCTGGAGCTGCCGCCTTCGTCCTTCTGCTGCGGTGGCGCGCCAATCACCGACCCGTGCTGCTCAACGGAGTAACCGGCGAGCAATAAACCACCCGTAACGGTGATGGCGGTCTTCACGAAATCCCTGCGTGAGATTCGCGGCGGGTTGTTGGGTTGACCTGATGTGATGTTCATCGCGGGGGTTCTTTCGGGGCTGAAACCTCAAACGACATGTCTCGTCTTCAAAGCGCCATGCCCCCGTCTACGAACAAGTCCACCCCCGTGATGTAACGGCCCGCGTCGGAGCAGAGCAGCAACGCCGCGCCCGCGCAATCGGACGGTTCGCCAAACTCACGCAGCGCAATCATGTTACGCACGCGGGCGGCGTAGGCTTCGTCGGCGAGCGCGGGGACATTGCGGTCGGTCATGATCACGCCGGGCGCGAGATTGTTGATGGTGATGCCGTCGGGACCAAGCTGCTTGGCGAGGTTGCGGACGAGGTTTTCTTGCGCGGACTTGCTCGCCGCGTAGACGATCATATCCGGATGCGGGCGCTGTTGCTGGACACTGCCAATGGTCAGGATGCGACCCCATTTCTTCGCGCGCATGCCGGGCACGGCGGCCTGAACCATCCGCAATGTCGCATGGAAGTTCACCTGCATCTGCTGCTCGGCTTCCATCTGCGTCACGTCAGCCCACGCTTTGCGAATCTGAACCGAGGCGTTGGCTACGAGGATGTCGAGTCCACCCAAAGCCGCGATCGCATCAGTGACGAGCTTCGCGGGAACATCGGACTGGCTCAGATCGCCCGTCACCGCAACGCTGCGTGGCGACAATTTCCGCACGTCGGCCAGTGTTTCATCGAGCGCCTTGGCTGGATGGGCACCGTGCACCGCCACCGCCGCGCCACATTCAGCCAGGCCCAGTGCGATGGCGCGACCGATACCGCGCGAGGAGCCGGTCACCAACGCCGCGCGACCCATCAGATTGAATTGTTTCATGCTCATAATGCTTTTCGTTTGTTCTGCAACCAAATCCATCACCGGACGAGCCGCGTTTCTCGGAGCAACTGTCTGACCTGCCGGGCGTCCGCGCCGGCAAAACACAGATACGTGCGCGGTCCAACAACCAGTTCGGATGAATCACCTTCGGAAGCGCACGGCAGCCGCGTGCCAAACGGGCGCATCGCGACCAGTTTTCCTGAAGGCACGCGAAGCCGCCGCTTGCCCTCCCCAGCCCAAACGAGAGCCCAAGTATCGTCAGGCTTGCCGGCTCGGCGAAACACGAATGCCTTGATGGCCCCTTGAGCGGCATCGCTCAACTCTTCAATCTCCACCAACTCATGGCGGCCTTGTTCGTTGACGAACAGGTGGTGCTCGCGCCGGTCGGCGAGGATTCTCTGCTGCGACGCGGTCAGGTTTCGCTTGTCGCGCGAGTTCTGATAAATCCCGCGCTGTTCGAAGCAGGAAACGTAGTGTGCATCCTGTGGCGCGACGTTGCGCAGCAGACGGCGGTCGGCGTCGGACAGATGATTGCCGAGCCGGGCATCCTCCCAGGTCTTGATAACGGCCAGGCAATCTTCGGCGCGCGGGTTCGTCCGAAAATCCTCCAGCGCGGCGTGCAGCGAAAGGGGACAGTCCCATGCGGCCGCGCGGCTGACGACGTATTCATAGATGTCAGGACCCGCACAGCCCGGTTTCGCGCGGCCGAAACGGCCCAACCATCCGAAATCAATCCGCGAAAAATCGAGCGCGCGCGCCGCCGCCGTCGGACATGGCATCAGCCGGCAGAAGTCTTTCATCCCATCGGGCGACGCGACGTTATCGTAGGCGTTGGCACGGCTCATCATATGCCAGCCGAAATGCGTGTAATGTGCCGTCTCGCAGACCGGCGGCGGCGGGTCCAGCAGCCGGAACACCCGATACTGCGAGCTGGCGACGTGATACCAAAACGGCTCGTGCACGTCCTCGGCGCCGTCAAAGTAAACCATGTCATACGGCCCGGTCTGGCGATAGATGTCGGCAAGCCGGCGTGCTACTTCGTCCTGAATGTCGGTGTTCTGGTCGAACCGGATGAAGTCCGGCCACGTGTCCACGTCGAGCAAAGCGCACGTCTCCCCTGCCCCGTGCGAGGCCGCGCGGGTCGCCAGATGGCCGCGCCGACAACCCTCAAACTGGAATGGCGCCTGGCTGCTGTAACGCTCGTATTCGACCAGTTCTTTGCCGATCTTGAGCAGCCGGCGTCCTTTGTCCAACGTGCATCCTGCGGGATCCTCGCGCACGGGCAGAATCGCGGCGCTGGCCTCCACATCGCCCGCCAACGTGAACGCGCGAACCGCGTGCAGCCGGTCGTCAGGCACAGGTGTCACGTAAGCATCTTTTTTCGAGGCCTTGCTGTAATGAATATGCAGTCCCGTTTTCAGGCCCGCCGCGCGGATCGCATCGGTCACACGCTTCAAGTCGGCCATGCCGTTCGGGAACCGATCGTTCCACTCGAAGTGTCCGGCGCCTTTTGAAAACGCCGTGTAGGAGAGCAGGATCATGCGGAATCCACCCTGTTTCGCCCATCGGATGTATTCAGCAATGTTCTGCGGGTCGGGCCGGCTGGCCCACAGATAAGAGAGCCTTTGGAGCGGCGAGCGGCGAGACGACACCCCCGGCGGCAGGTGAAAATCGCGTTCCACCGCAGCCATCGCATCGAGAAACTTCGTCTGCGGGTCGCGGCAGCCGACCAACACCGCCGTGGCTCCGCGGAGACCGACGGCGGTCTCGGCGGCGGCGATCATATCCACGCGGCTTTCCGCCGGCAGCATCTCGATGTGCGTCTGGATGTTGCCGCCGCAGAGACAGATGCCAAACCGTTCGTCGGACGCAAGGTTGACCCACTGGCCCAGCATCGGCAATCGGCGAAGGCCCAGCCGCAGGAATTCGATTCGATCCACCGGGCCGCCTTCAACACCCATAAGCTCAAACGCCAGGTAGTCGCCGGTGCGGCGCACTCGACAAGTGGCCGTGACGTCGCCAACGCCGAACTCGATCGTCAGCTTGTCGCCCGTCTGTCGCACCCGTGTTGCGTCGAAACGCGAGCCACCCGTGTAAACCCAGCGGCCGATCACCGCGGCGTGCGGCCCTTCCGCCGTGGGCACCGAGCGACCGCCACGATAAACCGTCGCCATCGGGCACGGCGCATCAGTCACGGCATACTCAACGTTGTCTTGTTTTGCCACAAGGCTGCGCACCTTGGCGTCCTCGCCAATCTCCAAGCGGAGATGATCCGTCTCCAACACCACGGCAGCACCGGTCTCACAGACAGAAAACAGCAGCAGCGCCGCAAAAGTCAGAGGCACTCCGCGTCTTAATAATTCCAGGAATCGCCGGATGTTCATGAACTTATTACTCGATTGGAATCTTCAGCGCTTGCATGACGCCCTTCGTGTAGCCAAGGGCGAAAAGCCGGCCAAGCGATTCATAGCCGGGTTGATCGTTTTTCTCGCCTGCCATCGTCGGCACGTGGTCCACGCGCAGCGGGCCGGTGAAGCCAAGCTCGTAATAGAGCTTCAACATCGCCGGCATATCGGTGGTGCCGTCATCGTGAAAGGTCTCCTCAAACCGTTCCGCCGTGCCGCGCACGTCGCGGAAGTGTACGAAGAATATCTTGCCTTGCGCCGCGAATCGCCGCGCCCACGCGGCCACATCGCAGCCCATCAACTTGAAGTTGGCCTGGCAAAATGTGACGCCGTTGCTGGGACTCGGCGAGAGCGCCATCGCGCGCTCGAAGTTCTCCGGTCTGGAGAGGATGCGGGCGATGCCGCGCAACGACGGCAACGGCGGATCATCGGGATGCATGCCCATTTGAACGTGAGCCTTCTCCGCCACCGGGATCACGCGGCGAATGAAGTAAGCGTAGTTCTTCCAGATACGCTCCTCGCTAACCTCGCCCGCGTCCGTCAGCGACGCCGGCACGTCGGCCACATCAAAGCGCGAGGTCAGCGCGCCGCCGCGCGTAGGCACGTCGCCATGCGTGCGATGCCAGCCGATGCCAACCATGAAGTTGTAGCAGAGCAGCGGAATGCCCAGCTCGCCCATGTTGCGAAGCATCTGGCAATACCGCTCAATGTCCTCGTCGCGCCCTTCGACGCCGAGCTTGATGCGGCTCATGTCGAACTCGTCGCCCTCCAACCCCTGGAGCGTGAAACCGGCCTCCGCAAAACGCGTCTGAATCGTGCGCAGCGAGTCCATGTCCCACGGCGGCTTCAATCCCGTCAATTCCGGTGCACACTTGCAGATGGCGTAACGCACGCCCATCTGACGGGCGAGTTGCCAGAGGCGGTCTGGCTTGGCGGGCAAAAACTCAGCAAGTTTCATTTTTCAATGTGGACTCGTTCGGTTCCGGAGTTCCATGCGCTGACAGAAAGTGTGGGCTGCGCCTGCTGGCTCGGATCACGCCAGAGAACGTCGATCTGGAGGTCGCGCTCTTCGCCCGGTGCGAGCCAGAAGAAGTTGTCGGTGGCATAAAACGCGCGCTTCGCACCCTCGATATCGAGCCGCGTGTTGAAGGCGGGCTTGGTGCCGGTGTTTTTGACACGAACGCGCAACTGGCTGCGGCTGCGGTCGAGCCGTGTCTGGCTGAGGAGCGACGCCGCCAGCGTTGTCGGCTGCAACGCGGTCTGCGGTTTCAACCACGGGCCATTGTCGAGCGTGAGCGACGGCTGTGGCGTGGCACGGTATTTATTGCGGAAGGCATCGTCACTCATCCGCGACAAGCAGCGCGGCCAATAGACCGAACGGGAGACGAGTTGTCGGCCGGGGCCACGCAGATCGGCAACGACGAAGAAGAACTTGTCGTTGAAACTGTCGGGAATCGTGAAGCTGCCAAAATCCAGCGCAGCCACCGACGGGCCGGGCAGGAGGTTCACAGGTTGCGTCTTGCGCCACAGCGACGTGAACGCCGCGTCGAAGATTTCCACTGAGGCTTTCAGGTTCTTCCACGCGGTTGCGGGCGCGTGCGTGACGTGGACGGCGAGCGGCAATTGTTCGCCTTTTGCCCAGATCAGTTCCGGCAGTTTCACAAGCACGTGTGTCGGCTCGTAGGTGCGCTTGAGGAAATAATACGGCGCAGTCGGCTGGCCAAATCCATCCACGAGCATGATCGCGATGACCGGCCACGGACGCTTGAAGACCCACGGCATCAGGCCGGTCGTGACCGGGTAGTTGGCCTGCATCTGCTCGGAAAAGACCTGATAGAACTCGCCCGCGCCTATCTGAGTGCCTTCGGCGAGAGCCGCCAGCGAAGGCGCCTTCATATCGTCAATGTGCGACGCGCGGCTCAGCATCCGTGGCACGCGGCTGGCTTGATACTCCACGAAATGATGCATCAACTCCGGGTGCTGTGCTGGGAAGTTCTTTTCGACCATGCCTCCCAGAGGCTTGTCGATCTCGCTTGCGTTCACCGTCTCGCGGATGCCCGACGGCTCCGGGATGTTGTGCATACCGGCCTCGGAAATGTAAGGCACGAGCGAATAGAGTTTCGCGTACCACGTCGGGTCCATATCGGGATACGTGTGGATGCTGCCGCCATCAGGACTGGTGCGCCGCATTGGCCTCGTTGGATCAAAGTCCGCCACGCATCGTTCAAAGATGCCAAGTGTCGCCGTGTTGCCAAGCGAATAGGGATTGAACTCGTTGCCGCCACACCAGAGCGCCAGCGACGGATGGTTTCGAAGGCGGAAGATCGTCTGCATCACCTGCGCTTCCCAAACATCCTGCGGCCACTCCGGCGTGTCGCGGTTGCCGATGGGAAAATCCTGCCAAACCATCAGCCCAAGTTCGTTGCAGGTTTCGTAGAATTCCTCCGTCTCCAGAATGCCGCCGCCCCAGATGCGAAAGAGTTGGATGCCGGCGGCCTTCGCCGCGCCGATAAGCCAGCGGTAACGCTCGCGTGGCAGGTCGAGCAGAATATCGGCGGGCATCCAGTTCATGCCTTTCACGAATATCGGCCGCCCGTTGACGATGAACTGCCAGTCGGCCCAACGGTCCGTGGTGCGCGGCCCGGCGCTCGGCACTGTTCGGATGGTGCGGATGCCATAGTCGAATTCCATCGCATCCCCCGCGGTGCCTTCGCGAACGAGCGTGAGCTTGGCACGGTAAAGATTTGGCTCGCCCATGCCGTTCGGCCACCAGAGTTTCGGGTGCGCGACAGTGAACGGCTGCTTAACGAAGTTGCGGCCCGCGACCGTCTGGAGCGGGAAGGTTTGGTCGAAGGCGGTCTTGCCGGAAGTCTTTTCCGCAAGTTCGACGCGCAATGCAAAATGCGATTTGCTGGGTTGCGAGATGGCCCAACCGCGTGAGCCATCCACCAACTGCCTGTTCTTCCACGGATGGAGGTTCAATTCCAGCGTGTGTGTGTCAGTAAACACTTCGAGGTTGAGCATGAGCCTTGCCGTTTTCTCGTCTGCCGCTTCGGTCACTAGAAACGGCCGCTCCATGTGGCCTTGCGGCACGATTTCGAGGCGCGCGCCGCGCCACATGCCGAGCGGGAGAAACATTTCGCTGCCAAGACCGCCAGCAATCACCCATGGTTTGATGACCATCCCTCCCGGCCCCATCGGTTTCCAGCCCGCCTTGTTGCCGAAGTTGCACGCCTTGACCTCGACGACAACCTCGTTGACTGCGCCAAACTTCGCGTGCTTGCTCACCTCAATAGCCGGTCCGCCAAACATGCCCTCGTGCTGACCGAGCAACACGCCGTTGAGCCAGATGCGTGCATAGTAATCAATCCCGTCGAAGCAGAGGAACAGATGACCCTCGTCTTTCTTCGCCGGCAAATTGAATGCGCGGCGGTAATACCAGACTTTCTGGTCCACCCAATCGTATTGCTTTGAGTTCAAGTGCTCGTAGGGATGGCCGCACTTGCCGGCGCGGTGCAACGCCCACTGGACCGTGCTCGGTACCTGCGCCGCAAACCAGTTGGTCAGCGTGTTCAGTTCGGCGCTGGTGTTCACGGCGGCATCGCTCCAGCCCAGCTGCCATTGGCCATCAAGCGTGATGTGCTGAGTGCCGGTCCGAGGCGTGATTCGATAAGGTTGCCAAAGGCCGTCAAGGACATTGGTACGCGCGGATGGTGCTGCGGCCGCGTCGGTCAGAACCACGCCGGCGAGCACAGCCGCCAACCCACAAGCGATTCGTTTCATCATAGGTTGATCAATCCTGTTTGGCTTCGTGAATGTAGTCTTTTGCGAAGTGTTTTTTCGTCGCGAATAGAATCAGCGCCCCACCCAGCAAATAGACGAACGCCAGCGACGACAGGCCGACATCGAGGCTGATGTGCTGCTTTACATATCCCAGCAGCACCGGAGAGGTCGCGCCGACCGTGAAGGCGCAGCAGAGCATCAGACCGGTGGCCGATGAGCGATACCTTTGCGGAATTACGTCAAACAGTGCCACAAAAAGATTCGAGTCGTAAATGCCGCGGAAGAAACCGAAGGCTGCCAGCGCCACATAGACCGTCGTCAAGTTTGACGACGTGCCCATCAACCAGATGAAGGGAGCGCCGAGCAACAGGCCAAGATATTCCATCTCCATCCGGATCGTCGGCCGCCGCGCTGCCAGCCGATCGGAAACGCG
>JBAZIR010000224.1:0-9829 GCA_041651735.1 Verrucomicrobiia bacterium | reverse complement strand
CGTCGAGGATCGCCCCTTCACCAACTCATGGATACGCCCCGACCGGCAGAAGTTCCACGCGGAGAATCATGCCGCCCTGCGCGAAAGCTACGAGGCGTTGAAGAAAGAAGGCGTCGCGAACCTCTTCTACATCCCGGGTGACCTTCTCCTCGGCGACGACGCCGAAGGCGCCACCGACGGTTCACATCCAAGCGACCTCGGCTTCGTGCGCCAATCGGACGTGTTCGAGCCCGTGCTGCGCAAGGCGCTGGGACGATGACGCGCCGGGTGTCGGGGTTCGTTGACCCGACCGGAGCGTTCCACTAACTTTCGCTCGTGAAGCTGATCGGAAAGATGGCGGTCGTCGTTGCGGTTGCGCTCTCACCGTTGCTCGCCAGCGAAAAGCCAGCCGCCCAATCGCTGCCAACGCAGCCGGCGCCGGTGGCCGCCGGCACGAACGCATGGATTCACCTGTTCGACGGCAAAAGCCTGCGCGGCTGGACGCGGACGGATTTCTCCACGCTCGGCGATGTCAGGGTCGAGAATCCATTTCGCGGCGGGCCGGGCGCCATCGTTGTAGCGCTGGCCGAGGAGTTGAATGGCGTCACTCGCACGCGACCCGTGCCGAAGACCGACTACGAAGTCAGCCTCGAAGCGATGCGGCTCGCGGGCCACGATTTTTTCTGCGGCCTGACGTTTCCCGTCGGCGAGGCGGCGGCGACGTTCGTGGTCGGCGGCTGGAGCGGGTCAGTGGTCGGCATCTCGTGCATTGACGGCGCCGACGCGTCGGTGAACGAGACAACACGCCTGATGGATTTCGACCAGGAGCGCTGGTATCGCATCCGCGTGCGCGTGACACCGGCGAAGATCGAATGCTGGATTGACGGGAAAAAGGTGGTGGATGTGGCGCTGGCCGGCCGCAAGATCAGCCTCCGCCCCGGCGAGATCGAACGCTCGCTGCCATTCGGCCTGGCGGCGTGGCACACCCGCGCCGCGTGGCGTGATATCCGGCTCCTGCGGTTGCGTTGACTGCGGTTGGCCGTTTCACTATCCTGAGGACGTTTAGAGGAGGATATGATGACGGCGACAATTGAACGATTTTTCCAGGTGCGCGAGCGCGGCAGCACCGTCCGGCGGGAATGTCTGGCAGGCACGACGACGTTCCTGACGATGGCTTACATCCTGTTCGTCCAGCCGATCGTGCTGGCCAAGACCGGCATGGACCATGACGCCGTGCTGATCGCGACGGCGGTGGGCAGCGCGTTCGCCACGCTGGTGATGGCGTTCTGCGCGAACTACCCCATCGCGCTGGCGCCGGCCATGGGCCACAACTTCTTCTTCGCCTACACCGTCTGTCTGGCCATGAAAATCCCCTGGGAGGTGGCGCTCGGCGCGAACTTCATTTCCAGCGTGCTGTTCGTGGCGCTGGCAACGGTCAAGTTCCGCGAGCGGATCATGGACGCGATTCCTGCCAGCCTCAAACACGCCATCGCCGCGGGCATCGGGTTGTTCATCGCGTTCATCGGGCTGGAATGGGCGGGCATCGTCGTGGCAAAGCCGGGCACGCTCGTCGGCCTCGGCGCACTCAAGTTGCCGACGGCGCTGCTGTCGCTGACCGGGCTGGCGATCACCGCCGTGCTGTTTGCGCGCAAGGTCCGCAGCGCCATCCTGCTCGGCATTCTCGCAACGCTGGGCCTGGGCCTGGCGTGCGGCATGGTGAAATTCCACGGCATCATCGGTGTGCCGCATCCGCAACACTCGGCCCTCCTTCAGCTCGATCCGATCGGCGCGCTGAAGCTCGGTGTCGGCAGTGTGGTGTTTACCTTTTTCCTGCTGGCCGTGTTCGACACCGTCGGCACGCTGATTGGCGTGGCGCAGCAGGCGGGCTTCATGCGCAACGGCCAGCTCCCCAACGCCGGCCGCGCGCTGCTTTCCGACGCCGTCGGCACGGTCGCGGGCACGTTGCTCGGCACCTCGACCATCTCCGCCTATATCGAGAGCGCCGCGGGCGTGTCGGCCGGCGCGCGCACCGGCCTGGCCAACATCGTCACCGCCGCGTTGTTCCTGTTGGCATTGGCGTTCGCGCCGCTGATCGCGATGGTCGGCGCAGGCGTGACGGTCGGCGAGGGAACGCTCTATCCGGTAACGGCGCCGGCATTGATCGTCGTTGGCTTCTTGATGACGAAGAATATTCTCTACATCCCGTGGCGCGATCCAACCGAGGCGCTGCCGGCATTCCTGACACTGATCGGCATTCCGCTGGCGTTCAGCATCGTGGATGGCATCGCGCTCGGCTTCATCGGTTATGTGGTGATGAAGTTCTTCACCGGCAAGCGCAATGAAATCTCATGGGTTTCGCTGGCCATTGCCGCGGCGTTCGTCATTCACTTCGCGCTGTAGAAAAAACCTGCGCGGACTTCACGGGCCGACGCCAATAGCGTTCAGTTCAGTTTCGGGAGCATTGCCGACGCGCAAGGTGCCTTCGATTTGCGCGGACGCTTGCGGCATTGCGGGAACGGGAGCGGTGGCGGTGGCGGTGGCAGCGGGCAGGACAAGCTGGCCGCTCTTGGTAGTGATGGCGTTGCTATCCGGGACGGCGGATGTGGCGGGCTGCGTGGCGGGCGCGTACCTGCCACCGCCAGACATGGAGTCGAACGTCATTCGCCCAGCGCCGGCAGCAGCGCCATAGGCAAGCGTGCCGTCTGCGGGTGATGACAACACACCATTGACGACGACGCGCTGGTTGACACTGCGGTTTGTGCCGGTCGCGGTGAAGAAAAGCTGCTGTCCCGTCGAGCCGGATTCGAGGCGCCTGCCGAAGGTCGTGTCTCTTTCCCTCCAAACAAATTCTCCCGCCTGAGTCATGACCTGTCTCGGCGCTGCGGCTCGCGTCGGCGCCCGTCGGGCGCGCGAGGTCCGCCGCTCCAACGCCACCTGTTGTTGTGAGGCAGACGCCAACTGGATCTGGCCTTCATAGATCGAGCCGTCGGTGTCCGTGATGACGACGCGGTCGCCGACTTGCTCCAGTTGGAACGAGGCAAGCACGGCTGGCTGTTGCGGCTGCGGCTCGTTTGGCCGCTTGGCCGCCTCCGCTTCTTGATCGCCCACTATCTGCGCGAACCGCAACCGCTGCGAAAGCGGCGCCATGTTGGAAACGCCAGCGGTCACCACCCGCGTTGTATCGGCGAGCTCGGCCTTGCTGACATCGGCAGGCGCGGGCATCGCGACAGGCGCGCCAGGAGCTGCAGCGGCTGGCGGTTTCTCGGCCGGAGCAGGCGCGGCTGTCATGGCTGCAACCTGCTGCTTGACCCTGGCCGGCGCTGCTCTTTCCATCTGCACGTTCGCCATTGTCACGGCCGCGGCTGTCTGCAACTTGTCGGTCTCTTTCAGTTTCTCGTCAATGACCAGCCCGACGCCGCCTGCGGCTTTGCTCTGGACGTCCGCGAGTCCGCGATTGTCGGCAAGCTTCATTCCGAGCGTCGCTGCGGGATCCGTTTCCACGCCGCCGCGGCTGAGAGGTCCGAACGCCTGGACTTGCGGCTCAGCTTTCGCCAGTTCCATCGGCGGTTTGGCTTTCTTGCTGATGTCTGTCAGCACCACCATCGCGATGGCGGCCGCTGTCATCGCCGCCGCGCCAACGGCCAGCCGCGGCCACAATGCGACGAGCCGCTCCAACCACCGTTGCGGAGCCGGCCGCGCACCCGCCGCGCGCTGGGCAATCTCGCGCTGGAGCACAGCGCGTGTGTGCGACGGCATATCGAGCGGCTCGCCGGCGGCGGCGCGTCGCTGCTTCGCGTAAGCCTTCAGCGTATTCTCGATGTTGTTGTGCGACTCGTCCGGCATATTCATTAGACGGCAATGGGAGCAATTTTCTCCCGGCTGAACACGTCGCGTGCGATGGTTTCCAACCGGTCGAGACATTTGCTCAGGCGCGAGCTGACGGTCTTGACGTTGAGTTTCAGCGACGCGGCAATCTCCTCGTAGCTGAGGTCGGCAAAATAACGCAGTTCGATCACCTCGCGGCACGGTTCGCCGAGTTGGTCGAGCGCTTCGCCAACGAGCGCAGCCTGTTGCGCGCCGATCAACACGGCGTCGGGACCCGGCGCGGGGCTCGGCGGGTCGGGCGTGAGGCCGGTCTCCGGGTCCTCGGCTTGGAGCGAAACAGGCGTCTGCCCGCCGCCGCGTTTGGCGGCACGCTGGCGCTCGCGGTAATCGCGCGCTTTGTTGGCGGCGATGCGAAAAAGCCACGTCTGAAACTGGCTCTCACCATGGAAAGAATCGAGGTGTTTGACAACGGAGAGAAACGCCTCCTGGCAGATTTCCTCCACGTCGTCGCGGGTGAAATCGGAGCCGAGATGAAAGACAAAGCGCGCCGCGGCGGCATAGTGGGCGTCGAAAAGCCCGTTCCATGCCTGCGCGTCGCCCGCGCGGCAACGACTCAACAGTTCGATCTCGGCGGTCGGCTCCATTTCGAATAATTCGCGAAGTTATTTCCCGGGTATCCCGTCTAATGAAACACAGACAATACGACTTGCGAATTATACCATGAAAAGACGTGCTGGGGTCAATTCCCTTGAACTTTCACCAGAAGAGACGACGATAGGAGTGTCCCGACGGGAGACCGGAATCATGAACACAAATCTGAGACTTCGATGGATGGCGGGCGTGGCGATGGCGGCGGCGGTTTTCAGTGGCGGGGTTGCTTCTGGCGGCGTTGTGCCCGCGGCGCTGCAATCGCAATGTGAGGGAAATACGGCGTTCGCCTGCGAGCTTTACGGCAGACTCAAGGGTGCGGTGGGCGACGGCAATGTGTTCTTCTCGCCCTACAGCATCTCGATGGCGCTCGCGATGACCAGTGCGGGCGCGAGGGGTGAGACCGATGCGCAGATGGCAAAGGCGCTCCATTTCGAGCCGGACCCAGCCAAACGACACGCGGCCTTTGGCGCGATGGAAGCGAACCTGAACGCGGTGCAGAAGAAGGGCCGGGTCAAGCTCAGCGTGGCCAATTCGCTCTGGCCGCAGCAGGACTATAAGTTGCTGAAGAGCTTTCTGGGCCTCGTCAGGGAGCATTACGGCGCGTCGGTCACGCCGCTGGATTTCCGCGCATCAGAGCCGGCGCGCAAAACGATCAATACCTGGGTCGAAGACAAGACGAACCAGAAGATCAAGGACCTGATTCCCGGCGGCGTGCTGAGTGCCGCGACGCGGCTGGTATTGGTCAATGCCATTTACTTCAAAGGGAACTGGACCTCGCCATTCAAGGCGGAAGAAACGAAAGAGCAGCCGTTCCGGTTGCAGTCGGGCCAGACCGTGCGGGCGCCGCTGATGTTCCAGCAGAAACATTTCAACTATGCCGAAGACGACGAAGTGCAGTTGCTGGAACTGCCCTATGCCGGTGACGACTTGTCCATGATCGTGTTGTTGCCGCGGAAAGCCGATGGCCTGGCATCGCTTGAAAACTCTCTCTCCCCCGCGAACCTTGCGAAGTGGACACAGGCCATGTGGTCACCCGATGTGAAGGTGCACCTGCCGAAATTCAAGATGACGTGCCGGTTCAGCCTGAACGATACGCTGAAGGCGATGGGCATGAGCAACGCGTTCGATCAAGCCCAGGCCGATTTCTCCGGCATGGACGGCAGCCGCAATCTCTTCATCTCGGCGGCCGTGCACAAGGCTTTCGTCGAGGTGAACGAACAAGGTACCGAGGCTGCCGCCGCAACGGGCATCGCGATGGGCCTGACCGCCCTGCCGAGACGGCCGATCGAGTTCCGTGCTGACCATCCATTCATCTTCCTCATCCGCGAGCGGAGCACGGGCAGCATCCTCTTCATCGGCCGCGTCACCCATCCGACGGCGGCAGGAGAATAGTGGCACCCGCGTTCACGCCGGGCGGGATGGCAGAATCACGCTGAAGGTGGAGCCTTTGTCGACCTCGCTGCGGACTTCGATCCGGCAGCCCATGAGGTGGCAGAGCGCCTTGGCCAAGGTCAGGCCGAGACCCACACCACCGTACTTGCGCGTCATCCCGAAGTCAGCCTGTTGGAAGGCTTCAAAGATCGCCGCGAGCCGGTCTTGGGGGATGCCGATGCCCGTGTCGGTCACGTCCACACGAACCGGCTGACGGGTGGTTTCGTTCACGGCCACCTGCAAGACAATGCTGCCACGCTCGGTAAACTTCAGCGCGTTGCCGACGAGGATGACGAGCACCTGCTTGAGTTTCGCCTCATCGGTTCTCAACGGGGTCATGCGATCGGGCAGCTTGGCGGAAAGCGCAATGGGCCGGTCGCGAAGCTGAAACTCGAACCCGGCAATGATCTCCAGAATCAAGCGGTCCAACGCCACCGGCACACTCTGCAACTGCACCCGTTGCGTTTCGATGTCGGACAGTTCGAGCACCTGTCCGATCATGCCCAGCAGGTGTTTGCCGTTGGCCGCGATTCGCTCCAAGAAGCCCAGATCGGCGGCATCCAGCTTTCCCGCCCTGTTCTTCAGCAGGATGTTGGCGAACCCAATGACGGCGTTCAGCGGCGTTCGCAACTCGTGGCTCATGTTCGCCAGAAAGAGGGTCTTGGCGCGGTTAGCGGCCTCGGCGGCGTCGCGCGCGCGGCGCAGTTCCGCCTCGGCGTGTTTGCGCAGCGTGATGTCCTGCTCGATGGCGATGAAGTGCGCGATCTGACCGTGCGCATCGCGCACGGGCGTGATGGTGATCTCCTGCGTGTAGAGACTGCCGTCCCTGCGCTTGTTGATGATTTCGCCATGCCAGATTCTACCCGACAGGATTCTTCTCCAAAGATGCTGATAAAATACCGCGTCGTGTTTGCCTGACTTCAAGAAGCGCGGGTTTTGCCCGATGGCCTCCGCCACAGTGTAACCGGTCAACTCGGTGAACGCCGGATTGCACCATTGGATGGTGCCCTGCCGGTCCGTGATCAGGATGGACGTGGCCGCGGCGCTCAACGCGGCCGCTTGCAGGCGCAGTTGTTGCGCCGAGCGAGCGCGCGCGGCCAGATCGCGGCCCGCCACGGAAATCAGCGTGCCCGCGCCAAGGAAGCAGAACGCCACCGCCGTCGTGATGGCCATCGGGATCACGGATTCCCGGTAGAGCAGCGGCGCCTGATAGAGATAGCCCAGGAAAAAGACTACGCCGATGAACATTACCACCACCGCCAGTGCCTCAGACACCAATCGCCACCACCCCGACGCGATCAAGAACAGCGCAACGCTGACATAGAGAAGACTCAACCCCGTGATGAACGCCATTTTCCCCACCGGGATCCGCCCCAAGGACTCCGTCGGCACTTGAAAAATCAAGCTGTCCACTCCCAAGTCCACACCCGTGACCGATTCACTGAGCCGCGCCAGAACCACCAGCCCAACCGTCACTATCAGTACTTTGGTAACGACGAGCCCGCGCTTGTCGCCGTGCTGCATCAGTGCCAATGCCGCCGCGAGCACCACAAATGCCACGGCCGTATTCGGCGTCATGGGAATCCAATTCCGGCTCACGCCGGCCAGTTCACGCAACCCCGTCACCCACCCGCCCAGCGCCAGTGCCGCGATGCTTGCCGTGGCCGCTCCGCACAGATACGTCGCGAGTTCAAACCAGTCTGTCGGATGCGATTGGGACTTCATCGCCATCTGGGTTTCACGTCATCACAACGTCCGCAGATGAAATCCTCCGTCCACGTTGATGACCTCGCCGGTGGAGAACGGCAGCAAGTCCTGCGCGACCGCCGCCACCGCGCGACCGATGTCCTCCGGCTTGCCCCAACGCTTGATCGGTGTCAGCCCGCCGGCGATCATCGCGTCGTATTTCGCCTTGACCGGCCCGGTCATGTCGGTGGCGATGACGCCTGGGCGGATTTCAAAAACCAGGATGCCGTGCTCCGCCAGCCGCGCTGCGTAGAGCTTCGCCATCATCGCCACCCCTGCTTTCGACACGCAATAATCGCCGCGGTTCGACGACGCCGTGTAGGCCGAGATCGACGAGACGATCACGATCTTCGGCCGGTAACCGCTGCCCGCCGCTTTCGTCTGCTCCACCATCCACCGCGCCACAAGTTGCGTCAGGAAATACGGCCCCTTCAGGTTGATGTTGATCAGCCGGTCAAAACTCTCCTCGCCCGCCTCCAGGATGTCCGCGCGCACCGCGGGCGCCACGCCTGCGTTGTTCACCAGCAAATCCAGCCGTCCGAACGTCTGCCGCGCAAACTCCACCAACCGCCGCCGATCCGCCGCGACGGAGACATCGGCCTGGCAAACCTCCGCGCGGATTTTGTTTGCGCCGAGCTTCACGCACTCGTCGCGCGTCTGTCTGGCCGCGTCAGCGTTGCCGGCGTAGTTGATGACGAGATCGTAGCCGATTTTGGCGAGTTCTCCCGCGATCCCGCGGCCGATGCCGCGCGACGCGCCGGTGATGAGAGCAACGGGGTTCATAAGAGTTTGGTCTCCGCGTGCCGTTTTGTGACCGCTAATCAACGCCTGAATCAGCCGATTCTCAAGCTTGAAAGCCGGACCGCCAATCGTGGCGCAAGGCTCCGGCTTGTGCCGCCTTGAACACTCACTTGGCAAACCGAATGCGATAGCCAAACGCTTTGCCGTCGTGGGCGAGCTGTATCGTGTCGCCGTTCTGATTGAATGGCTGTTCGCCGGACGGTTTGCCATCACTATTGAGTATCACGACGCGCTCGGCTTTTTTGCCGGTCGCGTCGAGGCGGTCGAGCCGCAGCGTCGCTTGGAACGCCGGCGTCGATGGCAGCGGCGTCAATTCCATTTCAGCGCCGCCGTGGCGCAACCGGAACGCGCCGTTTGTGGCGACCGGGCCAAAGTCCACAACCTTGCCCGCGCTGTTCACGCGCGTTTGCCGCGCCGTGAAATCCGGATCAACCGGCTCCGGCTGAAAAGCAACGACGACACGTCCGCCCTCGCGCTTGATTTCGATCCTGCCGCAGCGCGCCCTGCCGGAACCGTCCACCGCGCCGCGCATGGCCAATCGCGAGCCGCCTTTGCCCGGATGATAGAAACCGCAGCGAACGGCAACCGTCGCCGGTAGTTTCACCGATTCCGGAACACTGCTTTCGATGATGGCGGGGCAGGTTCCCGGCGTCGCCAGTTTCGCCGCGTCCAGTTTCCAGTTCCCCTGGAACACGATGCCTTCGTGCGAACTGCGTTTCTCGTCGATGAAATGAACAAATGCCCGGTAGCCGTCGGGCACGCCCTGCGCCACGGAGCATTCCACGCGCAGCCGGAACCTGCCGTTGCCCAAATCCTCCACGCCCAGCACGCGCGGCTCCACATGGCCCGTGTTCTCCGAGGCCTCCGGCCGCGCGTCCGCAAACAGCTCGCCCGGTTTTCGCGCGAAGCCGGCGATGACGCCGTCGCGCCGTGTCACGCCCGCCTCACGGTCGCCCGCGCGCACGATGAAGCCGTATCGCGGCAGCGTCGCGCCATCCACCTGCCAGTCGCTCATGCCGCGGTTGGAGTGAACCGCCGCGCCGCCGGCAAACTTCACGCTTTGCCGGTGGATGTCGTCGCCGGCAAACTCATGCGACAGCATCTCGCGCCGGGCCAGCACCTCGCAGACATCATGGAGCAGCCAGTAGGTCATCACCGCGCGCCGCGAGAACGGCCCGTCGCACATCGGATTGCGGCCGCCGATGACCGTGTTGCTCAGGTAATCGTCACTGGCGTAGCCGTGAAGAAACTGGTCGGTCTCGCCGGAGTAGCGATGCCCCAGCCCGCCTGCGAGCAGCACAAATGCGCCGTGGCTGGCCATGTCGTGCCACGGCACGCGCTCGGCGTCGCCCGCCTCCATCCGCCAGTTGAAATGCGTTTCCTGCCCCCGCATCCA
>JBAZIR010000223.1:0-9840 GCA_041651735.1 Verrucomicrobiia bacterium | reverse complement strand
CTCATCTGATATCCCAGCTTGGCCGCCGCCTCCTTCAACAGCTTCATGTATTTCATATCATCTTTGAAAGCTGCCGTTTGAAGCGCCTTCAGTTCCGGCTTGTTTCGCAGATCATCCAATTGCTGGCGAGTAAGCCCCCTCCCATCGGAAGTCCACGTTTTGAGATGAATCTGCGTCGTGCCGTCTGCCAGAACGTTGGTATGAGTCACAGTCTGATATCCCAGCGTGGTCATCTGTTCATTCATCGCGGCATCGTATTTTTTACGGCTCTCCTTCCTGGCCTCCAGAGCCGCCTTCACATCCGGCAACTCCTTCAGTTCCTTCAACTGGCTTTCGGCCATCCGCTCCCCGTTGCGGGTGAAGACCATCGTCAAGGCTTTCGGCTGCGGACGAGGAGCATTCTCCGGCTCCTTCGCGCGCCGGCCGCCGTGGCTGCGAAGAAGCGCACCGATCGGATGGAGATCGGGGTCGCCGCCACGCATCGCCACGTGATCCATCGGAGTTCGACCGCGGTTGTCTTTGGCGTTGACGTCGGCCTTGTTCGCAAGGAGGAGTTCCACCGCTTCCTTGTTGAGGCCCTTGGCCGCGCAATGGAGCGGAGTCTCACCGTCGCGATTCCTGGCATTGACGCCGGCCTTGTTCGCAAGCAGGAGTTCCACCGCTTCCTTGTGGACGTGTGTGACTGCGGAGCGAATCGGAGCCCGGCCCGGAGGATTCCGAAACATGGCGGGGATCATCCGCGCGCGCGCGATTTCTGCAATTTCGTTGTTCGTGCGATTGACCGCGCAATGAAGCGCCGTCTCGCCCAGGCGATTCGTGGCATTGATGTCAGCCTTATGTGCGAGCAGGAACTCCACGGCTTCCTTGTTGGCGCGGTTTGCCGCGTGATGGAGCGGAGTTTTGCCCAGGCCATCTCTGGCATTGATGTCGGCTTTGTTCGCGAGCAGGAGTTCCGCAACTTCCTTGTTGGCGCGTTTTGCCTCGGGACTGAGCGTGGCCGGGTCCTGACGATACCAGGAGATGACGCGGGCCTCGTTCGCGTGCTGGAGCATTGCAGTTTCGTCGTTCATGAAATGGACCGCGTAATGAAGCGGAGTCTCGCCCTGGCGATTGGTGGCGTTGACGCCGGCCTTGTTCGCGAGCAAGAGTTCCACGGCTTCTTCCTTCGTGCGTCTTGCCGCGCAATGAAGCGGAGTCTCGCCCCGACGATCCCTGGCGTTGACGTCGGCTCCGTGGGCGAGCAACATGGCGATCGCTTTCTTGATGTCAGATTCCCCGGCTTCCTGGCCCCCGGATTTGGATTTCGTTCCGCTGTATACGACGGCGAAATGAAGCGGCGTCTGCTCGTCATCATCCCTGGCGTTGATATTGGCATGATGATCCAGAAGCAGTTTCAACATCTCATTGTTATTCCGGGACAATGCCGTGTGGAGGGGCGACCTGCCCGAAGGGTCTATCTCATTCACAACCATCGGCCGGGAGGCCAACAACTTCTTCACTTGGGCCATATCCTGGTGATGAATGGCATCGTGAATGGCGCTCCCCCTTTTCATTGCGTTGTATTTCTGAAGAAGATCAACGATCGCTGGCGAACCCGCCCGCTGTGCGATCTCAAGCGGCGTCTCGCCCTTCTCATCCCTGACATGGTCGTTGGCGCAGTAAGAGAGCAACAGTTCCACGGCGTCCTTGTTTTGTGAAGCCACTCCGTTGTGCAAGGCCGTGCGGCCATGCTCGTCCTTCATGGAGACCACATCGGGCCGGCTCTGGAGCACGCGTTTCAGGCGGGAAGCACCCGGATGGCTCACAAGGTAGTTCAACGTCGCATCCGAAATCCCGGGGACACCACCGTGCTGAAGCAGGAAAAACGTAACAGGCCCGGTTGCTCCCAGCAGCTCCTCGGCAAGGCTCGTCGGCGTCCAACCGTCGCTGGCAATGCGGTTGATGTCAGCCTTGTGCGCCACCAGCACTTTCACGACCTCGAAACGGTTTTCATAAACCGCCCAGTGCAACGGCGTGAGACCCAGCGTGTCGGCCGCGTTGACATCGGGTGTCCTCGCGAGCAGCCGCTCCGCAACACCCGGGTCTCTTGCCCAATGAAGCGGCGTATAACCGCGGCTGTCCCTGGCATTCGCCAATTCTGGTTTGGCGGCCAGAAGTTGTTCCACCTTCGCCGCGTCGCCGGCTCTGACGGCGATGTGGACCCCCTCTCCTGCCTTGAGCATCTTGGACCGTGCAGCCTTCTGAAGTTCCTCGGCGGCGCGATCCATCTCTTGATCAATGATCCCATGAATCTCACCCGCGCCAGATGCAACGGCCAGCCATGTGTAGTAAGCAAAACCGTCATCCTCCAACGGATACTCTTTGCTGGGTCCAATCGACAGCATGACCGACCCATTGAACGGATACTTTGCGTGCAGGGACAGGCAACAGGAATCCGGCGGGTCACAAGTACTGTTGCCTGCCCTGTCGCGGGAGGCACTCCCTTTCCGATATGTGAATCCGCAGTCTTCAATGGAAGCCTTGCCGATGTCCGACAGCGCCGGCAAATGATCCCTGGCTTGAACGAGACGTTGAAGAACCCGCTGGATGGCGCGGTCCAAAATGGGTTTTGTCTCCGCCGGATCGAGCATCGGCAGTCGCTGATACTGCACACACGCATTGCCACCGCCGCCGTGGCGATAGATCGGGACGGTTCGAACAAGTTTCAGGAGAAAGACCGCAACCACTGCTCCAAGAATTCCCGCCAGCAACAGCAGCAGTGTTTGGCGGATCGTCTTCATTCTTCTCGCATTTCTTCCGACCTCTGACCTCTGACCACTCATTCCTTTCGCGTCCGGCTTCGGGGTCATTCTCCGCCCGCCGCTGCATCATGTAAAGCGCGTGTTGTGGGCCGCGGATGAACAGCGATGCGGAGGCGATTTATGATCCATTCGGCCAGGGATTCAGTAAGGACTTGAAGGATACGGATGGGAAATATCACCGGGGCTGGAACCATGTTTTCCGCACATCCCTTCACGGTTAATCTAGGAACCGCGCTTCTCGATCGTCCTTTGCACAGGCGCAGTGAGCGGAATCCATGACCTAATGCGCTAGATCAAACGAACCATGCAGTTGTTCTTTTCACTGCCGCATGTTGTGCCGACGAACTTAAAGCCCCGGCTTCTATAGAAATCAATAAGCTCAATCTGTTCCTGCCGCGCGGCCTGATCGCGGAGCGAGGGTTTGATTGAGACTTCGAGACGAACAATGGGGTTGGGCATCACGCCCTTCTGTCCCATGAAATGCTTGATCAGCAGATCCAGCAGCCTGGTGGTGAAGCCGCCACCATGCAGTTCTGGCGGGATAAACAAATCGTCAATGTCCCACCGCGCGACCGAGCCGTCACACCGTAGGAACGCCAGGCCGACTTGGATGGTCAGGGCGGCGGAGACACTGGTGGCTGGCAGAGTCAGCTCAAGGCTGAAAAGTGTATTATACTGGCTCGCTCTGAAATCGGGCTGACACTCTTGAATGCGCCGCCAGGCAAAACCGTCCTCGGGAACAAAACTGCCTTTGACTGAATTGAGCACGAGTTTCAGAGCGACACGGTCAGGTCCAAGCGATGGCAGCTTCAATGTCCCTCTGGCGAAGCTCTGAAAATCCGTGCCGAACAACGGCGCCAATAGAGGCCACCAGTGGCGCACCGTCGGCATGGCTGCCCAACGATGCAGACAAGCCATCCAGTTGTTGGCCAGAGGATGTGACCAATAGTCGTCAAGCTCACAGATCAGCCACGCCTCTTCCATGAACTTCAAGGCACGAATGGCCATCAACACGTCGCTGGCAGTTTGCCCGACGGCAGCGGCTGGGGCTGTCCCGGCATTCGCGACTGGGCTGACAGGCGCAGCACTGAGCATGTCTCTGAAAAACTCCCGCCGCAGCGCTGGATTGTCGTGTTCGCGCAATGCGTTTTCCAAGGCGGCCGCGTGCTCGCAGAGTCGGATGCCGCTGTCGCCTTGCATCCACGGTACGCGATACCAACTCATGCGTATTTGGCGAAACAATTCACGGGAAGATAAGAATTCGCATTGCTTGACCATCCTCAAGCTGGCGTGGCAGATGTGTTCGCCAAGGCGTCGGTAGGATTCCCACTGAGCTTCGTCGAAGAACTGGTCTCCCGTGGTTTCATGAGGAAAGTCCGGCGCCCGCCGCCGGTACTGCAGCACGTCCGGCGGCTCGTCGCCCACCAGGGAGGGTTTGAAATAAACGATGGTGCCCTTGTCGGTGCCTGCCACGCCATCGTAATGAATGGTGCCCACGGCAAGATGCTGTTTGGAGATCCCGTCCGCATCAGGCTTCAACGGCGTGAGATTGATCTCGATCTCCACACCAAAATCCTCGCGCACCCGGCGTGTGGCCCGCCCGAAGTCCGTGAAGTCAAACTCCGGGTCCTGGCCGGCGTCCGAAACGATGACGTACCGGCAGTGGCGGCGAATCAATTCGTAGAGCGCGAGGTTCTCGAAGTGGCCGCCGTCCGAGAGGTGCATGTAGGCCGCGGCGCGCCCGTCGGTGCGGCACTGGGCGATGCCAAACATCTCCTTGAAGAAGAGCAGTCCGGGGAAATTCTTTTGCAGATCGTGCACCTTGCAACCCTTCGAGTCATGACATATCCAGTGGGCCGGATTTTTCACCCACAACCCCAGCCGCAGATTCAACGCCGTCATGACGAATGCCACAGCCCGTCCCAACTCCATGTTCCGTTCGCCCATGAGCGAATTGAATGCCGCGGCCGAAGCCGTCAAGGCAGCGGAAAGCCACAGGTCGTTGTCCTCAATCCAGCAATTGCCTATCGCGATGCCGTGGCGCGACAATACCGCGCTGCGCGCACCGCGATGCAGCGTGCTCATCGGATCTCCCCACAGATGGTTGGCCGCACAACAGATCAGGTGTATGGGTTTGCCATTGTCATCGTGCAACCTCATATCGTCATCTGAGTGTTCTACTGACGTCCGGTCGCGTGGCGCAGCTGACACCAGGTCCTCCGGCTCAGCGTGTTCGCTTGCGCCCAAGTAGCATCTCGTTAGCCGGGCGCGGTAGAACTCATGCATCCCCACCCTGGTTGGGTCGAAGAGCAACGCCACAACAACCAACACGCCCAAGCATGCCAGCAGAATCCAAAACACAAGCCAGCTGCCACCTGCCGAATTACAACCAAGGATGAACACGGCGGCCAGCACGAACAACAACACCACGATGCCGTTGGCCAGCAGTTGCGGCACCCAGGGTTTCAGCTTATCCAAAAACTTCGTGTAGCGAGGTTCCTCCTTGGACGGGGTCAGCCAGTCCCGCGTCCAAACAAAGAGCATCGTCAGCACGGCCGTCAATGTCCCTGTGCCTCCAACCCCGGTGAAGTTCCCGTCACCTGCTTTCTGTTTCAGCCATTGGGCTAGCGCCCAAACACCCGCCATGACCGCCCACGCCACCTGGATGGCCAGCAAACGCCCCATCACCTGCTCCAAGGCCGCAGCGCGTGCAATGTGTCTGCCTCGTTTTACAGTATCGTGTTCTTTCCTGAGACGTTCCCAACCCAATCGTGTGATCGTCAACACGACAAGCGATCCCGCAAGAACCATGCATGGCACGAAAAGAATCGCGCCCGACTCAGGCAACAAGCATTGCCATCTGGTTTCCCATTCTTTGGCAAAACGCCATGTGGTCAAAGCCCAAAACACGCCCGTAAGTACCACCGCCATTGATGCCCAGAAGAGACGCCATCTTTTGAAGGTCTTGCGCATGGACGGTGCAACCTCAGACTCGTCCGATCGTCGTGAAATCCATGCCGACACCCCGAACACGGCACCGATGATGGCGATGAGAATAGCACCGTTCCAGATCGGGCAAAACTCAATCATCTGCGCGGCCAGCAACGCCCACAGTGCCATCACCAAGAGCACCGTCGCCAGCGCTGCGACTAACGACGTCACCACTCCGCATAGAACCGTGATCGCCGCGCTCCAGAACTCCATGTTCAGACCCTGGCGGGGGATTAAGAACCGGCTGAACTCGCGCAAGTGCCGGATCGCCGCCGGCTCCGGCATTTCCTTCGGCTTCTTCGCCGCCGTGCCGTCAGCTTTCTCCGTGGCTGGGGGAAAGTCCTTTATTTGACCAGCCTTCTCCGGCTCTTTTTCTGAAACGGCATGCCACCACCGTGTCCAAAACCCGCCGATGTAACCTCCGCCCGACACCGTCGAGAGATAGTCCACCTGTTTCAGGACGCCCTTTTCATTCAACGCCTGTAGCAGGCCCAGATTGAATGTGGCGCTGCGAATGCCGCCGCCCGACAAGGCCAGGCCAACCCGGTCATCCGTCGTGAAAGTCACCCACGGTTCCTCCGCGCAACCCGAAGTGGAAACCACGTAGTCCGTCGCCTTGGCGCCGTCCGACGGTTTCTCCTTGTCCCCCTCCGACGCCTTGCGTGTTCCTTTCTCTGCGGCCGCGGTTTTTGCTTGCGCGGTATTCATCGCATCGCGCTCCTTTTTAACAAGTCTCCTGAAATCCTTGACCTCCTCATTGTTCTTCATGACTTCCTCCAATTTGACCGATAGCACAGGTTCGTGGATCGGATGGTGCAGGGCTGACGACTGTGATTCCGTTTGTTACGCGGTTGCGACTTCTCCAATAGCGTCGGAGATGGCCTGTGTGATCTTGCGCCATTGTTGATCGGGTGGATGGGTTGGTTTCACGTGGTCAATCCTTGCGGGAGTGTTCAAGGCCGGGTGTTTTGCAATTTCGTACCGCTCTCAAAAACTGCTGCAGGTAGCTGATAGGAATATTGATTTCGACAGGTGAATGAGACGGCGAGCTTGCATCCACCTTGCCCCATCGCCAGAAAAGCTCCCACTTCCCAAGGACTCCATTGTACAACTTCATAGACCCACCAGCGCAAAGACTACGCTGATGTTCCTGACCGTCAACACCAAACCTGCCATCACACTGATGTGCCGTATTGCCTCGTGCGCCAGGAGCAACTATTACCCGCGTGCCACTCTCCCGAGTCCGGCCAAAGAGGACGCTCCTTCAACTTTTGGTGTTTCTTTGCGGCCGGCATCGCTAGAATGCGTGGCGAAGAATCATGGCCCATCAAAAACAAGTCAGACACCCGGCAGCCGCTTACGTCGCCCCCTTTGTGGTGTATCTCGTGTTTCTGATGATGGAACAGGCCGGCGTCGCATCCGTGTTTTTGCTCTACCCGCTTAAGACGGTCGCCGTCGCAGCGGCGCTGGTCTGGGCGTGGCGTGGCGTGCGCGACGACTTGCGCGAGCGCCGGGGTGCGCTGTTCGGAACGCTGATTGGCGTTGCCGCGCTTGTTATTTGGGTCGCGCCGGAACTGTTGCGTCTCACCAAGACCGATTTCACCGTTGGCGGTTTCAACCCGACCGTGCTCCCGGCTCCATGTTCCACGCTGGCCACGTGTTTTCGCATCGCCGGCGCGGTGCTGGTGGTGCCCATCATGGAAGAGCTGTTCTGGCGCGGCTGGATGATTCGCTGGCTGGTGAAGCCGGATTTTCAAAGCGTGCCGCTCGGCACATTCACGTGGGAATCGTTCGGTGTCACGGTCCTGATGTTCGGCATCGAACACAACACCCTCTGGCACGTCGGCATGATCACCGGCGTGCTCTACAACTGGATTTACTACCGCACCCGGTCGCTCTGGGCCTGCATCATCGCTCACGCTGTCACCAACCTGCTGTTGGCGTGCTACATCCTGGCGAGCGGCAAGTGGGGCTACTGGTGAGAGGCCGCGCGACGATAAATCCGCGCGAACCGGCCTGAGAACGACAGCGGCGTCGGTCGTTGCACGCGCGCGTCGGGAAAACCAGCCACCAACTCATAACCAACCGGCGTCGCCGGTTTCTTGCCGTCCTCCACCTGCACCGCGAATTCGTGCGGCGCTTTCGGATCGGTGACGAGCCGCAGCCGGACGAAGTCGAACGCCGGCATCTCGTAAGGTCCCGGCGATTTCGGCACCGCCACCGCGCTGCCCGCCGGCAGTGTGCGGTTGATGAGTTCTCCCGCGTCGTCGCGCGGCGAGCGCGTGAAGCTCGCCAGATGCACCGCCGTCGCACTGACCGCCGCCAGCGCGATGAGTACCGCCGCGCCGACTCGCGACCAGCGCGGCCACGGACCGGTCAGCGCCACTGCGACGAACACGCACAGCAATGGCAGTATGAACATCGCGAAGCGGACGCTCAGCGCCTCGCTCGCATCCGAACCAGCAAGCCACGCGCTGAGCAGCAATCCTGCCACCGCATAGCTCACCAGTGCGCGGCCCGCGGCGGAAGCCTGCCACAACGTCACCGCGCCAAAAAGCGTCGCACCCAAACCGACGACGCCGATGGCGTGCGGCAATGGCCCACCGCAGAACATAAGAACACTCCCCACGTCCGGCAGCGGCGAACGAAACTGCCGGAAACGCGCCAGTTCCTCGCGCAGCACGTCGAGGTTGGCCAGGCAGTAGGGATTCAACGCCAGATAGAATGCCGCCGCCATCAACAGCGCCAACCCCAACGGACGTGCCACGACAGCGCAGAGCTTCGAGAACACCCTGAAACCCGAACTCCAACCGCCAGTTTGTTGGGACTCAGGCTTCAGTGTTTTCTCTGCGGCGTGTGCAGCGCAAAACGCCACTGCCGGCAGCACAAGGAAACTCATCGCTGCGTTCAGCGCGCACGCCGTCGCCGCGCCACTCGCTGCTGCTGCGCCAAGCCAGCAACGCAGATTCGGCGCGGCCGCCGCCCGCCAAGCCAGCCACGCCGCCAGCGTTCCGTAAAAAGCCGCCGGCAGATGCGGGTTGATGATGTGCGAGAACGCAAGCGACGGCGGTGACAACAGCCACATCAATGCCGCCACCCAACCGCAGAGAATGTCCAGCCTGTAGCGGCGGTCTCTGACCGCCGGTTGTTCCACATCATGCTCCGGGCCGCGGCGGTCAGAGACCGCCGCTACAGCGCAGCCGAACATGAAGAGCAATACAGCGATGCCGACGTTGTAGAGCACCATGAGCAACCGGCCTGCGATATAGAGTCCAGCGATGTGCTCAGGATGGTCGGCGTAGTGAGAAACATCACCTGCAATGCGGCCGAAGCCAAGCGCATGAGCCAGTGTCATCACCGCGCCGGTGCCATAAACGTGCAGACCGCCGTATTCAACCATGCGCGGGTTGAAGTCGAACTGACGCGGCCGCATCTTCGCCAGCGCCAGCAGCGTGAGCGGCTCGTCCGGCGAATCGGAGAACATCAGGTAACGCCGCACCAGCCGCGGCAGATCGAACTGTTCCTCGGCGGGCTGCGCTGCAAGGATGGCCGCGTGGTCGCGCCGCGTTTCCAGTTCGCGCGAAGTTCGCGCGGCAAGCGCGGCACGGGACTGCGTCAGGCTTTCGCCAAGCAACGCCACGCGCCGTGCCGACGGCAAGCCCCAACCGATGCCGGCAAAACCAAGTGCCAGCCCCACGACCACGATGGCTGTGAGGCTAAGCCAGCTTCTTGTCTTCATAACGAAACGCCGCGGCGGCCATCACGCAGACATACGGCATCACCGGCAGCGCGAAACGCACGTCAGCGATGACGAGCGCGTGCAGCGCCCACGTGTAAAGCACAACGGTGAGCAGTTCGGCCGGCGGCCGGCGCCGCACTGCGCCAGCCACCGCGAGACCAAGGTAAACCAGTTGCAGCAACGCCACCGCCCACCACATGCGACCCGAGGCGTTGACGAACCAGAACATCACGGCCTTGCGCGCGAACATCAGCAGGGTGTGGCACGGATCGGCGACGATGTTTTGCAGTGTGAGCCGGTAAAACAACC
>JBAZIR010000222.1:0-9844 GCA_041651735.1 Verrucomicrobiia bacterium | reverse complement strand
ATGCCGAGGCTGGCCAACAGCATCAACTGGCGTGTGTTCTGGAACGTCTGCGGGTGATTGCTCCAGAGGTAGCCGCAACTTGCGATCAGCACCACAAGGATCAGGAGCGACCGTCCGTAGAACTCGATGCGGAGCGCTTCAGGCGGACGAAGGCGGATCAACTCGGTGTTATAGGCCCGCAGCAGCTCCAGCGACTGGCCGGTGACTTCCTGGCTCTGAAACACGATGGCTTGGCCGGGGGAGATGTGGAGAAGCACCGGTTGCACTTCCTTGCGGCGGGCATCCTGCCGCAGACGCGTCTTCTCGCGGTCGAGTTGGAGGTTGCCTCGCAGGGCATCGGCGGCCAATTGACGCCACGCGGCCAAGGACGGCTTCACATCGGGGAGGTTGGAAAGCAGTTGAGCTTCAAACACCTGCAACGCCTCGGAGGGAGTTCGCAACGTTGCGGCGTCCACTGTCAGTTCTGCCGGAGCGATGACAATACGTTTATTGCCACCCGCCAGCGAGAACTCCAGTTCGGCGCGATCAGCCACGATGCCTGTCTCGGCCAAGGCGCGTAACAGTCGTTCCACCTTGGGGATGCGATCCCGATAATAGGCAAAACGGGCGAGGGCGGCGCCTTCCTCGGAACTCAGTTTGTAGAGAGAGCTTTCGTTCCATCGGTCAATGGCCTCTTGCGCGCGACCGGCGGCAAGCCGCTCCGCCAGCAACGTAATGCGCCGCCAGCTGTTCTCAAAGCGCTCGAGGTTTAGTTGCCAGACCGGCGGCACGGCGGCGGCGGCACGGTCGCTTTCGGCCGCGGTGGCCAGTGGATCTTGAAAATCAAATTCAATGCTGGAGATGACCGTTCGGGGTGAACGCTGGCCGGGCGAAAGGTCCACCAAGCCGCTGAGATCGCCGACCGAAAACAAACCCATCAGCGCGGCGAACGTGGCGGCGAAAAGCAGGGCACGCGCTATACGGCTGCGGTCGAGCCACCACCGTGCGGAAGCAGGAGCTTTGGGGGAGGGTGTGCTCATGGTTCGGCGGCGGGGCGGTTCGTGGTTTGGAGCTTGAGTTCCGGTTGGCCGCGAGTGCGGTATTCCTCGTAACGTTTGATGATCTGCTGCACCAATTCGTGGCGGACGACGTCTTTTTCCGAAAAATAGCAAAATGCGATACCAGGCACATCTTGAAGCACGTCCTGGACTTCAATCAAGCCGGATCGCTTGGATGGCGGCAGGTCCACCTGGGTGATGTCGCCAGTGATGACGCACTGCGAGTCAAAGCCAAGCCGGGTCAGGAACATCATCATCTGTTCGGCAGTGGCATTTTGCGCTTCGTCGAGAATGACGAACGAGTTGTTCAGCGTGCGACCGCGCATGAAGGCCAGCGGCGCGATTTCGATGACGCCCCGTTCCATATGCTGCTGGATCTCGTCCACCGGCATCATGTCGTAGAGCGCGTCATAGAGCGGGCGCAGGTAAGGCGAGACTTTCTCCTCGTAGGTGCCAGGCAGGTAGCCGAGCGATTCGCCCGCCTCGACGGCGGGACGGGCCAGGATGATGCGCGAGACACGGTCTTCCTTGAACGCCGAGACGGCCGTGGCCATCGCGAGGTAGGTCTTGCCGGTGCCGGCGGGGCCGATGCCGAAGACGATGTCGTGGGTGCGGATGGCCTCGACGTAAAGCTGCTGGCCGTGCGTTTTGGGTGCGACGGGACGTTTGCGCGGCGACACCTCGATCTTGCTGGAAAACATCTTGCGCAGGTTGGCCGTGCCGTCGCGACAAATGGACTGGAGAGCGTAATTAAATTCGTGCCGGCGAATCTGGATGCCGTTCTCGCGGGCGTTGCGAAGCTCCTCGAACAGATGCAGCACCTGCTCGATCTTCTTTTCATCGCCTTCGATCTTCAGCCAATTGTCGCGCGCAACGATGTGGACGGCGAGCGCCTCTTCGAGCTTCTCGATATTGCGCAGGTCGTCGGCGTAGAGCGCGCATAGCTCCCGCGGATCGTCGAATTGGAGAAGATGGCTGGCCATGGATTTAGTCGAGATTGGCGACCGCAGCCTTGAGACGCTGGTAAAGCGGTTCGAGGGCCTCGGGAATCACCTTGGTTTCGCCGATGACGGGCATGAAATTGGTGTCCCCGTTCCAGCGTGGCACGATATGAATATGCACGTGATCGGCGATGCCGGCGCCGGCAACGCGGCCGAGATTGATGCCGATGTTGAAAGCTTCAGGTTTGATGACGGTCGTGAGGAGCCGCTTGCAACGCCGCGTCAACACCATCAGATCAGCGAGTTCCGTTTCGGTGAGATCGTCCAGTTCACCGGTATGTTTGTAAGGCGCAACCATGAGGTGGCCGGAGTTGTAGGGAAAAAGATTCATCATGGCAAAACACGTCTTGTCGCGCATGATAATGAAGTTCTTTTCGTCCTCACTGGCCTGTGATTTTGTGCAGAAAATGCAGCCCTCATCGCTCTTGTTCTTGATGGCCGATTGGATGTATTGCATCCGCCACGGTGCCCAAAGTTGTTCCATAGTTCGCCGGACTTTACCGCAGCACGGGCCCACAAGTCAACGCAGGTGCGACAGCCTAAAAACAGCGGAAAATCAGCCAGAAAACGGGGAGATTGAAAATAGTTTCAAAAAGTTGTGTTTAGAGTGTTGACACTTTTTGGGTCCACACATATAGTGTCCTTGCTTTCGGTAGAGTATAAGCCGCGAGCAACTGAATGACGGCAAACAAGAGGCCCTGGATCTCGGACGCATGAAGGCAGGCTGAAAACGCTGCGCAGGTATGCGTCTGTGATCAAGGGCCGACGGAAACGTCGGCCTTGTTCTTTCTATAGCGGTCAAGGGTTTGATGAAACGGTCGCCAGAAGGCGTACGTCAGTGACCCGAGGATTTGAACTGGGGGCATAGCTCAGTTGGTAGAGCGTCTGGTTTGCAACCAGAAGGTCACCGGTTCAAACCCGGTTGCCTCCACCAGAAGCTGCAAACGACTCATAAGGGCGTGTAGCTCAGTTGGTTAGAGCAGCCGCTTGATAAGCGGCAGGTCACTGGTTCGAGCCCAGTCACGCCCACCAGTCTTTAGGTGGCATGGAAGGCGACAGACCGATAGACGAATTTCGGTGCCGGCAAAACGCCGGTACGCGGGTTCTTTGAAAACGATATACTGGTAGTAGGGTAGTAACAACTTACGCTGAGTGATCTTTCTCGTCGTGTAGCGTTTTGCGTTGCACGGCTGAGAGAACACTTTGTGATCAAGCTACTAAGGGCAAACGGTGAATGCCTTGGTGCCAAGAGGCGATGAAGGACGCAGTCAACTGCGATAAGCTCCGGGGAGCGGCGAGCACGCTTTGATCCGGAGATTTCCGAATGGGGCAACCCGATCGGGGTAATACCCGACCATCGTTGGATGAATTCATAGTCCAACGAAGCGATACCCGGTGAAGTGAAACATCTCAGTAACCGGAGGAAAATAAGAAGAAATTGATTCCGTCAGTAGTGGCGAGCGAACGCGGAACAGCCTAAACCAGCCTGACTTGTCAGGCTGGGGTTGCGGGACCGTAATGTGGTATCCAGAGCGCTAGACGAACGGCATGGAACTGCCGGCCATAGAGGGTGATAGACCCGTAGTCGAAAGCGCAAAGGAGCCTAGCGGTATCCCAAGTAGGGCGGTGCACGTGAAACACTGCTTGAATCCGCCCGGACCACCGGGCAAGGCTAAATACTCCTTGGCGACCGATAGTGAACTAGTACCGTGAGGGAAAGGTGAAAAGCACCCCTTTGAGGGGAATGAAATAGTACCTGCAACTGTTTGCCTACAAGGTTTCGAAGCCCGGCGCAAGCCGGGTGACGGAGTGCCTTTTGCATAATGAGTCTGCGAGTTATTGCCAGTGGCGAGCCTAAGCCGTTATGCGGCGCAGGCGTAGCGAAAGCGAGTCCGAATAGGGCGACCGAGTCGCTGGCAACAGACCCGAAGCGGAGGCGATCTACTCTTGGGCAAGGTGAAAGCTGGGTAACACCAGCTGGAGGCCTGAACGGCTCAATGTTGAAAAATTGTCCGATGACCTGAGAGTAGGAGCGAAAGACTAATCAAGCCCCGTGATAGCTGGTTCTCCTCGAAATAGTTTTAGGGCTAGCGTCGTGTAACTAGCGCCCGCAGGTAGAGCACTGAATGGACTAGCGGCCCCACCAGGCTAGCGAACCCAATCAAACTCCGAATGGCGGGTTGCCGTACCACGGCAGTCAGACGGTGGGGGATAAGCTTCATCGTCGAGAGGGCAACAGCCCAGATCGTCGGCTAAGGTCCCTAATCCAGATTAAGTGGGAAAGGATGTGAAGTTGCTCAGACAGTGGGGATGTTGGCTTAGAGGCAGCCATCATTTAAACAGTGCGTAACAGCTGACCCATCGAGCGATTTCGCGCCGAAAATGATCGGGACTTAAATCTGGAACCGAAGCCACGGCAGCAAGCTGAATGCGTTTGGCTTGCTGGGTAGAGGAGCGTTCCATGCAGCGTCGAAGCGGGAAGGGAACTGACCGTGGAGCGCATGGAAGTGAGGATGCAGACATGAGTAGCGATAAAGCACGTTAAAATCGTGCTCGCCGTAAGCCTAAGGTTTCCTGGGGAAGGTTCGTCCGCCCAGGGTTAGTCGGAAGCTAAGCCGAGGTCGTAAGACGTAGGCGATGCACAGCCGGTTCAATATTCCGGCACCACCTTAGAGGCGTTATCAGCAGCGAAGTGACGGAGTAGGCTAATGTAGCGAGGTGTTGAATGTCCTCGTCTAAGGCCGTAGGAGGCTTGCCAGGTAAATCCGGCGGGCAGCCCGCAAGGGCGACTCTGAAAGCTGGGGACCCTGAGTCCACGGACAAGGGGGATTACATGATGCCAGACTTCCGAGAAAAGCTTCGTTGTGAGCTTCTAGGGTGACCGTACCGCAAACCGACACAGGTAGGCGAGTCGAGTAGACTCAGGCGCGCGAGTGAACCCTCTTGAAGGAACTCGGCAAATTAGCCCCGTAACTTCGGAAGAAGGGGTGCCTAATGGTGCTGCAGCAATGTTGTGCCATTGGGTCTCAGTAAAGTGGGAGCCGCGACTGTTTAACAAAAACACAGCTCTCTGCGAAGTCGTGAAGACGACGTATAGGGAGTGACAAGTGACCAATGCGGAAAGATTAAGGGGAGATGTCAGCTCGCAAGGGCGAAGCATTAAACCTAAGTCCCCGTGAATGTCGGCCGTAACTATAACGGTCCTAAGGTAGCGAAATTCCTTGTCGGGTAAGTTCCGACCTGCACGAATCTTGTAACGAAGGCTCCGCTGTCTCCAAGAGGTGCTCGGCGAAGTTGTAGTGGCGGTGAAGATGCCGCCTGCCCGCAGTAGGACGGAAAGACCCCATGCACCTTTACTGTAAGCTGGTATTGGCGTTTGGTCCGTGATGCTTAGAGTAAGTGGGAGGCTTTGAAGGGATGGCTTCGGTTGTCCCTGAGCCGCAATGTGAAACACCACTCTTCGCTAACTAAGCGTCTAACCCCAACCTGTAAGCCAGGTGGGAAACAGTGCCAGCAGGTCAGTTTGACTGGGGCGGTCTCCTCCCAAATGGTAACGGAGGAGTACGATGCTTGGCTCAACACGGTTTGCAACCGTGCCGAGAGCATATGGGTAGAAGCCAGGCTAACTGCAAGACCTACAAGTCGAGCAGATGCGAAAGCAGGTCCAAGTGATCCGGTGGTTGAATGTGGAATTGCCATCGCTCAACGGACAAAAGGTACGCTGGGGATAACAGGCTTATCGGGCCCAAGAGTTCATATCGACGGCCCGGTTTGGCACCTCGATGTCGACTCGTCGCATCCTGGGGCTGGAGAAGGTCCCAAGGGTCCGTCTGTTCGCCGGTTAAAGCGGCACGCGAGTTGGGTTCAGAACGTCGTGAGACAGTTCGGTCCTTATCCACTGTGGGCGCAGGAGTCTTGAGGGGTTCCCTTCCTAGTACGAGAGGACCGGAAGAGACGGACCTCCGGTGTTTCAGTTGTCGCGTCAGCGGCAGCGCTGAGTAGCTGCGTCCGGAAGAGATAAGCGCTGAAAGCATCTAAGCGCCAAGCTCATCCCAAGATATTGACTCCCGCATCGTAAGATGCCTAAAGGCCACGGGGAGACCACCCGTTTGATAGGTCGCAAGTGTAAGCGCAGCAATGCGTTCAGCTAAGCGATACTAATCGGCCGTGCGGCTTGATCACTTTTCCTTTCCCCCCTGGGAAAGTAAGTGATTTTAAAAAACAGCGTAAGAGGTCTCCCTCTACCAGTATGTCGTTTTCAAAGAACCCGAGGGTTCTTTTGATAAACCAGTTTTCCCGGTGACCATAGAGCAGCGGTCCCACCCGTTCTCATTCCGAACACGGCCGTGAAACGTTGTCTCGCCGATGGTAGTGCCTGTATAGCTTGCGCGAGAGTAGGTTGTTGCCGGGTCTATCGAGGCCCGAGTCCGAAAGGACTCGGGCCTCGTGCTTTTTTGCCCTCTCCCTCTTGCCCGGCCTCTTTGCCTTGTGCTATGGAAGACACCCACATGAAAGTCTTTGGCAAAAACTACCGGGCGTCCTGGATGATCGAGCGTGATGGGCGCGGCGTGGTGCAGGTCATTGACCAGCCGCTGCTGCCGCATCGCTTCGCCATCAAGGATCTGCTGACCCATCGCGACACCGCCGAAGCCATCCGCGATATGACCATTCGCGGGGCCGGCACCATCGGTGCAGTGGCGGCGTTCGGGCTCGCGCAAGGCTGTCTCGAAGCGCCGGACGATTCCAACGGGTTCTGGCGTCACGTCCGGAAGGTTTATGAAACGCTTGTGACGACGCGGCCAACGGCCAACGACCTCAAACATAATCTCGACCGCGTCATGGCCCGGATCGAAGCGATGCCGCCCGCGAAAGCGAAGCGTGCCGCCGTGGCCGAAGCCAACGCCATCAGCGACTGGTATGCGCAGGTTGGCGAGCGGATCGCGCGAAATGGCCTGAAATTGCTGAAGAACGGCACGCGAATGCTGACGCACTGCAACGCCGGATGGCTTGCATTGCAGGAGTGGGGCAGCGCGCCCGCGCCGGTCTATCTCGCGCATCGCAAGGGCCGGAAAGTGTTTGTCTGGGTGGATGAGACCCGGCCGCGTTGTCAGGGCGCGAACCTGACGAGTTGGGAACTGACGCAGGAAGGCGTGCCCCACGCCATTATCCCCGACAACGCCGCTGGCTTCTACATGCGCCGCGGTGAGGTGGATGTGGTCATTACCGGCGCCGACCGCATTGCGGCCAACGGCGATACGGCGAACAAGATCGGCACCTACGAAAAGGCCGTGCTGGCATACGAGAATGATGTGCCATTTTACATCGCCGCGCCGACCTCGACCTTCGATCCGCGTTGCAAGAGCGGCGACGACATCCCGATCGAGGAGCGTTCTGCCGATGAGGTGTTGTTCATCACGGGCCGCGACGAGGCTGGGAAGATCCGCCGCGTGAAAATCGCGCCGGAAGGCGCGATCGCGCGCAATCCGGCCTTTGACGTGACACCTGCCAAATACATCACAGGCATCATCACGGAGCGCGGCATCGTCCGCGCCAACCGCGAGGCGATCCGAAAGCTCCTCCGATGACCCGCGCCGTCTTTTTTGACCTTGGCAAAGTGCTGCTGAATTTCGACTGGGAAGCCGTCTGCAAGGGCGCGGGCGCCTGCTGCGATGCGAATCCGGTGCGCATGATCCGCTGGATCGCCACCTCGCCGCACATCAGCGACTATGAATCCGGCCGGCTCACGTCACATCAGTTTTATGAGCACGCGCGCGTGGCGCTTGGTTTTCGCGGCGGATTCGAGGAATTCGCCGAACTCTGGTCGGACATTTTCACGGAGATTCCCGAGACGGTGGCGTTGGTGCGGCAGTTGAAAGGCCGCGTGCCGATCGCGTTGCTGTCGAACACCAACGAGATGCATATTGACTGGGTCATGGCGCGCTGGGATTTCATGCGGCTCTTTGACCACATGGTCCTGTCATTCCGCGAACGGTGCGCCAAGCCGGAAGCTGAGATATACAGGCGCGCTCTTGCCAAACTGGCGGTGAAGCCGGCGGATGCGTTCTTTGTGGACGACCGCTCGGAGAATGTTGCCGGCGCGCTGGCCGTTGGCATGGACGCGGTGCCTTTCACCGACGCGGCGGCGCTGCGCTCGGCGCTGGCGTCGCGCGGCCTGTTGCCTCAAGGGTAACACCCGTTGTTGAGGGCGAAACTGGATTTTCCGTTGACTTTGGCTGTGGGCGTCTTTAGGGTGCCGCGCGCTGTTTGGCTGGGGTCGTAGCTCAGTTGGTAGAGCGCCTCAATGGCATTGAGGAGGTCAGGGGTTCAATTCCCCTCGGCTCCACCATTTTTTTGTGTGGATTGCGCCTGTAGGGAGGGGGCTTGTGTTGATTCTTCTTCGCCGCGCGAGCGGCTCTGGCAGCGCTATTTTGCTCCCGCCACCATGAAGTAGCCGATCAGCAGCCGATTGCCGGTGCTGGTCTTGTCGCGTTCCTCCAGCACCTTGATCTTCAACGTGTGCTTGCCCGGTGCAAGACCACACGCGAGCATCGCGTAGTGGTTGCGCGCGAAATACGGCCCCGGCGCGGTATCCACCTTGCCGTGCTTGCAGCCTTTCGGACCGCCGTAGTATTTGTCGGCCGGCTCGTTCTTGCCATCGTCTATCGTCCACTCATACTTGCCGCCGTCCTTCTGGACATTCTCGAAGATGCCAATCGCCGTGCCCTCGAACTCGAATTCCAGTGAATCGCCAGCCTTGCGCGCATTGATCGTGCCGTGCGCGTAGCGTTTCAACAGGCCGTTCTTTGCGTCCGGCGGCAGCACTTCCCAATTGCCGGAGAGTTTCGCGCCGCCCGGCGGCACGAGTCGGCCATTGCCAAACTCGTCAGTCACCAGCGGCTTGGGCAGCTCCGGCGCTGGCAATGGCTTCGCATCCATCTGCGTCTTCAAATACGCGACGACCGTGTCGGTATAGATCGTGTGGCCGAGATCATTCGGGTGAACCGAGTCGCGCATAAAAACCTGACCCACGGCCTTCCAGTTCAACTTCGGGTTCTTAAGCTGCGCTTCGGTCGGCTTCGGCAGGTCGGGCCGCTTGAGCGCTTCGACCAGCGGCGGCTGCAAGTCAATGTCGGGTATGTTGTAGTGCTTCGCCACGGCCGGATGGCTGCCGCGGTTGCAGTTCAGATCGCGGCTTGTCGTATAGACGAAGACGATCTCTGGTTTCGTCGGCGATGACCAGAGTTGGCGCGCGATGCCTTCCATCGTGGCCTTGCGGAAATCGTTCTTTGGGCTGCCGTCGTTGATGTTGAACTCCACGAACACCAGGTCTGGCCGCTGCGCGATCACCTCTGCGCCGCAACGAAACGCGCCGAGGTCGCTGCCGGTGCCGCCGATGGCGGCATTGATCTCGCGCACGTTCGCCTTCGGGAACGTCTCCTTGAACCACGTGAACGTCTTCACCCGCCAGCCCGACGCGGCCGTGATGCTGCCGCCGAAGTAAGCGATGCCAACGTCCTCGCCGGCCTTGAGCTTCTGGAATACACGGCCCAGCGTGCGGCGTGGGGGCTTTGTGTCGCCTGCGTCCGGGATGATGGGGTCGGGCAGCTCGGCAGCTAGGATGGTCGCAGCGAGCAGAAGTGGTGTAACGATGACAGTGAAGCGGCGCATAAGTGTTCTCCTTTGCCTGAGCATGGCTGTGCGGTATAAACGCCGGCCATCGGCATGTCAACGCCGGCGCAGCCTGCTGTTCTGTTAGCGTTTGCCGGTTCAATACGAAACCCGCCAGCCGCGTGAATTGTTCTGGAC
>JBAZIR010000221.1:0-9848 GCA_041651735.1 Verrucomicrobiia bacterium | reverse complement strand
CCGCCGACTATGATTGAAGAACAACCCGGCGGTCAGAGACCGCCGCTACAGAAGAAACCAAACCAGGAATAAATCATGAGCGTTGTCATTGTTGGTTCGATCGCGTTGGACACCGTGCAAACACCGGTGGAGACCCACACCGATATGCTGGGCGGCTCGGCCAGTTACGCCAGCGTCGCGGCCAGTTTTTTCGCGCCGGTCAAGCTCGTGGGCGTTGTCGGCACCGATTTCCCCAAGAAATTCACCAACCTCCTGCGTAAGCGCGGCATTGACCTCGCGGGCCTCCAGGTGGCCGAGGGCAAGACCTTCCGTTGGTCCGGCGTCTATGAGTGGGACTACAACACCCGCCGCACGGTCTCCGTGGCCCTCAACGTTTTTGAGCGGTTCAACCCCACCCTGCCCGCCAACTACGCCACCGCGCCGTTTGTCATGCTCGGCAACATCCATCCATCCCTTCAGCACCGCGTCCTCGACCAGATGCGCCGTCCAAAGTTCGTCCTCTGCGACACGATGGACCTCTGGATCAAGACCGCCAAGCCCGACCTGATGAAGCTGCTCAAGCGTGTAGATGCCCTCTGTCTCAACGACAGCGAGGCCCGCCAGCTTACCGGCCAGACCAGCCTCATCAAAGCCGGCCGCGCCCTCCTCGGCATGGGACCGAAATTCGCCGTCATCAAGAAAGGCGAACACGGCGCGCTCCTGTTCTCCAACGGCGACTTTTTCAGCGCCCCGGCCTACCCGCTCGAAGACCTCCACGATCCAACTGGTGCCGGCGACTGTTTTGCGGGCGCGCTCATCGGCTACGTGGCGCGCGCCGGCCGGGCCACGCCCGCCGTTCTACGCCGCGCCATCGTTCACGGCAGCGTCGTGGCCAGCTATGACGTTGAGAGCTTCAGCCTCAACCGTCTCGAACGTCTCCGCCCCGCCGACATCACCCGCCGCTACGCCGAATTCATCCGCCTCAGCCACTTCCACACGCCGTGAGGCGTGCTCGTGGGAAACCACGGATGTACACAGATTAACACGGATGCTGGGCAACTAATCATCCCGCCCACGCAGGCGAGCATCCCGGTCTCAAATAACCATAAATTCGAATTCCGGTCTCAACTTGTTCAAATGGGACACCAAGTTCTCGAACCATTTCAGTCAAGGAGTCCGGCATCTCCGATCTGATCTCCATCCACTCGATGAACTGCGACAAGCCGAACACATGATATATGTCGCCGTCCCAAGCCGGGTCGTCCGAAAACCGGATGTCTTTACGCCTGAAATCCAGAGAATTCTGAATCTCCTCCAATGCACGAAAAAGCTCATCCCACTTCGTGCTGTTTAGGACGGAAGTAAGACTGTTCGCTTTGGCAATCTTAAGATGTTCGGAAGATATCTCACATTTCATTTTGTCTCCACATCCTTTCGCCGCGTCGGAAATGCGCCCCACAACGTCTGCGGCATGCACTCCACATACGCGCAACAGGCTTGCTTGGTGGATCGCAATTTAGCAGATGAAGAAAGCAGAATGAAGAGAAAGAATTTCACATTCCCGAACACCTCCGCCCCGCCGACATCACCCGCCGCTACGCCGAGTTCATCCGTCTCAGCCGATTTCCCACGCCGTAAGGCGCGCCCGTGGGAAACCACGGATGCTCGATGTGATGAAGACCGCGCTCCCTCACGCGGCGTTTACTTGTTGTTCCGCCGAACTGCGCAAGTCTAGATGCGGTAACTTCCGGCCCAGAAAGCAACGATAAGAAAGAGGGCGACAGGAACCGTTCCAACACACAAGCCGAAGATGGCATCCCGCCGACCTATGAGACTTTCCCCGCTTCTGGTGATTGCAACCAATGCGACAAAACCAAAGACGATAGCACTTGGTCCGACGATCATGGAAAGTGAAGCAAGCAAGAACATTGCTGGGCCAAGGAATAACTCAAAGAAATCCACAGATGTCACCCATTCCGCATACACATTCAACCCAAAGAAGCCGCACAGGACCCAAAAGCCCCCCTGAAAAACAAGGACCGAGACGCCCAACCAATAACTCGTCACAGCGAGACGCGATTTCCTCCGCACTAGTGGAGACGAAGTGTTGCTCTTCATTGCTCACTCTTGTTGTGTCCAAGAATAGCACGCCCGGCGGTCACGCTCCATCTTTCCCTGTAGTGGCGGTTTCTGACCGCCGGACTGCATCAACAATTTCGACGGTCAGAGACCGTCGCTACAGATCCTACTTCTTGTGATACTCCTGCAAGCTACAGACGGTGACGCCGTGTTTCTTGAGGGCAGCAATGCCCTTGGCGGCAGCGGTGGCGCCGGTGAGAGTCGTCATGATGGGCACGCGGCATTGGACGGCGTACGAGCGGATTCTCACCTCGTCCTCGCGCGGGGCTTTGCTGCCGGTGGGGGTGTTGATAATCAGGGCGATCTTGCCGTTTTTGAGCATGTCGAGGACGTTGGGGCGACCTTCGGCGAGTTTGAAGAGCGCCGTGACGGGCACGCCGGCCGCCGTGAGGGCCTTGGCCGTGCCTTCGGTGGCGAAGAGATGAAATCCGAGGGCGACAAAGCTCTTCGCGATCTTGGCAACGGCAGTCTTCGCGGCGTCGTGGACGCTGATGAAGACGTTGCCGGAGGTCGGCAACGCAACGCCCGCAGCCATCTGGCTCTTCGCATAGGCCAGGCCGAGGTCGCCATCAATGCCCATGACTTCGCCGGTGCTCCTCATCTCCGGGCCGAGGATGATGTCCACGCCGAAGAAACGGTTGAAGGGGAAGACGCTCTCCTTGACGGAGTAGTATTTGGGCGTGACCTCTTTCGTGAACTTCAGTTCCTTCAGGGTCTTGCCGCTCATGACCTTGGAGGCGAGCTTGGCCAGGGGCGCGCCGATGGCTTTGCTGACAAACGGCACGGTGCGCGAAGCGCGGGGGTTCACCTCAAGGACATAGACGATGTCGTCCTTGACGGCATATTGCACGTTCATGAGGCCGACGACCTTCAGCTCGCGCGCCATCGCATCGGTATAGTCGCGAATGGTCTGGAGAATCTTCTTCGACAGCGTGTGCGCCGGCAGGACCATCGCCGCGTCGCCGCTGTGGACGCCGGCAAACTCGATGTGCTGCAAGATGCCGCCGATGACGACGTGGCCGCCGTTGGGCAGGCCGATGTCGGCGATGCAGTCCACGTCCACTTCAATGGCGTCGTCCAGGAATTTATCCACGAGCACCGGACGTTCCGGTGACGCCTCAACGGCAAAGCGCATATAGTGGCGGAGGTCGTCTTCGTTATAGACGATCTGCATGGCGCGGCCACCGAGCACGAACGACGGCCGCACGAGCACGGGGTAGCCCAGCTTGGTGGCGGCGGCAATCGCCTCGGCTTCGTTGGTAGCGAGGCCGTTCGGCGGTTGCGGAATCTTCAGTTTGTCGAGCATTGCCGCAAACAACTTCCGGTCTTCGGCAATCTCAATGCTCTGCGGCGACGTCCCAATAATGTTGACGCCGTGCCGCTGGAGGCCGAGCGCGAGATTAAGCGGCGTCTGCCCGCCAAATTGCGCGATGGCGCCCCAGCATTTCTCGCGCTCGTAGATGTTCAGCACGTCCTCGAGCGTGAGCGGCTCGAAATAAAGCTTGTCGCTGGTGTCGTAGTCGGTCGAGACGGTCTCCGGGTTGGAGTTGACCATGATCGTCTCGAAGCCGAGTTCCTTCAGCGCGAACGCGGCATGGACGCAGCAATAATCGAACTCGATCCCCTGCCCTATCCGGTTCGGGCCGCCGCCGAGGATCATGACCTTGCGCTTGTCGTTCTGGCGCGTCTCGTCCTCGTCGCCGTAGGTCGAATAGTAGTAAGGCGTGTAGGCCTCGAACTCCGCCGCGCAGGTGTCCACAAGCCGGTAGGTTGGCACGATGCCAGCCTTCTTGCGCGCAGCGCGCACCTCGTCCTCGGTGGAACCGGTCAGGTTCGCGAGTTGCCGGTCGGAGAAACCCATTTGTTTGGCTTCGAGCAGCCGGCCATCCAGCTTCTTTGCCTTCGCCAGCTCCGCCTCGAAATCCACGATCTCCTTCATGTGGCTCAAGAACCAGCGGTCAATCTTCGTCAGGTCAAAAATCTGATCGATGGTCATGCCCGCGCGCATGGCGTGCCGCAGGAAGAAAATGCGGTCAGCGTTGGGCGTGACGAGCTTCTTGGTGATCGCCTCCACCGGCAGAATGTCGTCGTCCTTGATGAGTTGACCATCGATGCGAACGGCCTTGCCATCGCCGCCGAGACCGAAGCGCCCCGTCTCCAGCGAGCGCAGCGCCTTCTGCAGTGACTCCTTGAACGTGCGGCCGATAGCCATTGCCTCGCCCACGCTCTTCATCTGCGTTGTCAGCGTCGGGTCGGCCTTCGGGAATTTTTCAAACGTGAAACGCGGTATCTTCACGACGACGTAGTCGATGGTCGGCTCGAAGCTTGCCGGCGTGGACTTCGTGATATCGTTGGGAATCTCGTCGAGCGTGTAACCGATGGCGAGCTTGGCGGCGATCTTCGCGATGGGGAACCCCGTGGCTTTCGATGCCAGCGCCGAGCTGCGGCTGACGCGCGGGTTCATCTCGATGATCGTCATGCGGCCGTTGTCAGGATTGACGGCAAATTGAATATTCGAGCCACCGGTCTCGACGCCGATCTCGCGGATGCAGGCGAAGCTCGCGTCGCGCATCACCTGATACTCCTTGTCGGTGAGCGTCTGAATCGGAGCAACGGTGATGGAGTCGCCCGTGTGGACGCCCATTGGATCGAAGTTCTCGATGGAACAGATGACGACGCAGTTGTCGGCGCGGTCACGCATGACCTCCATCTCAAACTCTTTCCAGCCGACGAGCGATTCCTCGATCAGGATCTCCGAGATGGGCGACAAATCCATGCCGCGCGCGGCCATCACTTCGAACTCCTCGCGGTTGTAAGCGATGCCGCCACCGCTGCCGCCGAGAGTGTAAGCTGGCCGGATGATGAGCGGGAACCGGCCGATGTCACGCGCCACAGCACGCGCCTCTTCAAGGTTGTGCGCAACGCCGCTGATCGGCACGTCGAGGCCAATGCGCTGCATGGCCTTCTTGAACAGGTCGCGGTCCTCACCCTTGGCAATCGCCTCGGCTTTCGCGCCGATCATCTCGACGCCGTATTTGTCGAGGATGCCGCGCCGCCAAAGCTCCATCGAAGTGTTCAGTCCCGTCTGTCCGCCGAGCGTCGGCAGCAACGCGTCCGGCCGCTCGCGTTCGATGATCTTCTCGATGGCTTCCGGAGTGATCGGTTCGATGTAAGTGCGGTTGGCGAACTCCGGGTCGGTCATGATCGTGGCCGGGTTGGAGTTCACCAGAACGACTTCGAGACCCTCCTCGCGGAGGGCCTTGCATGCCTGCGTGCCGCTGTAGTCGAACTCGCACGCCTGCCCGATGACGATCGGGCCGGAGCCGATAATCAAAATCTTATGAATGTCAGTGCGCTTGGGCATAGTTTTGCCGGGGGACTATGCGTAAAGCCCTGCCCCGCAGCAACAGAAAACCGATTCTGAAACGATGCCAACCACGCAACCCTGCAATATCAGCTTGTTTTCGGATTTGCGTCTGTCCGCCGTGTGAGGCAAAGTCTGCGGCTAACGAAACTGACCATGCGTATAGACCTCAATTTGATCGTCCCACGGATCAAGAACATCCTGATGGAACCCAACCAGGAATGGGATGCCATCAAGCGGGAGAAATTGACGGTCAAGGAGGTTTACACGCGCTACCTGCTCGCTGCTGCCGCCATGCCGGCGCTCGCGCATTTTGTCGGTCAGATCATCTCGATGTACTCCACGCAACTGCCCATCGGCGAGATTCCCATCGGCATCTCCAGGGCAGTTGGCCGCGTCGCGCTTTACTACGCGCTATCGCTTGGCAGCGTGTACGTCACCGCCTTTCTCATCAACCAACTGACACCAACTTTCCGCTCCACGACGAATCTCGCCAACGCCGTGAAGCTGGCCGGCTTCGCGTGGATCGCGGTCTGGGTCGCTGGCATTCTCCTCGTCGTGCCGATGCTGCGACAACTTCTGGTGCTTGCGCTCTTCTACGCCATTTACGTTCTTTACCTCGGCCTGCCGAAACTGATGGACACGCCCCACGACAAGGCCATTCCCTTCACCGTCGCCATCGGCGCTGCAATGTTCCTGCTCTTCATCATCACCGGCGCGTTCTGCGCCTCACTTTAAGCTGACAGCGCCGCCGTGTGGCATCCAAAAAGAGCTTTCCAACTGCGCCCGTCTGCATACTCTGTTCGTTGACATGACGCGCGCCCAAGCCGATCAACGAATCCGCGAACTGCGCGAGCAAATCCGCGAGCACGACCATCGTTACTACGTGCTCGCGCAGCCGGCCGTCACTGATTTCGAATACGACACGCTCTTCCGCGAGTTGCAGGAACTTGAGAAACAGTTCCCCGACCTCGTTACGCCCAATTCGCCCACCCAACGCGTCGGCGGCGCTCCCACCGAGGGCTTCACCCGCATCAAGCACGTCCAGCCGATGCTCTCGCTGGAAAAAGTCGACGCATCGGAGCATCCAGACACAGCCGAAGAACCCGACCGCGGGAAACGCAACGTCCTCCAGGACAAGAACACCCTGCCCCGTTTGTTGGAATTCGATAAAACCATCCGCAAACACCTCGGCCGGGACCACGTGGAATACGTCATCGAGCCGAAAGTGGATGGCGTTTCCATCGGCATCCAATACCGCCACGGGAAGCTCACCCTCGGCGTCACACGGGGTGATGGACAGTTCGGCGACGACATCACAGGCAACCTCCGGACCGTCCGAGGCATTCCTCTGGAACTGAAGTTGAAGAACCCTCCTGCGTTGCTCGAAGTGCGCGGCGAGGCCTACATCGCCACGAAGGATTTCGACGCTCTCAACGCCAGGCTCGAAGCCGCCGGCGAGAAGACTTTTCCCAATGCCCGCAACGCCACCGCCGGCACGCTCAAGCAACTCGACCCGCGCCTCGTCGCGCAGCGGCCCATCAGCGTGGTCTTCTATGCCCTCGGCGCTTGTGAAGGCATTTCGTGGGAAACCCACGCAGAGGCGCTCGATGCGCTGGCCAAACTCGGATTGCCCACACAACGCCGCTGGTGGCTCTGCCGGGACATGGACGAGGTGCTGCGTGTTTACGCCGACGAAGTCGTTGCGCACTATGACGAGTCTCGCGACCTTCGCCGCCAGTTGCCTTACGACATTGACGGTATTGTGCTCAAAGTGAACCGGCTCGCCGACTGGGCGCGCATCCCATCGAAAACGCGCGCCCCCGGTTACGCCATTGTCCACAAGCCCGTCCCGTGGATCACGCCCGCCGAGACGGTGCTGCGTGGCATCACTATTCAGGTCGGTCGCACCGGTGTGCTCACGCCTGTGGCCGAACTCGATCCAGTCTTCGTCCAAGGCTCGACGATTTCGCGCGCCACGCTGCATAACGAGGACGAAATCCGCCGCAAGGATATTCGCATCGGTGACTCAGTCGTCATCCGCAAAGCCGGCATGGTCATCCCCGAAGTTCTCGAAGTCCTTAAATCCAAGCGACCCAAGGATGCGAAGGAATTCGATTTCGCCGCCCATATTCACGCCAAGTGTCCTGCTTGCGGCGGGCCCATCGCGAAGGAAAAGGTTTCTGGCGGCGAGACGGAGGAAGTCGCCTGGCGTTGCCAAAACGTCGCCGCCTGTCCCGCTCAGAAGACGAGGCGCGTCGAATACTTCGCCCAGCGCAAGGCGCTCGATATTGAATCCCTCGGCGGCATCGTGGCCGAAAAGCTCGTGGACCGCGGATTGGTGAGCGAACCACTCGACCTTTTCGACCTCACCAAGGACCATCTCGCAAAACTCAATCTCGGAACCGGCGATGAACCGCGCGTCTTCGGCGAGAAGAACGCGGCCAAGGTTGTTGAGGCGCTGGAGCGCGCGAAGCAGGCCCCGTTGCACCGCTGGATTCACGCTTTGGCAATCCCCGACGCCGGCGAGCAAACCGCCTGGCAACTCGCGCAAGTCCACGCCTCGCTGGACGAACTCGCAACCTCCGCCATCCTCCGGGACATCCGCGACCTTGGCGATAAAAAGACCGAGCGCGACGCCATCTCTCCCAAGTCACGCAAGAACCCGCCCAAGAACATCGAAGAACAGGAACTCCGCAAAAAACAACATGCTGCGCTCACCGCTGAGATCGCCGACATCGAAGCGCGCCTTGAGAAAAGCGGCGCCAAGGCCAGCCTCGCGGAGGTGGGTCCTGTCGCTGCCGCATCGGTGCTGAATTTCTTTGCGTCTGCCGGCGGCAGGAAGATTCTCCATCGGCTTCATCAGCTTGGCATCAACCCGACCGCTGCGGTGGCAGCCGCATCGCCCGCTGCTACCGCGCAGCCACTTGCGGGCAAGACCTTCGTGCTCACGGGAACTTTACCCACGTTGTCGCGCGATGACGCCACACGTCTCATTCGCGAAGCCGGCGCGAGCGTCAGCAGCAGCGTCAGCAGGAAGACCGACTTCGTTGTCGTCGGCGCCGACGCGGGTTCCAAGCTGGACAAAGCGCGCCAACTTGGTATCAAGATATTGAACGAGGAAGAGTTCAGGACACTTTTGAAGCAATAAGCCCGATCATTTATTACGCACCATGAAACCTTATCGCACCGCAGCTTTGATTTTCGCCAGCCTCACCGTCGTGTTGGTCGCCTGTGAAACCACCGGTTACACACAGCGCCGCGGCACGGTCGAGGACCCGGCCATCTCCAATCTCCGCGCCGACATGCGCGTTCTCGAAGAGCGCGTCAACAAAGCCGCGGGCGACGTACAGGCATTGCAGGTCAACTACGAGCGGCTCCACCAGGAAGTCGCCGCTGTTCGCCAGCAAATCGCTGCGGCGGCGGCGGGCGGCGGCGTTGCCGCCTCGGAAATCCAGCGGCTCGACTCGCGCATCAATGCCGTGGAGGCCGCGCGCAAGCATGATACCGAGGTCATCATCAGCCAAGTCACTGCCGAAATCCAAAAGATGGGCGGCTCTGCCAGTGGTATCTCGCGCCGCGCGAGTTCATCGGGTGGCGGCGCCGCTCCCGCTGGACGCGTACCCACCGGCAAGCGGACCAGCGCCAGTCCCGGCGCAGCCGGCGCCGCTCCAGCCGGCGGCAGCGAGCAGGGTTACGAGCACGTTGTCGAAAAAGGCCAGTCGCTCAGTGTCATCGCCAAGGCTTACAACACAAACATTGACGCCATCAAGAAGGCCAACAACCTCAAAAGTGATACCGTTTTCATCGGCCAGAAGCTGTTCATTCCGAAGCAATAAGCGGCTGGCGTGGAACGCAGGGAACACAACACCATGAGACGCAAATTCATCTGCACGGCTGAATGAACTGGGTCTCGAATCTGTCTAAGTAATTGTGAAGATCGAAACACTCAACACGCGGTGGGGACGAATGGCGGCCCACATGCAAGGCATGGCACGCTGCATGATGCACGGCCAGTTCGGACGCACGGGCTTCTTCGTGGCCGGCATCCTCCGCCAGATGGCCCCGCACCGAAGCAAGAAATGTCTCCGCCATTGATTCACTCACCGCTGGCGGCACATTTGCCTGGTGATCTGCTGTATCCCTCCCCCGCCTAATCGCCCGATCCCCGCCGCTGCCACCGCTCACGACCGTTTTCCTGCTTTGGCACGGAGGTGTCGGGCTTGAAATAGACCGTATCCTTGCCAAGCTCGTTTTCGAGTTCCTTCGCCATCTCTTCCGACGGCAACACCTTGAACGCGTCGTGCGTGTCGGCAAACACCAGTTCGCCGCCGGGCAGGATGAAGCAAATGAACAGCGGCACGTG
>JBAZIR010000220.1:0-9891 GCA_041651735.1 Verrucomicrobiia bacterium | reverse complement strand
ATGCCTCGAGCCACGAACACGGCGGCAGCGATGAAGTGGCCACCGCGACACCGACGGCGAACGCCATCCCGAAGGCGGACTCTGCGGGTCGTATTTCGTCCGGCTGGCTCGCGGACGTGCAGACCGTCGCAGACATGGCCGCGCGTCATGCGCTGACGGTGGCGTTCAAAGTCAAGCAGACCGACAGCGGGCACATCCACTTGTTTCTGGGAGGGGACATCACCAGCGAAGCGAACTGGCTTGATCTCGGACACTGCAATGTCGCCCCGAGCAATACGGCCGTGCCTACGATCACTGGCACGGCGCAGGTTGACGTTCAACTCACCGCCGTCGAAGGAACGTATGCCGGTTACCCGACGCCGAGCCACGCCTCGTGGCAATGGCAGGTTTCGGACGATGGCGCCACGGGGTGGAGCGATATCAGCAGCGCTACGTCGTCGACGTATACGCCTGTCTCGGCTGACGAGGGCAAGTATTTGCGCGCGAAGGAAGGGCAGTCCAACATCGTCGGCACGGTCCACGCCTACAGCGCAGCGACGGGGGCGATTGAGGCTATTCCTGTTCCTGCCAAGCCGGATGCGCCGACATTGAGCGGAAGTCCATATTGGGTGGAAGAAGGGGTGTATTGGCAGCAACTCTACACCACACCCTCGATGCCTGAGAATGCCACGACGATGTATAATGAGTACTCATCGGATGGTGGTGTAAACTGGACAACTGAGGGTCAGGTAGAGCCCAATACGGCAATGGACTTGTTCTTAGTGGCAGCGACGTCGCAAGCTCAACTCCGAATCAAAGTGACCGGGCCGGGTGGAAACAATTATAGCGACTCGACAGCCACCTTCTATTCTCCGTCATAACCGAAACACATGATGAACGAAAGAAAACTCCGCAGGGCCAAGCACACGACCATCATCCTGATGTGCTTGTCAGGCATCGGCATCGCACTATCCATCGCCTGCGCCCCAAACAATGTCACCGTCGCCTTCATCGGTGTGCTCGGCGAAACGGAAGTCAAGCTCCCGCTCTCCTATATCCTGTCCGGCGGCCTCGGGCTGCTCGGGATCGCGCTGAAGTATCTCTATGACCGGTTCGATCGCCTCGAAGGCACCGTCGTCGAACACGGTTCGAAACTCGCCAGCGGCAACGAGCAACTGAAGCTCCTCCAGGAGGTGCGCGAGACCGTGCACCAGATCGCCCAAAACTGCCCGCGCATCGGTTCCAAGACCGACCTCCATCCCCCCACTCCGCCGCCATGCTGACCCATGAGCTTTTCACAATGCGTCTGCCATCCGACGCCGGAGCATCCCCCGGTGCTGCACGTCAAACGCATCCGCATCGTCAGTTGGTATCCGCTCGTGGTCGAGTTCGGCATGCACTGCGGCAAGACCTTTCAGTTCGTCCTGTTCAGCCGCATCCCGTTCGTGGAGTACAAATGACGAAACCGTTCTCCCTCGTCATCATCGCCGCGTGCGTGCTCGCCGGATGCGCCACCCAACCCCAGCCCGTGGCGAACATCCCGCCGATGCCGCCCAAGCCCTCCACCTCCGCGACCGCCTCCGCCATCGATTCCGCCGCCGTGGACGCCGCCGCCGCGCAATCCAACGTCAAGGCCGGCCGCGCCAAGGCCAAGGCCGACGACGCGCCCGCAGCCGTGCCGTTGCTCGACCAGGCCGACAGCCAGTTGGACGCCACGCTCAACGATCTCGCCGTCGCCAAGAGCCAGGTCACCGAGCTCGAGGCGAAAATCAAGGCCGACCGCGCCGCTCACGACGAGCAGGTGAAGTCCTACACCGCTCAAGTGAAAGAACGTGACGCGCAATTAATCGCAGCCGCAGCCGAGCGCAACAAGCTGACCAAGCAAGTCGCCGACCTGAAGAACGAAGTGCTGCGCAAGGCGCAACTCGTCATCGGCGGCGTCGGGGCCACGTTGCTGCTCGCGGCAGCCGGATGTTTTGCGGCGTGGATCTGGCTCGGTTTCGGCGCGGGCTGGAAGGTAGCCCTCGTGGCCGGCACCGTCGGCGCCACTGCGGTCGCGTTGGCAATGATGCTCAAGGCCATCGTCGTATCCATCATCGTCGCGCTGGGAGCCGCCGTGGCCGGCGCGCTCGGCTACACCGCCTGGCACCTGTGGCGCGACAGCCGCGACACGCTCCACAACGTCGTCGCCGGCGTGCAAGAGGCCAAGACCGCGCTGTCCGCGGACGCGCTGGCGACATTGAAGGCCAAGCTGGCCGAAGCCACCTCCGACGCGGACAAGAGCCTGATCGAGACGATCAAGAGCGCGCTCACATGATCTTTCAGGCGCTGGCAGTGCCGGGGCTTATTACATTTCACCCGGCGGGGCTGACATCGCTGATCCCACACAGCGCCAGCCCATCCTTGACTGCCAGCGCCTTTCCTTTTTTGTCCGCGCTGACTCTGTGGAAGCCGTTGGCGCACACGGTGGAATCCGCATTCCACAATCTTTGGCGCCCAAGCTCCGCAGAGGAATCGCGCCTGTCCGCCCTCGGATGATCGCAGGCCGCATTCGGTGTTGCAGAAAATAATCGCTACTGTCAATATGAGACAGAGCAAGGTCATCGCGGTGAGTTGAGGAAGGCGAATGCCAAAACCGGAACCAGTTGATCAGGTCGCTGGCGCACGTTCACTATTTCCGTCTCGAATGGTTTGATGTTTGGATAATTCTGTCCGCAGACAGAGCGATGCACGAATGACCGACAAAGAATGAGGAAGAACCACTCAGACCAAGTTGATGACCGCCCATTGGCTGACCGCCTTGGCGCTTACGGATGCACGAGTTTCATCCGGTTGGATGAGGCATTGTCGCAGCCGGAACAACTCGATTATCTCGACCTTCTCCCCAAGCGCGGCGGCGGGACGCAGCCGCTGCCAGTCACAGCGGTGGCAGAACATCAGGGCACGGCACTGCTCTACATTCTTGATGCGTGTGGCGACACGAAGGCCGACGCCGCCACGCTCGCAAAACTTCAACACCAACTCGCCAACCGCAGTGATCCCGCGTGGCTTGGTGTTGTCCGCCCCGGCTCGCTGGAGATTTATCCCATAGGTTTTCACAAGTTGACGGCCACAGCGCCCATCCAAACCATCGTGGAACAGGAAGCCACGGCACCGTTCTTTTTTCAAAGTCTCGTGCACGGCACCTTCGCGAAGAACAAAGAGCTGCGCGGCTCGGACTACATCTTTAGGGAGATCTTCGGACTGCTCACGCAGACAACGAACGAATTCGTTCCCAAAGAGGGCAAAAGCCGGCTGGCACCGTTGGAAGTGCTCTCGATGGCTGGCCGCGCACTATTCTTCCGCTTTCTGATTGATCGCCGGATCGTGCTGGAAGATGAGCGTGATGGAAGCGAAGGCATTTGCCCGGCGGCAAATGACTTGAAAGACGCCTTTTCATCCCCGGAAAAAGCCGCACAGACATCCGCATGGTTGGACGCTACGTTTAACGGCGACTTCCTCTCGCTTATTGATGAATCCATTCCGGCGGATGACCGCAACGCGCGCGAGCGTGCGTATCTGGCCTTCTATACAAGAACTCAGCGCCTCGTTGGGAAGCGCATCTTCGATCATCTACAGGCCATCCTGCGTGGCTGGCGTGAAGTGGGAGGCGGCTTTCAGCCGGAACTCGACTGGGGCGACCTGAACTTCGCACATATCCCGGTGGGCGTGCTTAGTCAGGTCTACGAGAGCTTCAGCCACCGCGCCGACCCGCTCACGGCGAAACAAACCAGCGTTCACTACACACCACGCAGCATCGCAGCACTGATGGTTGATCAGTCTTTCGCTGCGGTGAAAGACAGGGTCAGCGCAAAGGTGCTTGACGCATCAAGTGGTGCCGGGATTTTTTTGGTGCTCGCCTTCCGCCGACTCGTGCGTGAACGCTGGCAGAGCGACAAAGACAAACAGCGGCCGGACAAACACGTCATTCAAGACGTTCTCTACAATCAGCTTCGTGGCTTTGACATCAGCGAGTCTGCTCTCCGTCTCGCCGCGCTGGCGCTCTACATCACGGCCATTGAGTTGAACGCTTCGCCGCGTCCGCCGAAGAGCCTCAAATTTCCGAAGAACCTCCGCAACACGGTGCTCTACCGCTTCGGCGATGACACGGCGGTAGACGGCAATAAGGCGACTGCTTTCTCGCTCGGCAGTCTCGGTCCCACAGTTCCAGCAGATTTCAATAAATGCTTCGATATCGTTATCGGCAACCCGCCTTGGACCAGACTCCGCGAGGATGAGCCAGAGGCTGCCGAGAAAGATGATAAGGAAACGAAGAAGCCGGGCAAGTTTGCCACCGATGAACTCAACGAGGAGTTTACCGCTATCGGTCGTCGGGTGCTGAAGGCGCGGGGCTTTGAGGAATTGGCGCAGCGTTATCAAAACCCGGACAAGAATCCGGACTTGCCATTCCTCTGGCGCGCGACCGAGTGGACGAAAGACGGTGGCGTAATCGCGTTGGCGATGCCAGCTCGTCTTTTCGGACGAACTTCAGGCAAAGGTTTTGAGGCATGGCGTGCACTTTTGCGGAGTGTGGAGGTAACGGGTCTCATCAACGGGGCAGACTTGCGATGGTCCTCTGTGTGGAAAGATGTAAAAATGCCTTTTTGCCTCTTCTTCGCCCGGAACGCTATTCCGCCAACCGACCACCGGTTTTACTACGCCAGCCCGATCAATGAGCCCGACCTCAACGGTCTTGGCCGCTTTCGCATTGATTACGAAGCCACACAACCCATCAGCACCGCGCGAATTGAGAAACAGCCGTGGGTGCTCAAGACGCTTTCGCTCGGAACGTGGCTGGATGTGGAATTGTTGGGAACAATCTCTGCCGCATTTCCAAAGACGCTTGAAGAGACTTGGGCTGATTGGAACCCAACTGGTGACAAAACGGACGTCGGTTACAATCGCTCCCCCAACCTTCGGCAGACGCATGCTGAATTTCTAAGCAAGTTCAAGGACTTCGAACTTCCTGAAGATGCCTTTTCCATCCAGTTCGATGGTCTAAAGACTTACTTCCAGCGGTATGGCAAGAAATCGGCTAACCGTCCACGGACTGAGACACTCTATCAACCGCCTTTGGTAATTGTTCCTCAATCGCCCGGTGATGACCCTCAAAGGCCGCACGCATATATTTCTAAAAAGTCCCTCACCTTTTCACAAAGTTTCTTCGGCTACTCGTGCGCTGGGCATCCGGAAGCGGAAACGCTTGCGAGTCTTATATATCTACTCGCGCACTCGACTTTGTTTGCCTACTTCGGCCTAATGACTAGCCGCCGCAGCGGCTTCGACCGACAGACGTTCAACAAGGAGGAATTCGACGCGCTGCCATTCCCCGACCTCGCAACACTCAAACGCACGGACAAATCCGCTATTTGCAAACTGGCTCACCGACTCGAACACGACACCGTCAAGCCGTGGCAAGAGTTAGACTCTCTTCTCTTTCGCCTCTATGGACTCGATGATGACGCGGTGCAGGTTGCGAAGGACACACTCTTTGCTGCCGCTTCCTATCGCAAAGCGGGGCGCGCCGCTCTGGAACGCACAACGGGTGCGACGCGCACCAACTTCATCTCCGAATTGCACGAGTCGCTGGAGCCGTATTTCGACGTTTGTGGCGAACATGCGATCGTTCGCGAGGCCGACTTCCAGTCGGTTATATGGGATGAGCCATGGTTCTTCCTCGCCATCTCGCGCAAAACCGACACGGTGCCGGTTAACACCAGTCTGCTCCGCCGGGCGATGGAGATCGCAAACAAACGCGGCACCAGCCGCATCATTGTCAAAGCCCCCGGTCGCCGAGGTCTGTTGATTGGCTTGCTCAACCAACGCCGCTGGTGGACGAAAACACGTGCCCGCCTGTGCAGTCAGCATATCATTCGTGAACATCTCGGCGCGTTTGGCCTCCCTGAACACGCATGAACGAACAGAAAGCATTCGGGCTGTTCACGCTCGGCGTTCCGCCGGAACGATACCAACTGCCGCATCCAAGGCTCGGCCTGCCGGTTATTCTGCTCGTTCGGCGCGTCCTGCTTCGCGCCTTTGAGCTGCTTCGCGAGCGCGCCTTTCCTCTCGCGACAGCAAAAGAAGACGACGTGACCGCAGCTTTGCGCAGCATTATCGAAAACGATCTGCGCCAGTCAGGAACGGTACTCGGCTTCAACTGTCGCACTTACGAAACCGTGGTGCGGCAGGGGCAGGTAGCCAACTTTGATCACTCCCGTTTGACCAAGACGCCCGATCTCTGCTTTAAGCTGCGCAACGACGAATCAGAACGTCGCCTGGTGTTGTCCGAACATGACGCCCTTTTCACCGAGTGCAAACCCGTGGACGCCACTCACGCCGCTGGCGGCAAATACTGCGACGATGGACTCTGCCGTTTTGTGGATGGTGACTACGCGTGGGCGATGGAAGAAGGCATGATGCTTGCCTATGCTCGCGGCGGCAGAACCATTGCTAAGCATCTTCTGCCTGCGATGAGTGGACCAGCACGTATGAAGAGCCTGCGAACGGAATACCTACCCAAATTATCAACCGCCGCCGGAGCGGGTTCCACTGAGTTTGCTGAAGCCGTTCAAGTGAGTCGTCATCGCCGGGATTTTTCGTGGCCGGATGGAAAAGGACAAGCGACGCCGATTGACGTCTTTCATGTCTGGTGTCAGTGCGAATAGCGAGTTTATCCGCGACGCACAAACGAGAATATTCCCGCCGACTCGCTTAACCCAAAATCGCGAGTGATATAGAGGGTGGACAAGGAATTGGTGGACTCCGGACAACACCGACTTGGTTTCAATCTTCATATCGCTCCTTTCTCCGGCAGCCGGAACATCTCGGCGATCTTGGCGACACGCGCTTTCTGTGCGGCGCGATAGAATTCCGCGCCCTTCGTCTCCAGTTCAAGCTTGGCGTCCGCCAGCCCATCCTTGACTGCCAGCGCCTTTCTTTTTCATCCGCGTTGACCCTGCGGAAGCCGTTGAACAAGGCTGTTGAATATGGATTCCGATGAATTGATTTCAATACTTTACATCGAGTGATTTGAGCATCATCGTCCGCCCAATCAAAATCATGGGCGGTCCGCAACTGAGGACCGCGCCCGCATTGGAACCCGTATGCATCACCGTAAAGCCGTTCAACCCATCCGTTTCTTGCGGCGGTTGTCCATCCGACAGCCGCTCTTGTGGATCCTCTTGGGACTTCTGTGTCCAGCCGTCCCGCAGGCCGTGGCTGCCGAGGCCCAGTGCTGGCCCAGGTTTCACGGACCCAAAGGCGACAATATCTCGACCGAGACCGCCCTGTTGAATCCATGGCCCGAACAAGGCCCCAAGCTGCTCTGGACCGCCAAGCCCATCGGCAAGGGATTCGCCGGAGTCACGATCGCGGATGGCAGGATCTATACCGCGGGCGATGTCGGTGATGACCTGGTCATCTTCGCCCTGAACATGGACGGCCAGATCCAATGGCAGGCCAAGAATGGCGCGGCTTGGACGACAGGGGGTCCGGCCGGCGCGCGGGGAACGCCGACCGTCGATGGCGACCGGCTCTATCACGAGAACGCCCACGACGAGGTCATCTGTCTGGATGCCAGGACCGGCAGGAAAATCTGGGGCGTGAACCTGGCCTCACAATTCCAGGGCCGCAAAGACACGTTCGGTCGTGGCGAATCGCTCCTGATCGACGGCGACCGCGTGATCTGCTGTCCCGGAGGGGCGACGGCGATGGTGGCCCTCGACAAGAAGACGGGGCAGACGATCTGGAAGTCGCCCAGCGCGGGCGAGCCGGCCGGCTACGCCTCACCGATACTGGCCGAGCACCGGGGATTGCGGATGATTCTCACGATGGCGTCGAAGTCTTTGATCGGCGTGAATGCCGCGACCGGTGAGTTGCTTTGGCGGTTTGAACACTACACTCCGCGCTACATCGCCAACTGCGTGACTCCCATCTACCACGACGGCCGGATATTCCTCAGCGGAGGATACGGGCTTGGTTCCGTGCTGCTGAAACTCGATGTCAAGGACGGCAAATCCGTGGTCGAGCCGGTATGGCGCTCCAAGGACCTCGACAACCGTCATGGCGGCGTGATCCTGCTGGACGGCTGTGTCTACGGCGCCTCCCACATGAACAATAATGCCAAATGGATCTGCCTCGATTGGAAAACCGGCCGCAAGATGTATGCCGAGAAGGGCATCGGTGAAGGCTCGCTGACCTGTGCCGGTGGAATGCTCTACACGATGAGCGAACGCCGTAAAGTTGCCCTGGTCAAGCCCACGCCGGCAGGTTATCAGCTCGTCAGCCAGTTCCAGATTCCCGAAGGCGGCCAGGGTTTATCGTGGGCTCATCCGGTCGTGTGCGGCGGACGCCTCTACATCCGGCACGCCGATCAACTCTTCGCATACGACGTGCGGGCGAAGTAATAGAGAGTCATCAGGCACGATCTTAACCCGGACTCTTCCGCGGGTCAGTCATGAGGTGATGGGGTCGCTTCATCGTCAGGTCATCGGGTCAACTCCCGGCTCTTGACGAACCGCCTCCGTCGCGTCCACAGTGGGCGCAGCGTACTCAAAGAACAGGAGCCAGGAACACACGATGAGCCTTCGCACCATTCTCATTCTTCCCCTTCTGGCCCTCACGTGCCAGACGGCGACAACGGCCGAGCTTCCTTCTGAACAGCCTGACCACCTCGAACCGCTGTCACCGTTTCATTCCGGAAGCTATTTTACAAAAGTTCACGGTCTCTTGAAACTGGATGCTCCCTCCTTCTTGCAGATGATCGTTCGGACTTCCTTCAACCCTGAGTATGCTGTGCGGCTTCACGGCCCGGACGGAGAAACCGACATCAACAGAACAACGAAGTTCCTCCTGACCCGTGCGACCGCCAGCACGAATATCGGGCAGGCAGCACCGTCAGTGATCAAGGATCTTCGGGGGAATATCATCCGCCGCACCGAGGAAAAGGAAGTGACTGTTCACTTTGCCACCGCCGAATTGTCGAAGCCGCTGGCGATGCGTGTCTATAAGGTCTGGCAGCGGATGCTTGAACGAACGCGCAAGGCGGAAATGGATTTCGTAGGCAAGGACGGTGCTTTTTATGAGTTCAGAGCCGGCAACACCTGCGGCCAGACGTGGTCTCCCCGCGAGGGCAAGAGTCCGTTCCTGCTCGTCGCGCTTGGAGAAAGCCTTTTCAGGTATTGCATCGCTCCACGCGAGCGACTGCCTGAAGCCGCGAAGGCGATCGAAGAGAAAGCCGCGAAGCTTGAGAAGTATTTGGACGAGCACCCGAGGTGAAGTGAACGATGTGGCGGAGTCCCCAGCCCCATCGCGGGCGACGCGTCTTCTTGCGAGGTGGATCGTGACCTCCGGGCGCGATTTCCTTTCGATCACGTTCTACAGCGTGTTCGCATTTTCATCGGCAGGGCGAATCGTCCCGGTGAGCTGGGAAGCGGGATGCGGGAAGCGGGAAGGTGCCCGCTAAATACGCGAAAGGACGCGAAAGAGGGGAAGAGACAAGACCGGAGACGGAAACATTACTCCAACACTCCACCACTCGGCGCAGGGCCCCCAGTAGCGAAGGCGCAAAACAACTTGATAGCCATGTCAGATGAGATACACTGCGGGTCAGCAAACTTGAAAGGCGACCGCAAGGGTCGCGAGCCGCAAGTGATATGGGACAGTCAGTTAACGACCGATAACAAGGGGCTTCATTGGCTGCCGTCGCGTTTGTTGACCCTGCGACGCAGCAGAATGGCCCATGGAGGAAAATACTGTGACGCCAGCCATGATTGAATCGTTCCGAAAAACCCGGCCGTGGGTGTTGTTTCTGGGCATCCTCGGTTTCATTTTCACGGGCATCATAATTCTTGGTTTTCTGGGCGCTCTGCTGAC
>JBAZIR010000219.1:0-9894 GCA_041651735.1 Verrucomicrobiia bacterium | reverse complement strand
TCATTCCGCCGCGCGTTCCTGACGACCAGAACTTCGCCATGACGCCGTTCTTTGCGCCGCTGTTTGATTTCGAGCCGGGAACACAAAAGCAACGCGACACTAACGCGGTCAAACGCATCCAGGACTTTGCCTCCGCGCTGGCAATTGCGCCAAAACCCTACTCGTGGGCAATGGGAAAGCGCACAGACCTTGCCCAACGGCTGGCGGCATTCCAGAAACCCACCGACAAGCCGGCCAAGTCCACAACAACACAAGCCGCTGGTGAGACCGACCAGACGAAAGCTGCGACCGCGATATTGGAGAAGTTGAGCGAATACAGTGTCGTCCTCGATGAACTGCGCGCAGCCAGCCGTCGGCCGCATTGCCGCTTCAACATCAGTTACGATGTTGAGAATCCCGTGACCATCCTGTTGCCGCATCTGACCGTAGTGCGGGGCGTTTGCAACGTGGTGCAACTCCGCGCGCTAGCCAAGCTCGCGTCAGGCCAGACGGACTCGGCCCTCGACGACGTCAACTTCATATTCTACCTCAGCGACTCCATGAAGAACGAGCCGATGCTGATTTCCCATCTTGTACGCGTCTCCAATCTCGACATGGCCGTGCAGGTCATCTGGGAAGAACTGGTTGACCGCCGGTGGTCGGATGCGCAGTTGCAGGCGCTGCAAAAGCGTCTACAAAGTTACAGCCTGCTCGCCGATTACAAACGAGCGATGCAGGGGGAACGCGCCGGCTTTGGCAATGGAACGATCGAATATTTGATCAAGGCATCCAACAGAGACGCACTGTTCTCCATGACGAGCGGCCGGTCGTCTCGTGTCAGAAACATGATGCTGGGCCTGATCCCTCGTGGTTGGATTCGCATGGAGCAACTCAACTACAACCGCGACTTCGACAACATGTTCTTCCCGACCTTCGACGTCGCGGCAAAGCGTGCTTACCCGAAGATCATAACAACGAACACGGAGACTTTTCTCGACTCCTCGACTATCCCTTTACAAGTGATCCTTCAACATCGCGTCTTGGTACGCCTGTTCTGCCCTGCGCTCGGCGCTTGTCTGCTGAGATTTTCCAACGCTCAGGCGACGATTGATGAGGCGGCGATTGCCTGCGCGTTGGAGCGATACCGGCTCGCCAACGGCCAGTTTCCGGAGAAACTCGACGCACTTGTGCCACGCTTCATGGCCACCCTGCCCCACGACATCATCACCGGCGAACCTCTAAAGTATCGCAAAAATGGAGACGGTTTCGTACTCTACTCCGTCGGCTGGAACGAAAAAGACGACGGTGGAGTCCCCGACGCAAAGGGCGACAACTCCCGAGGCGATTGGGTCTGGCAGTGTCCGGCCAGGAAATGAGAAGAATTCAAAATGTGCGCTGATGCCTCCGAGAAGAAATCAAGGGCACCACTCGTCGTACAGCAACCATCTCCCTTCCCAGCCACGGCCAAAGCCGCCAACTGGCCCGTTCGGCTGCTCATCGTGCTTGCCTGTCTGGTAGCGTTGTTCGTCCTTTTCCACGTGGAGGAGAACTGGCGCGGCGAGAGGGATTGGCTCGCCTACAAGCAGCAGATGGAAGCCCGGGGCGAGAAACTTGATTTGGCTTCCCACATCCCGCCGCGCGTGCCGGACGACCAGAACTTCGCCATGACGCCATTTCTGGCGCCTTTGCATGATTTCGATCCAGCCACCGGCAAACTCCGCAAGACAGACGCACTGAAGCGGACGCAGTCATTCGCAGATTCCCTGCCCATAGGCGGACCCAGCGGAAGGGCCATAGGCCGGTGCACGGACCTCGTCGCGTGGAAGGAAGCGATGCAGAAGCCCGTGGACAAAGACAACCCGATTACGGTCCGGCAACAAACGCGCACAGCGCAGGAGCGTGCTGCTGCCGCGCCCGCAGTATTGGCCGTGTTGAAACAATACGAGCCGGTGATCGAAGAGCTTCGCGCAGCCAGCCAAAGGCCACACTGCCGCTTCAATCTGCCTTATGAAGCGGAGAATCCGATTTTGATTCAAACGCCATGCGCAGAAACATTCATGACAGTCTGCCGGGTTGTGGCGCTTCGGGCGTCGGCGGAACTCGCGCTGGGCCAGACTGAACAGGCCCTCGCGGACCTGAAGTTGGTCTTTCACATCGCTGACACCACGCAGAGTGATTTTCTCACTGGTTACCTGGTTGCCACCACAGAACGCAACATGGCGCTGCAGATCGTCTGGGAAGGACTGGCGAATCGCCAATGGTCTGACGCACAACTTCAAACATTGCAGGCGAAGCTGCAAAGCATGGATTGCCTGCGCCACAGCTATCGCGCGTTGAAGGTGGAGCAGGCATTTTCTGGCAATGCACTCTTCGACTATCTGAAGAAGCAGGCGCCCGGGGAGGTGTTGAACACGCTGCTGTTCACGAGCGCCTTCACTTCGTTGGAAACAGAAACACGGTCACCCTTGTCGGTTGTCATTTGCCACATGGCTCCACGCGGCTGGATCCAGTTCGAGCAACTCAACTACAACCGTTGCTTTGAAGAACAGTTGTTCCCGGTCTTTGATATGACCGCCCGGCGGATTTACCCGCAACGCGCCAAGCAAAGCGAGCAAGCAACTGAGGAGACCGGCATCTCCTGTGTCTGGCGGCACCGGGTTATGACTCAAATGTTTCTGTCCTCTATCGTCCCAATTTCCAGGAGAAGCGCCCAGGCCCAAACCACCGCGGACGAAGCCACGCTCGCCTGTGCATTGGAGCGATGCCGGATCGCGAACGGCAAGTTTCCCGACTCGCTCCCTGCGCTCGTGCCGGCTTTCATCACGAAGCTGCCCCACGACATCATCACCGGCGAACCGCTGAAGTATCGCAGAGACGGAGACGGCTTCGTCCTCTACTCGGTTGGCTGGAACGAAAAAGACGATGGCGGAGTCCCCGCCGCAAAAAGCGACAACTCCGAAGGCGACTGGGTCTGGCGGTGCCCGGCGAAGAAATGATTCGCGAAACCGGCTACACCTTCCACGGGCCGCGGTAGTCGCGCGTCAGCCACTTCGGATTGCCGGTGCCCTTCACGAAGACGAACTTCTTCGGGTCCCACTTGAGCTTCTGACCGTAGTAATAGCTCAGGTTCATCAGGTGGCAGCAGATGGCCGAATGAGCGCCCACGATCTCGCTGGTGATCGGTTTCTTGCGGGATTTCACACAGTCCAGGAAATCACCAAGGTGGCTCTTGCTCTCGTAGAGTTTGATCTTTGCTTTCTGCAAGAACTGGCGCTCGGCTATCTGCACCTGCGCCATGCAGGAAGTCTTCTTGTCCGCCGCACTGTTCTTGTTGCCGGTGTAGGAGGCGATCATCTCATTGCCGCGCTTCATGGTGAACTTGCCGCGGTTGACCTGCACCTCGCCCCCCGTGCCGAAGAAGTGGACGCCGAAACCATCCTTGTGTTCCACCGTGATGCCGTTGGCATAGACCAGCTTCGCGCCGCGCTTGGCGTCGGGCGTCGCCGGCGGCAACGCCTCCACCGGGCCGCTGTTGTCCATGCCCAGGCCCCACTGCGCGATGTCGAGATGATGCGCGCCCCAGTCCGTGACCATGCCGCCGCCGAATTCGCGGTATTTTCGCCACGCAGGGAAATGGTCGTGCATGCCGCGAGGACTGAGCACGGAGTTGTAAGGACGGACCTCCGCCGGGCCGAGCCAGAAGTTCCAATCCAGCCCCGGCTCCATCGCCTCCTCCGGCAGGTCGCAGGGGATGGCCGGATCGCCGAACTGACACTCGACATGCGTGATCTTGCCGATGGCGCCGTTCCGCACCAGCTCGCACGCGATGCGAAACTCCTTGCTCGACCGCTGCATCGAGCCGGTCTGGAGCACCCGCTTGGTGGCGGTCACCGCGCGCATCACCGCCACCGCTTCGTGGATATTGTGCGTCAGCGGCTTCTCGCAATACACGTCCTTGCCCGCGCGCAAGGCCGCCAGCGTGATGATCGTGTGCCAATGATCCGGCGTCGCGATGCAAACCGCGTCAATGTCCTTGCGCCCAATGATCTCGCGGAAATCGCTGTAGGCCGCGCAACCGCCCGCGCCACCCTTCAGTTCCGGCCGCTGGGCATAATAGTCGTCCACGCGCTTCTTGGCGTTCTCGCGGCGGGTGGTGTCCACGTCGCACACCGCCAGCACCTGCGTGTCCTGACCGAGGAACCCTCCCAACAGACCGCGCGATTGCTTGCCCATGCCGATGAAGCCCATGGTCAGCTTCGAGTTGGGCTTGGTCTCCGCCGCCCAGATGTGCGAGGGGAGAATGAACGGCATGACAGTGGTGGAGGCGGCAATCTGCTTGAGAAAAGTTCGGCGGCTGGTCTGCATGATGTTTTCCTTCCGGTTGAAACTCAATGGCTTATAAGAACGTCGCGCGAGCCTAGGTCGCGTGCCGCGACAACTCAAGAGGAAATCGGTTCACCCCCATCACCCGATTCACCCCACAAATGGCTCTTGGAAACGCGTAAAAAGGGTCAAAAACGGCTGAAATAGGCGTCACGGTACCGATGGTAGTGCCTTGCGTCCAAGATGTTACACGATTGTAACCTGGCAAGCTTGCATTCGGCGGTTTTCCAGATATGCTTGTCCGTCTTTACCCGGTTCATTAGAGGGAACCGATGACCAAGGATAAGTAGATTTGCAGATTATGACCAAAGAAAGAACAGAGAAAATGAACAACCTGAATCCAACGACCAGGGATTCGAAGCGCGCCAAACGAGTCAAGTCGAGTCGCAAGCCACAAGCTGAACACGATACGGAGCAGTGGCTGCGGTCCATCGAACACGGCTTGATCTGTCAGCGCGCGAGAGAGATTTTCGTAGAACGCGGCTCCAAACCCGGCCAAGACCTCGATAACTGGCTCAAGGCCGAGGCAGAAGTGAAGCGAACGCTTGAAGAAGCCGAGCATCATTTTATTGCGGACAGTTCGGAACTGAACGGAAACAACTGAGGAAAACCGACATGATTCATCTGACACACGAGCAGATCGCCAAGCGGGCCTACGAGGTTTATCTTCGCTCCGGCTCTTTGCCGGGACGCGACGAGGAGAACTGGCTCGCCGCAGAGATCGAACTGAAGCGCGATATTGAAGCCGCCCACGCAGTCACCACACCCAAGCCGAATGGCCACTCTTCGATTCAGCCGCAGGTGAAGGTGCAAGCGCCACCCCCGTTGGTCACGCCGGTTCCACCCGTCGTGGTAAAGCCAACTGTGAGCGTCACTGCCTGCGGTTGCACGCCGCCGCCGGTTGCGAAGGCCAAGCTCAATGCCCCCCCTGCGATGCAGCCGCGGGTGAAGGTGCAAGCGCCGCCGCCGTTGGTCACACCGGTTCCACCCGTCGTGGTGAAGCCAGCTGTGAGCGCCACTGCCTGCGGTTGTGCGCCGCCACCGGCTCCGAAAGCGAAGCTGGTGCCGCGCGTCCGCAAGGCCAAGTCACGGCAGTAACGAGCCGCAAGCGCAGCCTTTCAGGCTGACGGCCAAACATCACGCAAGGATGGCGCGCTTTCGAGCGCGCGACGGGTGGGGTGTAGCCATGCGTCGGCGACGAACCCGATTCGTCTACGACTCCGGGCTATCGCTCTCCCCTGCCTTGACCACGGTCTCCACGGTGACTTCGCCCGCCTTGAAGTGGAACCGCTCCAGCGTCGCGCCGTCGAGGCCGAGTTGGACCAACGCCTCCACGTCGAGACCGGACTCAGCCTGCGCCACGCTGTCGAGTTCCGAAAAGATTACCGGATGCTTCGGCATGAACAACGGACAGCAATCCTCGAATTTCTGCGACGATGTCTCGCAGGTGCCAAGCCGCCGCGCCATCGCGATGATCTCTTCCTTGTCGAAGCCAATGAGCGGCCGGTAGAGCGGCAGATGCGCGACCTCGCCCACCGTTCGCAGATTGTGTAACGTCTGCGACGCGACCTGCGCGAGGCTGTCGCCGGTGACCAAACCGAGGCATCGCTTGCGCAACGCCAGCCGTTCCGCAATGCGCAGCATCATTCGCCGGTAAAGAATGATCCGGAACTCCGATGGCGCTTTCGCGACAATGTGCCGCTGGATCTCCTCGAACGGCACCAGCCACAACTGCGAGCCGAACTGCCACGGCGTCAACCGCCGCGCCAGTTCGCGAGCCACCGGCGCCGACGATTCCCCCGCGCGCTCCGGCGTCGCGTGGAAATGCGTGAAGTGGACCTTCGCGCCGCGCTTCATCATATACCACGCCGCCACCACCGAATCGAAGCCGCCGCTGAGCAGGCACATCAACCGCCCTGCCGTGCCGCTTGGCATTCCGCCCGGCCCCTGCAACTTGTCCACCGCCACGAGCACCACACCGCTGGTGATCTCCACCAAACACGTCCGTTCCGGCGCGTCGAGGTTCACCTTCACCTGCGGTCCGAACTTCTCGCGCGCCCGCTCCATCAACATCCCGCCGAGCTTGCGCTCCACCTCCAGCGAGTTCATCGGGTAATTCTTGTCCGCCCGCTTCACGCGCACCGCAAACGACCCGAACGCCCGCTCGCCCAGCATCCCCCACGCCACGTCAGCGATCTGGGCCAGATCACGCCCCGCCTCGCGCGCGACGGCAAGGTTGGCAACGCCGAACACGCGTTGGATGCGCTCAATGACCGGCTCCACCGGCGCGTCGTCCTTCAACCAGACCGCGATGCGCCCGTCGGGATGCACGATGCGATCCACCGGCAGTCCTTCCAATGCCGCCGCCAGGTTTTCCTTCAGCCGGCCAACGAAGAAACCGCGGTTGCCCGCCTTGAGGGCGATCTCGTGATAATGAATGAGTAACGCTTGTCGCATCGCCATCATCATTCACTCCACCGCCGCCAACGGCAAGCGAAGTTTGCGCGCAATGTAATTTTTCGGGTGCTTTCATGCCTTTCAAGGTGGTAAGAATATCCCCGCTATGAACAAGAACATCTCCCGCCCCGGTTTCTCTCTTCATCGTCGCGATTTTCTCCGCTCGACCGCTGCGCTCGCCGCCGCGTTCGGTGCGCCGTATATCATGCCGTCGTCCGTCTTCGGCAATAACTCACCAAGCAACCGCATCAACCTCGCCATCATCGGCTGCGGCAACCAAAGCACCGTGGACATTCCCGAGTGGCTCAAGAACGACGATTGCCAGATCGTCACCGTCTGCGACGTCAACCGCGCCAGCCACGGCTACCGCGATGAGAAACAATTCCTCGGCCGCGAGCCGCAGCGCGACTTCATTAACAAGTTCTACGCCAAGAAGACCGGCAACGATTCGTTCAAGGGCTGCGGTGCCTGCATTGATTTCCGCGAGGTGCTCGCCCGCAAGGACGTGGACGCCGTCGCCATCATCACGCCCGACCATTGGCACGCGGTGATGACGATCATGGCGGCGGAAGCTGGCAAGGACATCTATTGCCAGAAACCGCTCTCGCTCACCGTCCGCGACGGACAGGAGATGATCAAGGCCGTCCGCAAGCACAAGCGCGTTCTCCAGTGCGGCAGCCAGTGGCGTTCCAACTCCATGATGCGCCATGCGTGCGAATTGGTCCGCAACGGCCGTCTCGGCAAAATCAAACGCATCGAGACGTTCGTCGCCCTGAATAACTTCACCGGTCCCGGCCCTGGCTGGCAGCCGATGCCTGTGCCGGAGGGATTCGACTACAACTTCTGGCTCGGTCCCGCGCCAGAAGCGCCGTATCACAAGGACCGCTGCTTCTATCGCTTCCGGTTCATCTTCGACTACTCCGGCGGCCAGACCACCAACTTCGGCCACCACTCCAACGGCATCGTCCAGTGGGCGCTGGGCGACGACGCCATGCCCGTCGAGTATGAGGACACGGGCGCCGAGTTCCCGCCGAAGGGCGACCTCTTCAACACACCGACCAAGATTTCCTTCCGCGCCCGCTACGCCAGCGGCGTCGAACTGGATTGCCATACGGACAAGCGGGCCTTCGGCGTGCGTTTCGAGGGCAGCGACGGCTGGCTGGAGATCAGCTCCCGCAAACTCCAAAGCAACCCCGAATCGCTCAAAGACTCCGTCATCGGCGAGAACGAGAAGCACCTCGGCGTCAGCAAGAACCATCAGCGCAACTTCCTCGATTGCGTGAAGTCGCGCAAAGACGGTGTCGAGCCGGTCGAGGCGGGTCATCGCACCTCAGCCCTTTGCCACCTCGGCAACATCGCGATGGTCTTGAAGCGCAAGATCAAGCTCGACCCGCAGACGGAACAAATCGTCGGTGACGACGAGGCCAACAAAATGCTCAGCCGCCCGTTGCGCGGCCCGTGGCATTACTGATACTCTGACCGCATCCGATAACAGACATGGACAACTCGATGGTCACGCTTCTCAACACGCTCCTCGGCATCACTGTCGTTGTCACCGGTGTCGCGGCCCTCATCGGTTTGCGCACGCGGAAGGTGAGGAAGTTCAAAGGCCCGTTCGTCACGCGCACCCAGCCGAAGAATTTCGACTGGCTGCCGCCGCAGAACCTCGACGACGCGTCAGCCACCGGCAAAGTCTCCACCTTCCCCGAAACGCCAGCCGTTCCCGCTCCGGGCAAGACGACTGTCATGCTGCCGCCTCCCGCCGCTCAAGAACCACCGTCGTCGCCGTTCAAGGTCGCCGAGCCACTCGCAACGACCGTGGAACCACCCATCCAGCGAGTCGAGTTGCCTCACAAGACAACTGTGCTGGCTGATATCCCTGTCGCCGAACCCGTCGCTGCGCCCGAGCCGTCACCCGAACCGCTGCTCGTTCAACCTGAATCCCCTGCCCCCGTCATTGTCGCAGAGGAGAAGAAGCCTGTTGTCGTCGAAGAGACCAAGGTCGCATCCGAACCTCCAGAGCCGGAGCCTTCTGCGCCCGAACCTCTCGCGCCCGAGCCACCGCCTGCTCAACCCGAGTCCCCTGCCCCAGTCATTATCGCAGAGGAAAAGGAACCCGTCGTCGCCGAAACGGTCAAGGCTGCGTCTGAGCCTCCGGTGGCTGAGCCCGTAGCGCCAGAGCTTCCAACATTCGAACTTCCCGTGCCCGAGTCTCCAGCGCCTGAGCCTTCAACAGCCGAACCTCCAGTGCCCGTCGCTGCCGCGGCCGTCGAATCACAGGAACAACTTATCGTCTCCGAACCCACCCCGCAGCCTGCGTCTCCCGCGCCCGCCGTTGCGGCTGATGCCGGGAACGTCCACAACTCCATCGACCAGATTGAGCAACGGCTCGAGTTCGCACGCGAGATGGGCGACCGCCACAACGAAGCCGCTGCGCTGGCAGACCTTGGTGCCGTGCACCTGACCGCCAACGCCTTCCGTAAATCCATCGCCGCTCTCGAACAAGCGCTGGCCATCTATCGCGAGCTTCACGATCGGCAGGGAGAAGCCGACGCCCTCGGCAATCTTGGCCTGGCCCACGAAGCGCACGGCGACCTCTTCGAGCCGATCGAACTCTTCGAGCAAGCCCTGCTCATCTACCGCGACATTGGCGACCGCCGCGGCGAGGCCAACGCGCTCTGGATTTCGTCCCTTACCTTCAACAAACTCGGCAACCGTTCCGCCGCCACTACCAACGCCGAGACCGCCCAGCGGATTTTCGAGGAACTCTCCGATCCCACCGCCGCCACCGTCCGCACCCAGCTCGACGATTGGCGCGCGGCCACGTAGCCCGCAAAACGCTCTAAACACGCGAGCATGAAACTCGCATCCAAAATCCTAGCCGCAGTTGCTTTGCTGTTCTCGCTGTTCGTCGCGTGGCAAGGCATGAACATCTGGAGGAGCTTTACAAAGGTGCAGCAGCAGATGGATGGCTCCGATTCATCGGTCATGATGGATTGCCTTGGGGCCGTCGTCGTCCTGATGCCGGTTATCGTAGTGATCGTCGTATTGTGGAAAGCGTTTCGCGGCGCAGGC
>JBAZIR010000218.1:0-9900 GCA_041651735.1 Verrucomicrobiia bacterium | reverse complement strand
CACCATGAAATCTGATTTCCCTGTCCACGCGACACTTCATATGAACTTCAGCTCCCTCGCTCTTTCCGCCGCCGTCTGCTCGTTGCTCGTCGGAGCGACTTTCGCTTCCGCCGGTGACTGGCCGCAATACCGCGGCGCGAATCACGACGGCATCTGCACGGAGAAAATCCTCGCGACCTGGGCGACACCGCGCGTGGTCTGGAAGGCGCCAACTCCCGGCGGGTTCAGTTGTTTCGCGGTGGGCGGAGGCAAAGCTTGCACATTGGTGCTGGGCGGTGGCGAGGAAGTGTGTGTCGCGTTCGACGCCGCCACCGGCAAGCAACTCTGGGCCCAGCCTCTCGGCTCGGCCAAATACGACGGCGGCGGCGACAACGGCACGAAGGAGAACCGGGGCGGCGACGGCCCGCGTTCGACGCCGACAATTGACGGCGACCGCGTCTATGTGCTGAGTGCGCAGCTCGCGTTGTTCTGCCTCGACGCCAAGAGCGGCAAGGAGATCTGGAAGAAGGACCTCTGCGAGGAACTCGGGGGCAAGATGATCCGCTGGCAGAGCGCGGCCTCGCCCGTGATGGACGGCGACCTCATCTTCGTCTGTGGCGGCGACGGCGGTGCGCTGGCAGCGATCAACAAGAAAGACGGCAAGGTGGCATGGAAAGGCGCGGCGGAAACGCTGACACACGCTTCGCCGATCGTCGCGACGATCCTCGGCGTGAAGCAGGTGATCTTCTTTGTGAAGTCGGGCTTGGTGGCAATGGAGCCGGCGACGGGCAAGGAACTCTGGCGCTACGCGTTTCCTTTCAAGGTTTCGACAGCAGCGTCGCCGGTGGTGTCGGGAGACATCGTGTATTGCTCGGCCGGCTACGGCGTCGGCTCGGCCGCGGCAAAGATCGCAAGAGCCGGCGGCAAGTTCACCGCCACGGAACTCTGGCGCACGGAAGGCAACACGATCTGCAATCACTGGAGCACACCGGTGGTCAAGGACGGCTATCTTTACGGGCCGTTCAGTTTCAAGCAATTCGGCACCGGCCCGCTGAAGTGCGTCGAGATGGCCACGGGCAAGGAGAAGTGGTCCAAAGACGGCTTCGGTCCCGGCGGCGTCGTTCTGGTCGGCAACAACTTCCTGGCGCTGAGCGACACGGGCGAATTGGTTTTGATCGAGGCTTCGCCGAAAGGCTGCAAACAACTCGGCAAGTTTCAGGCCGTCCACGGCAAGTGTTGGAACACTTTCGCCATCAGTAACGGCCGCGTTTATCTGCGCAGCACCAAGGAAGGCGCCTGCCTCGACGTGGCGGGCAGGTAACCATCGCGGCGTCTTATTTCACAGGCAGCAACTGCACGGCGTCCACCACGACGTAGTCGTCGGTGGCGGCGTTGGAAATGACGATGGAGGTCGCGCCGCCGGCGTCCAGTTCGAACTTGCCCAACGAGTGGAACAAGCCGCCGATCTCCGGCGTGCGGCGTTCATTCACGAGCACCGTTTTCTCACCGCGCGAAGTGCGAATGGTCACGGGTGCGTTGGTCGCGCGATTGTTCAGGCCGCTGTAGGCGAGCCGCACTTCGTAGGTACCGGCCTTCGGTAGGTTTGGCCGGAAACAGAGGGTCTTCGTACCTTTGCCGGTATTGCCGTCGGTCAGATAACCGTCGCCGATGAACGGCGTTGAGTGAGTCGAGCGGCCCCACTCGCCGGTGGCTTCAGCTTCGGAGTCATCCAACAGAATACCGCCGAATTTCTTCGCAGCTTCTTCCAGCGACATGCCACGCGAAGATTTCGCGCCCGGCGCGTCTGCATCTTCCGGCACATCGCTCGTCTCCCACGGCAGGCGCGCGCCCACGTCGGGCAGCCTCTGGGTTTGCGCGGCGCGGCGCGCGATTTCCACAATGCGCTCCGGCTCGTCATAGACGCGAATCTCGCAAACGCCGACAGCTTCGGCCACGACCAGGCGCAGCTTGGAGGCGGTGACCCGTTCCAAACCGAGCACGTGACGGCGCAGGGGTTTGTCGCCGACTTCTGCGATCTTCTTCCAACCGCCGTCCATCCATGCTTCCACGGCAAATTTCTTCGGCGCGTGCCGTTTCGTGAAAAATGTCACGTGGACGACGTTGAATTTCTGCGGTTCGTTCCAAGCCAGCTCGATCCAGTGCGGCGGTGCAACGTTTCGGTTGGCCATCCACGCGTTGCCCTTGTGGTCAACAGCGCGAGCGATGCCGTTGATGACATTTGTGGCAGGCATTGGTTCGCCTTTCGTACCGATGCCCTCGCTGGAGGCGGTGACGCGCGCGGCGCGCGCAAGGTCGGCGGGATCATGGTTCGGCAGGTCAATGATGTACGCGCCGTCCTTGAGCAACTGCTGCTGAAGCTTGTCGAGATAACTCCGGTAGATGTCGCGCGGGGTCACGCCGCGCTCGACACACATCCCGGCGGCGGTGCCGGCGGCCTGCCCCATGACGGCGCACGTCATCTGCACGCGCGTGGTGCCCATGCCGATGTGCGTGGCGGAGATGTTGCGGCCGGCCATGAGCAGGTTGACGATGTTGGTCGAGTAAAGGCTGCGATACGGAACCGAGTGCAGCCGGCCCATGTAGGGATGACGCGACGGCATCCCGCGATGGAAAAACCCTTCCGAGTAATGATCATCGAGTCCCCACGCGCCGTAGGCCACGCGATCCGGGAACAACGTCTGTTCTGCCATGTCGTTCTCAGTGAACACGCAGTCGCCAATCAACCGCCAGCTTTCGCGCACGCCCGTGATGCTGCCGACCCAGACGAGCTTGTGGTCGGCGGCCTCGTCCTTGAGTTTCGGACAGCTGTTTTTCACGTGGCCCCACATGCCGTAGATGAGCTTGAGCAGGTCGTCGCGAATCTCCTCCTTGTCGCGATACGTGTCGCGCGTGCCGCCCAGTTCAATCATCCACTGCCAGCCCATCTCCGCCGTCAGACGTGGCGGATGGCGGCGCTCTGGAAAATCATCGCATGAGTCGAGTTTCACCGCCCACGGCGGCGTCACGAATGGTTGCTTCGTGCCGGTGGACTGGCTGAAGTATTTCAGCGAATTGCCCATCGTTGTGTCGTCGCCTTTCTCCGGCGCGAGCGGTTCGTTATGCATCGAACGCGGCTCGCGGCCGTGACGGCAGACGGCGCTTGCGTCCTTGCCCACGATGCCGTCGCCGGTGCAGTCCACGAAGATGCGCCCTTTGAAACGCATCCGCTCGCCCGAGCACACGTCGAGCGCAAGCACGGCGGCGACGGCGTTGGTCGCATCCGGCCGCGTTTCGACGCCGGTGACGTGCGTGTTCAGGCGAAGCGTCAAGTTGGGCTCAGCCGCGCAGAGACGCTGGAGACGGCCGGAATAGTAGCGTGTCTCCACCGCACGCTGGTTGCCAATGGTGCGAACCTCCTCGATCAACCCGGTCTCGCGCGGATCGCGCACATCCCACCGTCCGCCGGGCCAGACGCCGACCGGCGGCACGAGGATTTCCGTGCTGCCGTTGCCACCGAGCACGGGCCGGTTTTGGATCAGCGCCGTGCGCGCGCCCATCCGCGCCGACGACACCGCAGCCATGCAACCCGCCAGCCCGCCGCCCACCACCACCACGTCGTAGTCGCCGGCGTTCTTAACCTCGCGGCTCACACCGCCGTGCCGTTCGCGCAGAGCAGCGATGTCGTCCTTGCCATCGGGTGGCGTCCAGCCCAGGTCTGTCGTCAGTACGATGACGTCACAACGCCCGTAATAACCGGTGAGATCATGCAGGCAAACGCCGATGCGGCCGGACAACTCGTGCGTGCCGCCGTCCTCCCAGCACCAGCCGTTCTTGCCGCTCGCGCCAAATTCGCGTCCGATCGGCTTGGCATTCAGCAGGATATTGAAGCGCCCCGGATGGTGCTCTGGCGTCCAGTCGCGCGTGCGCGCCCAAACCCGCCACTTGCCCGCGCGCGGCAGGTCAACGTGTGTCGTTGCGTCCTTCACCGGCGTGCCAATGCCGTCAGCGAGCAGATACGGTGAACCCATCTGGTCCACAAACTGCGAGTCGTTGACCCAGCCGCCACGGTCTTCGAAGCGCTCGGTTTCGATCCACACAATGTCAGCCGCCGCGAGCCGGAAACTGCCGATGACGACCGCCATCAATATCAGAAGCCAGCGTTTGACGGCATTGATTGTCTCGAAGGATTTCATGAAGCAGTTCTCCAATGTTGTTGGTTGCGCGACCTTACCACGGGAGTTGTCCTGCGTTCAACACGAGCGGAATGCGAGCCTTGCGTCCCGCGTGTCTTCCATGTCCCGTCACCACCCCATCAGTCTCACTACCGCCGTCTTCAACAGCGTTTCCAGCACCGCCGCCTCGCTGTGCGTCAGAGGAATACCAACCTTCTTCACCTGCTTGGTCGCCGTGTCCTGATGGGACATGTGGATGAAATACGGCGCGCGGTCCGGCGATTCCTGCGACGCCAGCTCGAACGCGCTGTTGGACTTCTCCGTCTTGTGAAACAACTTCGCGTCCGGCATCCGCCGCTCCAACACCGCCAGCGCCGCGCCAAGATCGTGCAAGCCCCACTTCATCGTGATCTTCTTCTCCCAGTCAAACTGCTTCTCGCCCGACTGGTTCGCGCCATCCACAAATACCGCGCCCTTCTCGCGGTTCAACTCGAACCGCACCACACCGCCGTTGCCGCGCGCGTTGGGTTTATAGATGGCGTATTCGGGCAGACGATCCCTGCCGGGGGCTTTGTCAGTAGATGATTCCGTCATAGTGCACCTCCGCCGGCATCTTGCTCGTTGGCGCAGGGAGCGTCAAGCCCGCCCCACCACACAGGGCGGGCGTTTCACTTTCGAGTTTGTTGCGATTGTCAAATCGCGCGGGCTGCGCCACACTCATGGAGTCCTTGACCGAAACAGCTGACTGGTAATTCTAGCCATGAAACACGAGCGACAACTGACGCGAAAACAATTTCTCCAAACCACCGGCAGGGCCGCAGCCGCCCTGGCAGCCATGAGTGCGCCGCATTTCATTCCCGCTACTGCCCGCGGCGCGCTGGCGCCGAGCAACCGCGTCAACCTGGCGATGATCGGCACGGGCAATCAGGGCTTCCAGGACATGCGCGCGTTTCTGGCGGAGCCGGACGCGCAGATCGTGGCGGTGTGCGACGTGAACCGCGGCAGCGGCGGCTACCGGAACGTCAGCCAGTTCTGCGGCCGCGAGCCGGCCAAGGCATTGGTGGAGAAAACCTACGCTGAGCGGCGGCGCGCGGGGACGTTTCGCGGTTGCGACGCCTACGCGGATTTCCACGACGTGCTCGCGCGGCGCGACGTGGACGCGGTGGCGATTGTCGTGCCCGACCACTGGCACGCGGTGATGACGATCCTGGCGGCACGCGCCGGCAAGGATATCTATTGCGAGAAGCCGCTCAGTTACACTCTCGCCGAGGGTCGCGCGATGGTTGAGGCGGTGCGCGGCGCCGGCGTGGTGCTGCAAACCGGCAGCCATCAACGGTCGAATCCCCGGACGCGCTTCGGTTGCGAACTGGTCCGCAACGGGCGCATCGGCCAGTTGAAACGCATCGAGACCCGTATCGGCCCGTGGAACCGGCACGGTCCGGCAGGCGAGTGGGCGCCAATGCCGGTGCCGGATGGTTTCGACTACGACATGTGGATCGGGCCGGCGCCGTGGGAGCCGTATCACAAGGACCGGTGCCTGTACACGTTCCGGTTCATGCGTGACTACTCCGGCGGCCAGACGACGAACCTCGGCGCGCACTCGTTCGACATGGCGCAGTGGGGCAACAACACCGAGCTCACGGGACCGGTCGAGTTTGAGGATGATGGCAGTGAGTGGCCGACGGCGGGGCTTTTCAATGTCGCAAAGATCGTTCGGTTCAAGGCGCGTTACGCCAACGGCGTCGAACTCACATGCGCCACCGACCTGGAAAGCGATCCCGACAGGACAGTCGCGCAGTGCCGGTTCGTCGGCACTGAAGGCTGGATCGAAATGGGCGCGAGCGGATTCTTCGCGGAACCGGCGTCACTGATGACGTCGATCATTGGCGCCAACGAAATCCATCTCGGCACAAGCACCAACCACATGCGGAACTTCCTCGACTGCATCAAGACGCGCAGCGTGCCAGCCGCGCCGATCGAGATTGGCCATCGTTCGGCCACCATTTGTCATCTGGCCAACATCGCGATGTGGCTGAAACGGAAATTGCGATGGGACCCGGTCGCGGAGCAGTTCATCGGCGACGAGGCCGCCAACCGGATGCTGCGCCGCGCCAACCGCGCGCCATGGTCGGTGTAGGCCGTTTCAGCAGCAAGGAGTCTTATGAATCGGCTTCTGCGAACGTTTGTCATCGTGCTCGTCGGATCGCTGTGGGTTTCCAACGCGACCCGCGCGGATGCGAACTGGCTCTGGCAGATCGGCAAGGCGGACGGGAGCAACGCCGAGTTCGCGCTCGCGCCGCAGAACTACGACAAGTTCACCGATGAGGGCTTCTTCGTTGTCGGCCATAGCGATGCAAAAAAGGACTGGCCCTACGTCCATCCCGGCCCCTCGGATGGATGGACCGGTGGCGGTGCGCATACATTCACGATCGTCTTCGGCATCGCGAAGCCGGTTGCATCAGGCACGTGCCGGCTGCGGCTCGACCTGCTCGACACGCACTACAAATCACCGCCGCGCCTGCGGATCGAAATCAACGAAACGCGGTTCGAGCATGCACTGCCCAAGGGACGGCAGGACGGTTCCATCGCGGGTCATCCGGAAAAAGGCCAGCCGTATCGCGCCGAGGTGGAATTCCCTGTCACGTTGCTGAAAGCCGGCCGCAATGACATCGCCATCGTCAACGACAATGGCAGCTGGTGCCTCTATGACGCCGTTTCGCTGGAAGCGCCCGCGCCGCTCAAGCTCGCGCCCATCGCCAACGCCGCCGCGTTGGTCGCGAAAGCCCATCGTCCGCCGGCACGCGTCGAACAGGTCGTAGTCGTTTTCAAAACGCACTTCGACATCGGCTACACCGACATGGCCAGCAACGTCGTGCATCGTTATCGCACGAGCATGATTGACCAGGCGCTCGACGTGGTGGACCAGAACCGCGACCTGCCGCCAGCGCAACAGTTCGCGTGGACTCTCCCCGGCTGGCCGATGCACCAGATTCTCGACTGGCCCGAACAAACACCGGAACGCAAGGCCCGCGTCGAGCAGGCGCTGAAGGACGGTCGGTTCGTTGTCCACGCGCTGCCGTTCACGACACACACCGAACTGCTCGAACTCGAAGACCTCGTGCGTGGCCTCGGTTATTCGTCGCGAATCGCCCGCCGGCTGGGCCTGCCGTTGCCGGGCGACGCCAAGATGACCGATGTGCCGGAACACACGTGGGCGATGGCGACGTTGCTGCACCACGCTGGCGTGAAGTTCATGCACATCGGCTGCAACGCCATGAGCTACTCGCCGCGCGTGCCGCCGCTCTACTGGTGGGAGGGGCCCGACGGTTCGCGCGTGCTGACGATGTATTCACCGCGCTACGGCACGGGCCTGTTTCCGCCGCGCGACTGGCCTTACAAGACGTGGCTGGCGCTGCTGCACACCGGCGACAATCACGGCCCGCCGCGTCCCGACGAGGTCAAGCGGGTGCTTGATCAGCTCGCAAAGAAACTGCCCGGCGTGAAGGTCCGCATCGGCCGGCTCTCTGACTTCGGTGATGCGATTCTGGCCGAGAAAACCGCCCTGCCCGTCGTGCGCGGCGACACGCCCGACTCGTGGATTCACGGGCCGATGTCCGATCCGGCGGGAGCCAGCCAGGCGCGCTGGACGCGGCCGGGTCTGGCTCAAACCGAGGCGCTCAACACGCAGTTGCGCGCGTGGGGCGTCGGCGTGACGGATGCCTCTCCGACGATTGCGGCGGCTTACGAGCAAAGCCTGCTATACGGCGAGCACACGTGGGGCGGCTCCATCGGCTGGATCGGCGGAGGTCGCATCCTGAGTTTTGGCGAGGAGTTCTTGCGCGATCGTGCTACCAACCGTTTCGCGCGCAGCGAGGCCTCGTGGGAGGAACACTCCACTTATATTCGGACGGCGCACAACCTCGTCAGCACACTCACGGACGGCAATCTCCGTGCGCTCGCGAATGCCGCCGGCGGAAGTGACAAACGAGTGGTCGTCTACAATCCACTGCCGTGGAAACGCGATGGTATTGTCAGCGTGGAGTGGAAAGGCGCGACCATCCGAGCTCTCAAACCGGCTGATGGCGACGGGCCAGTGCCGGCGGAACTTCGGGAGGGCCGGTTGGAGTTTGTCGCGCGTGGGGTGCCACCGATGGGCTACCGTGTTTTCGTCCCGGCAGCATCTGCCGAAGCGAGTCTATTGCTGACCACGGATGTGCCGGGTGAGATGATCGAGTCTCCGTTCTTCCGCGCGACGTTCGATAAGGCGCGCGGTGTTGTGAGCTCGCTGGTGGACAAACGCTCGGGGCGTGAATTGGTGGACAAGGGCGGCGAGTTTGGCTTCGGCCAGTTCCTCTACGAGCGGTTCGACACCAACCAAGTGATGCAGTATTGCCACGATTACATCAAGTTGCCGGGTCGTTTGCACGTGGACTTCTACAAACCCGGCATGCCGTCGGCGGAACAAGTACCGTATCGGGCCTCTTCGCCGCAGAACTTCAGGCTGACCTTCGATGAGACCGCCTTCTCGGTGTCGGCACGGATGGTCTCGGCGTCCACAACCAACGGACCCGTTTCCTCCGTCTGCACAAGTCTCCACCTCTACCGCGACCTGCCATACGCAGATCTCCGGATCACGCTGCGGGACAAGCGGCTGGAACCGTGGCCGGAAGCGGGCTGGCTCTGTCTCCCGTTCAAGGTGGATGCGCCGCAGTTCAGGCTGGGAAGGCTCGGTTCGATCATTGATCCGGCGCGCGACATCGTCACGGGTGCGAATCGCGATTTGTTCGGCATCAACACCGGCGTGACCATCGGCAATTCTCGCGGCCGTGGCGCCGGCTTTTGCTCGCTCGATTCGCCGTTGGTCAGTCTGGATCGCCCGGGTTGCTGGAAGTTCTCGCTCAATTTCGTGCCGAAGAAACCCATCGCGTTCGTGAATCTCTTCAATAATCAATGGAACACGAATTTCCGGCTCTGGAGCGGCGGCTCGTGGAGTTATTGCGTTCGCATCTGGGCAACCGACAACAACGACGCGGAGAAATCCCTGATCACGCCGTCGTTGGAGGCGCGCTATCCGTTGATGGCGATGGCAGCGGATGGACCTGCCGGCAAGCTGCCGATGATGCAGCGTGGGTTGGAACTGTCGCGAAAAGGCGTGCAGGTGACGGCGTTCGGCGACAATCCCGACGGCGAAGGCACCGTGCTGCGGCTCTGGGAACTGGCCGGCAAGAGCGGGCCGTGCCGCGTCACATTGCCGGCGGGTTTCGGCGTGCGCAGCGTGCAACCCGTGAGCTTGCGCGGCGAGCCGGCCGGCAAACCGATCGCAGTCAGAAACGGCGCGTTCGTCGTCAACCTGAAAATGTTTGCGCCGGCAAACTTCGTTCTCCAGACTTCTGAAAAGAAACAACCATGAAGAAACTTCTGCTCATTCCGCTTTTGATTACGGCGACGTTCGCTTCGGATGACTGGCCACAGTTCCGCGGGCCGGCGGGCGACGGGCATTCGGATGCCAAGGGATTGCCGTTGACGTGGAGTGAGACGGAAAACGTGCGTTGGAAGACAGCGATTCCGGGCGAGGGTTGGTCGTCGCCCGTCGTGCTTGGGCGGCAAATCTGGATGACGACTGCGTTGGACGACGGCCGCTCGCTGCATGCGGTCTGTGTGGACCGCGAAACGGGCAAGGTGTTACATGACGTGGAAGTATTCCACACCGATCCGCCTCCGCCGAAGAATCCCACGAATAGTTACGCGT
>JBAZIR010000217.1:0-9958 GCA_041651735.1 Verrucomicrobiia bacterium | reverse complement strand
AACGATGGCTGCCGATGATTCCACGGAGTCCTCGGCCTTGAACGTCCACGCCAGCTTCAGTTTCGGGGCGAGCGAGCCAGCCGCAACGCCGGTCAATTGCGGGTTGCCGCGGAACATCGGCCAGTCGCTCGTGTCGGCAGCGGCTGGCGGCGGCGCTGACTTCGCGGTGGGGGGATCGTCCTGCCGGCCGCAGCCGCAGGCCGCCACCACGCACGCGACGAAAGCGAATCGGATGAGAGTCTTCATATCCTTTGCGAACTTCGGTCAGGCCGAACTTATCAGGGTTGGCCGGAGCTTTCAAACATCGCCCGTGCGACTGCGAGATTGCCTGACGCCAACGGACGTGCTATTCGAGTCGCAACCATCCATCCTATGAAACGACGAGACTTCTTCAAAACTTCACTGGCCGCGACGGCGCTTGCTGGCGTCCACAGCGCATTCGCCGCCGACGGCGGGCAAACCAAGCGTGAGTTCTACGAGCTTCGCGCTTACATGCTGAAGCCGGACAAGCAGAAGCTGACGGAGGATTACCTCGGCGGCGCGCTCATTCCAGCGCTGGGCCGGTTCGGCGTCGGTCCGGTCGGTGTTTTCCTCGACGCACCGGAACTAAATCCGCCGCCGGCCGCGAAACCCGGCCAGCCACCGCCACCACCCGCGCCCATACCCCCGTCGCTCCACGTCTTGATCCGCTACACCTCGCTCGATCAGATCGCGACGATAGCAACGCGGCTTGCGGGGGATGCGGAGTATCAGAAAGCCGGTGAGGCTTACCTGCGCGTGCCGTCGTCAGAGCCGGTATATGACCGCATCGAAAGCTCGTTGCTGCTGGCGTTCGAAGGCATGCCGGCGTTGGAGACGCCGGGGAAACAGGCACGCATCTTCCAGCTCCGCACTTACGAGAGCCACAGCGAGGCGGCCGCCAGGAAAAAGATCGAGATGTTCAACAAAGCCGGCGAGATCGCCATCTTCCGTCGCTGCGGCCAGAAGCCGGTGTTCTTTGGCGAGACGCTCGTCGGCCAGCGGATGCCGAACCTCACGTACATGCTGACGTTTCCCGATGACGACGCGCGCAAGGAGGCGTGGAACAAATTCCGCGCTGACCCGGAGTGGCTGAAGCTGAAGGTGATGCCGGAATACGCCGACAAGAACATCGTCTCGAAAATCTGGAATCGCGTCCTGAGGCCCGCGCCGTATTCGCAAATCTAGAAGCGCCGGTTCAGTGGAACTTCAACTGCCGGGCGAAGGCGGGTGGGACGTTGAAAAGGACGAAGCGGCTGCGGATGTGATGGCGGTGAAGGAACTCGCCCATGACAGCGGCCACACGGCGGAGGCGCTCGCGTTCGGCCTTGCCGACGAACGGCGACTTGAGGCGGCGGATGGCGGCGTATTCGAAGTAGCTGGCGGTCGCGCCGGGTTTGGCGACATCGCGCAATGTCTCAAGGATCTCACGGACCAGTTCCGGGGGAAAGTTGTTCAACGGCAGGCCGGCGACGATGAAATCGAACGTCGGCTTCCGCTTGATGTCCTGGATCGGCGCGCAAACGATCTCCACCTGTGAGTTGCCCCCAAAACGTTTCCGGAGCAGGTCTGCGAACTCTTTGTTGATTTCGTAGACGACCAACCGATCGCCGGGCCGAAGCAATTTCACCAACCGTTGCGTGAACGCGCCGGTGCCGGCGCCGACCTCGAGAATATTCACCGGCGCGTGGCCTGGCCGGACATGGTCGGTGATGGCGTGCGCCAGAAATCGAGAACTGGCGGTCACCGCGCCGGTGTGGGCAAAGTTGCGAACGAACTGTTTGAGGAAGACGAGCCGGTCGTTAAGAGGCATTGCTGGTTTCCGTGGGCTTCAGCGGTGGCGCTGGCAGGGTGGGAAGGCCGGAACGTTTGAACATCAGCGCGCCCAGTGGAGGCAGCGTCACCTTGATCGAATGCGGGCGGCCGGCTTGCGGCACCGGCTCGGCTACGGCACCGCCCGCGTTGCCGATGTTGCTGCCGCCGTAGAATTCCGCGTCGGTGTTGAACAACTCCCGGTAGAATCCCCCCTCGGGCACGCCGACGCGATAGTCTTTGCGCACCACCGGCGTGAAGTTGAAGACGCAAACGACGGGTTCGTCACCCGACTTGCTGCGGCGCAGGAACGTCACCACGCTGCTGTCAGCATCGTGGAAATCAACCCACTCAAAGCCAAGGTGCGTGTGGTCCTGCTCCCACAATGCCGGCTCGGCGCGGTAGAAGTGGTTCAGGTCCTTGACGACCCGCTGGAGGGCCTTGTGCGGGTCGTGGTCGAGCAGGTGCCAGTCGAGGCTGCAGGCGCTGTCCCATTCCTTCCACTGGCCCAGTTCAGCGCCCATGAAAAGCATCTTCTTGCCGGGATGCGCCATCATGAAGGCCAGCAGCAGCCGCATGTTGGCGAACTTCTGCCAATCGTCGCCGGGCATTTTGCCAAGCAAGCTGTGTTTGCCGTGCACCACCTCGTCGTGCGAGAGCACGAGCACGAAGTTCTCGAAGAACGCATAGACCAGGCCGAACGTCAGGTTGTTCTGGTGATAGCGGCGATAGATCGGTTCCTTGGCGAAGTAATCGAGCACGTCGTGCATCCAACCCATGTTCCACTTGAAGCCAAAGCCGAGACCGCCGAGATAGACGGGTTTCGAGACGCCGCTGAATGCCGTGGATTCCTCCGCGATCATCATCACGCCGGGGAACTGGCCATAGACAACCTCGTTGGTGCGCTTCATGAACGCGATGGCTTCGAGGTTCTCGTTGCCGCCGTATTGGTTCGGGATCCACTCGCCGGCCTTGCGCGAGTAATCGAGGTAGAGCATGGAGGCCACCGCGTCGACACGCAGGCCATCAATGTGATAGCGGTCGAACCAGAAGAGCGCGTTGGCGATGAGGAAATTGCGCACCTCGTGGCGGCCGTAATTGAAGATCATCGTGCCCCAGTCCTGGTGCTCGCCCTTGCGCGGGTCGGCGTGCTCGTAGAGCGCCGTGCCGTCGAACCACCGCAAGGCGAAGTCGTCCTTCGGAAAATGCGCCGGCACCCAGTCCACGATGACGCCGATGCCGCGCTGGTGGCAGCGGTCCACGAAATACATGAAATCGTCCGGCATGCCGAACCGGCTCGTCGGCGCATAGTAGCCGGTGACCTGATACCCCCACGAGCCGTCGAACGGATGCTCCGCCACCGGCAACAACTCGATGTGCGTGTAGCCCATCTCCACCACGTAATCAATCAACTGCTCCGCCAGGTCGCGGTAACCCAGAAACTCATTATGCGCGCCGCGCCGCCACGAGCCGAGGTGGACCTCATAGATGCTCACCGGTTTGTCCAGCGGCGCCGTCTTCGCGCGCTTCTCCATCCACTCGCGGTCCTGCCACTTGTAGCAATTGATGTCCCAGACAATGGACGAAGTCGAAGGCCGGACCTCGTGGAAAAACGCCATCGGGTCTGTCTTCAGCCGAAGCTGGCCGTCGCGCGTCTTGATCTCGAACTTGTATTTCTCGCCGGTCTTCAGCCCCGGCACGAACAACTCCCACACTCCCGACGCGCCAAGCGCGCGCATCGGATGCCAGCGTCCATCCCAGCTGTTGAAGTCGCCCACCAGGCTCACGCGCCGCGCGTTCGGCGCCCAGACCGCGAAATGCACACCGCTGACGCCATCCACTGTCATGACGTGTGCGCCGAACCTCTCCCACAGCCGCAGATGATTACCTTCGTTGAACAAGTGCAGGTCCAACTCCCCGAGCACCGGCCAGAACGAATAGGGGTCGCGCGTGACGCGCTGTCCACCGCGAAAATCCGTGACGCGCAATTCGTAGCGGAACAACTGCTGCCGCTCCGGCACAAGCAACTCGAACAGGCCGTGCTCATGCGCGCGCACCATCGGCCACTCGCGTCGTTCGCCGTCCAATTCGGCCACCACGGCCTCTTTCGCGTCGCGCAAAAACGCCCGCACCACCACCTGCTTCTTCCCCTGCCGCGTCAGCAAATGCGCGCCGAGCACGCTGAACGCGTCGTGCAAGTCCGTATGCAGGATCGCATCCACTTCTTTCTTGTTCAGAGTCTGGCTCATGCTGTCCTTGATGGTGAGCGCATCCTACCCGCCTCACCGCCCCAACGCCACATCAAGTATCAGAATTCGCAGACGCGTCGTCGCAGCCCGAGACTCCGTCGCGGGAATGATGATCTCCTGCCGGGGAGTGGCGGGCTACAACGTCAAGGGCACTTCATCTGGCAGAACTTAGTCTTGCCCGCGGTGGGGCGGGGGCCTAGTTTTGGCCCTGATCGGCTGCGTAAGAAGCGGCTGAAAGAAAATCTGACGATAGAAAAAGGAGAATCACCATGAGAACAATTTCAATCTGCGCGGCGGCCCTCTGGTTGCTCGCGGCGGCGGGCGTGGACCGGGCGTTGGCGGCGGAGAGCGCGAAACCGGCGAAGGACGCCAGCACGGCGAAGGCCAAGGCGGCCGTGGGCGAGGAGAAGGAGGCACAGGAGGCCCTCGTGGCGTTCACGAAGGCCGACCCCGGTTTGAAGAAGTTTGTGGAGAGTTCGGTCGGTTACGTGGTGTTCCCCGATGTGACCAAGGGCGCGTTCGGCATCGGCGCAGCGCACGGCACGGGTTGTGTGTACGAGAAGGGAAAGCTGGTCGGCACGGCAGCATTGACACAGGTGACGATCGGCCTGGCGCTCGGCGGCCAGTCGTATGCCGAATTGATCTTCTTCGAAACGCAGGAGGCGCTCGACTCGTTCAAGAAAAGCGAACTGGCGTTCAGCGCGCAGGTGAGCGCGGTGGCGGCGGCGGAAGGCGCGTCCAGCAACGCCAAGTATCAGCTCGGCGTGGCGGTGTTCACGCTGGCCAAGGGCGGCTTGATGTATGAGGCCAGCCTCGGCGGTCAGAAGTTCAGGTTCAAGCCGCTGGCGAAATAGTTCCGGCGGAACTGTCGCACGTCATGTCCGCCACGGTCGCGCGCGGCCTTGGGCTTGCGCCACTGCGGTACGGGTGATCTGGCAGTCCTCGGCCACGTCGAAGTCGAACATCCCGGCCAGGACAAAGTCGCCGCCGTTGTTGAACACATACGGGAACGCATCCTTCGGCGGAATCGCGCCAGCGGCCATCACCTTGAACGCGATCCACGGCTTCTCGACCGTCTTCATGAACGCCACGGTCTCTTCGGGGTTGCGGCACCAATAGCCGGGAACCTCGGATGTGTTGCGCGTGGCTTCGCCGGTGCGCGGCGCGGTCGGATAACGATGGTGATGCAGCGTCTTGATGTAAAAATCCACCGGCAGCTTGTCCTTCTCGCATTGTTGCACCGCAGCCAGATCGTGGGCGCCTATGCCGCAGGGCACGCTGTGGAGCTTGATCCGCTCCAATGTCTTGGAGATCACGCCGAAGTTATTTTCGGCGACGTATTTGTCCGCTTGAACGCCCCAGATGTAGATCGCATCGGCGCCGTCATCCACCATCTTCTGGATGTCGGTGTCGTAGCGCGCAGTGTTTTCAATGTTGGTGGTGGTATAAAGAATCCACTGAATCTTGCCGCCGTTCTTGCGATGGTCGTTGAGCGTCCTGCAAACCGCCGGTGTGATGTTCACCGAAAGCGTGTTGATGCCGCTCGCCTCAGCCAGTTCGATGGTTTCGCGGACCTTGCTGTCGGTGTTGTAGGATTGAACCAGCTTGCGAATGTAGCCAAGGTCGCGGCCATGATGGTAACGGGTCAGCAGGTTGCCGCCGAGAATGAGCCGGGTAACCTGCAGATTGCCAATCTTGCCCGTCGGCAACAGTTTATTCGACGCGGAAGCGGTGGATTTGTTCTCGGCAGCGTCAGTGCGGGCGGGCATCGCCGCGCCTGCGGCCAATCCTGTGGTGGCGAGAACGGAGTTCTGAATGAAACCTCTGCGGCTCAGTTGATCGTTCATAGGGGTTCTTCTGTTGCTGCAACTCTATCCAATTCACCGGGCGGGTGAACAGAAAAATGCCGGGTGACGGCCGGTTGAACTTGCATTGCGAAAACACGCGGTCTCTGTCAAAGGTGGATGTCTGATGGATGGTCGAACTCAATTTGATGCCCTGCTCCGAAGTGGCGAACCGCTGCTCGCGCTCGCGCCCATGCAGGATGTCACCACGATGCCGTTTTGGAAACTCATGGTGGCGTATGGCGGCGCGGATGTTTACTTCACGGAGTATTTCCGCGTCCACCGCGATTCGCGCCCGGAGAAATGGATCCTCGATGCCATCAACCGCAATCCCACCGGCCGGCCCGTCGTCGCGCAGTTGGTCGGCAACGACATCCCCGCGCTCGTCCGCACGGCGCGCGATTTGCAGCGGCTCCCCATCGCCGCGGTGGACCTGAACCTCGGCTGCCCCATGCCGGTGGTTTACCGCAAGGGTGCCGGAGGCGGATTGCTGCGCGAGCCGGGGCAAATCGACGCCATTCTCGGCGCATTGCGCGACGCGGTGCAGATCAAGTTCACGGTCAAGACCCGCATCGGGTTCGACAACCCGGCGGTGTTCGACAAACTACTGCCCATCTTCGCGAAGCATTCGCTCGACCTGCTCGTGGTGCACGGACGCACCGTCGCCGAGAAGTATGGCGGCGAGGTGCACTACGACTTCATCGCGCGCGCCGTGGCAGCAATGCCGTGCCCCGTGCTGGCCAACGGCAACGTGGATTCGGCGCGCAAGGCGGAAGAGGTGCTGAAAGTCACCGGCGCGCGCGGCGTGATGATCGGCCGCAGCGCGGTTCGCAATCCGTGGCTGTTCCAGCAAATCCGCCAGCACCTTCGCGGCGAACCGGTGTTCGTGCCGCGAGGCCGCGACGTGCTGGCCTATGCGCGCGCGCTTTACGAGGCGATTGTCACGCCCGGTGTGCGCGAAGCGACGCAAGTGCACGCCATTAAGAAATACCTGGGTCTCCTCGCTGTCGGCGTGGAACCGAGCGGCAGGTTTATGCACGACATCTGCCGCGTGACGACGAAGGCTGAGGTCTTCCGTGTATGCGAGGAGTTCCTCGCCCATGACAAGCCGATGGCGTTGGAGCCGTTTGCTGGCGCGCGCTACGACACCGAGACGACGCAATAGTCGTCCGGCAACCGGCCGATCTTGATCTTCAGGCGGTCGCCTTGCCTCTTGCCGGCGAGTTGCTGGCCCAGCGGTGACTGCGGCGTAATGACCAGCACCTCTTTCTTCTCGTGAACGATTTCCGTTCCGCCGGCGCAAGGACCGATGAAGTAGAAGGTCTGTCCGTCTTTGCCCTCCAGTTCGACCAGCGCGCCGACATCGATCGGATCCTTCGGCTTGAAGGCGCGAGCCAAGAGCCGCTGGTATTGTTCGAGGGCCTGCTCGGCTTCCGCGGCGTGCATGGACTGGCCCCGCGCCAGATAGGACGCCTCCAGCCCGCGCGTGTCGTATTTGTCCTCGGCCTTGCTCTCGTCGTCCGTGGCTTCGTCGCGGGCCGTGCGGGCCGCCTTGGCGTAAAGCGCCAGCTTCCCTTCGAGGTCGGCGACGATCTTCTTGATTAGCGCGCTCTTGTTCATGTTCAAGGAACCGCCGATAGAACCCGAACGCCGCCCGGGGTGCAACATCGATCTGCGCGTGGCCACTCAAAATCCTTCCCTTTTCCCGGCGTCGAATTAACATGCAGGCATGCCTTCATTCGACATTGTCAGCCAGGTCAGCTCGATGGAGATCGAGAACGCCGTCAACATCGCCAAAAAGGAATTGGCCAACCGCTTCGACTTCAAGGGAAGCAAGGCGGAGATCCTCCTCGAGAAAGATGAGATCAAGCTCACGGCCGAGAATGAGTTCAAGATCAAAGGTCTTGCCGAAATCGTCCTTGGCAAGCTCGCCAAGCGCAACATAAGTCTCAAGAGCCTGGACCAGGGCGTGCCGGACATCTCGCCGCTCGGCCATGCGCGGCAAACGATCAAGATCAAGCAGGGCATCGAGACAGACATCGCCAAGCAGATCACGACCTTCATTCGCGACGAGAAGCACAAGGTCACTACGCAGATCCAGGACCAGCAGGTTCGCGTGACCGGCAAGAGCCGTGACGAATTGCAGGCCGTGATCACCGCCGTGCGCGGGCACGATTTTCCCGTGGCATTGCAGTTCCAAAACTTCCGCGACTAGGCTCCGCCCAGTCCACCCTTGCGCGTCGTTTGCGCTCCCGGCGGACATCATCTCCAACGAAAGACCGGATGAAACTTTGGTATGACAGACCGGCCATCAAATGGCCTGAAGCTTTGCCGATCGGCAATGGCCGCCTCGGCGCGATGATCTTTGGGAAGATTGACCAGGAGCGTATCCTGCTCAACGAGGACTCGATGTGGCATGGCGGGTCACGCGACCGCATCAATCCCGACGCGCTCAAGACGCTGCCGGAGGTGCGACGATTGCTGCTCGATGGCAAGGTCGCGCAGGCGGAGTTCCTCGCCGAGCATGGTATGCAGGCGACGCCGCGTCACCAGTCGCCTTATCAACCGCTCGGCGACTTGAACCTTTACCTCTTCGGACGCGGCGCAGATGAAACCGCGCTGCTGCCGCACAAGGGCATCGTGGACTACCGCCGCGAGCTGGATCTCGTGGCCGGCGTGGCGCGCGTGAGCTACATGTTGCGCGGCGTGCGGTTTGTTCGCGAGATATTCGCCAGCGCCGTGGACCCAGTGGTGGCGGTGCGGCTCGCCAGTGATCATCCCGGACAGATTTCGCTCTCGGCAAACCTCAGCCGCCGGCCATTCGAGAGCGCCACCGGCGTGGTGGGTGGCGACACGGTGTTCATGCAAGGCCAGTGCGGGCCCGACGGCGTGCGCTACTGCGCGTTGCTGAAAGCCGTCGCCGAAGGCGGCGTGGTCCGCGTGCTCGGCGACAACGTCATCGTCGAACGTGCTGACGCAGTGACCCTGCTGGTGGCGGCGAACACGACGTTCCGCGCGCCGGAACCGCGCCAGCTTTGCGAGCAGCAGCTTGCGAAGGCGGCGGCGAAACCCTACGCGCGCCTCCGCGACGAGCACAGCGACGATCATCGCCGGCTTTTTTCCCGCGTCGCGCTTGATCTCGGCGGCCCTGACAAGTCGAACGTGCCGACCGACAAGCGCGTCGAGGCATTTCGCGCCGGCGGCCAGGATGCGGGATTGACGACGCTGTATTTCCAGTTTGGCCGTTACCTGATGATCGCGTCGAGCCGGCCTGGTTCGTTGCCGGCGAATCTCCAGGGTCTCTGGAACGACAGCATGACGCCGCCGTGGGAGAGCAAATACACGCTCGACGTCAACACGCAGATGAATTACTGGCCCGCCGAGCCGTGCAACCTCGCCGAATGCCACGTGCCGTTGTTCGATCACGTGGACCGGATGCGGCCGTCGGGGCGTGAGACAGCGCGCCGGATGTATGGCTGCCGCGGCTTCGTGGCGCACAGCGCAACGGAACTATGGGGCGACACGGCGCCGTCGGGCGACTCGGTGCGGTTCAGCCTCTGGCCGATGGGCGCGGCGTGGCTCTCGCTGCATTTCTGGGAGCGGTATCTCTTCAGCGGCGACGCGGCGTTTTTGCGCGAGCGCGCCTGGCCGGTGATGAAAGAGGCGGGCGAGTTCCTGCTGGAGTATCTGGTGGAGGATGCGAGCGGCCGGCTTGTCACCGGTCCATCGTGCTCGCCGCAGAACGCGTATCGCCTGCCGGACGGCTACATCGGTTGCCTCTGCATGGGACCCTCGGTGGACATTCAGATCGTGCGCGAGTTGTTCAACGCGCTGGTCGAGGCGGGCCAGTCCCTTGCCGTTGACAAGGGGCCGGACAAGGCGTTTCTGCAAAAGATCGCCGCCACGCGCGGCCGGTTGCGCGGGCATCGCGCCGGCAAGGACGGCCGGTTTTTGGAGTGGTCGGAGGAATACGAGGAGGTCGAGCCGTCCCATCGTCATTTCTCGCATCTGTTCGCGCTGCATCCCGGCAGCCAG
>JBAZIR010000216.1:0-9985 GCA_041651735.1 Verrucomicrobiia bacterium | reverse complement strand
CCGCATCCGCCGGCAACCGCCGAAGCTCCTCCGGCCTTAACCCCGCGAACAACCCCATCGCCACATACCCCAGCAGACCAAACCGCCCCGCGTGCTTCAACAACCGCCCCGCCTCCTCCACCGTAAACACCCCCGGCTCCCTCTCAGCCACCCGCGGCCGATCCAACCGCCGCGCCAGATTCACATCCGCCCAGCCCCGGCGAATCGCGAAATTATAAAGCTGGCCAATCTTCACAATATTATGGAGGCGCGTCCGATTGCCCACCTTCAGCCCATCCACCCACCGCGACAACTCATCCAACCGGATCGTCCCCAACTTACGTTCCCCGAACGCCGCCGCGAACCTGCGCAACATCAACCGCAACTCCGACACCGTACGCTCCCGGCGGCCCGTTGACCGCGCCGACTCCACCAACAAATCCACCATACGCCCCACCGGCGGAGCATCCGAAGCCAGATGCGCGATCGCGAAATCCGTCGCCTGCTTCAGCGAGAGGCCATGCGACCTCAAACGCGAAACACATTCATGAGCCTCAGCCATCAGAGAGGGGGCCATATGGAACGCGAGATCCCCAGCGCGGGCGCGGGCGACCCGGAGATTTTCCGCGAGCAAAAGGGCATCAGCGCGGGAGCGTTTGGAGAATCGTTTTCGCTTGCCATCGTGAATACCGATGTCCACTATCCAGCTTTGATGACCGCTGCGGTGGGTCACCTTATAGATGAGTGGCCACGGGTGGCGCATGAGGCGAGGTATAAGCGTCATGCAACTGTCATGCAAGTTCTTTCTGATAGCAGTAACGAGCGTAAAGCCTACGTAGCTCAGTTGGTAGAGCAGCGGTTTCGTAAACCGCAGGTCATCGGTTCGAGCCCGATCGTAGGCTCCAGTTTTTTTGGTCGTGCTAGACGGGGCGGTAGCGGTGCCCTGACGACCGGCGCAAGCCGGCCAGACCTGCAACCCGCTATAGCAGGGTCGAATTCCCGATCGAGACCGTCGTGCCGGCGGGACGAACCGCGCGTCGAGATGTTGACGGCTGGGTTCCATGCGACGGAAGGCGGCGAACCCCGCCAGGACCGGAAGGTAGCAACGGTAAACCGATGTTTTCGTGTGCCGTGGAGTTGCCTGGCCTGAGTCGCGTCGCGCGGCATCGCTGTCCGACCGGCGGCCGACATCGGGTGCACGACCTGTTTTGTTTTGGATTGCGGTTTTTTTGAATTGGCAGCGGCGGTTTAACTGAACCATTCGTCTAACACTACCACCTTCGATCGAAGTATCCGGTCATGGCTCAATATCAAGTTCTCGCCCGCAAGTGGCGGCCCCAGCAGTTTGACGAAGTCGTCGGCCAGGAGCACATCACCCAGACGCTCGTCAACGCCATCAAGAACAAGCGCATTGCCCACGCTTACCTCCTTGTCGGCCCGCGTGGCACTGGCAAGACCACCACCGCCCGCATTCTTGCCAAGGCGCTCAATTGCGAGAAAGGCCCCACGTCGACCCCGTGCGACAAGTGCGCCAACTGCAAGGAAGTTGCCGATGGCACCAGCATGAACGTGATGGAGTTCGACGCGGCCTCCAATACGCAGGTGGACAAGGTTCGCGAACTCATCATCGAGAACGTCAAATACGCGCCGACCAGCGGGAAATACAAAGTCTATATCGTGGACGAGGTCCACATGCTCTCTGGCTCGTCGTTCAACGCGCTGTTGAAAACGCTGGAGGAGCCGCCGGAGCATGTCATTTTTGTCTTTGCCACGACGGAGGTTTCGAAGCTGCCGCTGACCATCCTTTCGCGCTGTCAGCGGTTTGATTTCCGCCGGCTCGCCACTTCGCTTATCGTCAAACACCTCGCCGCCATCGCCAAGGACGAGAAGGTCCAGATCGACGAAGCGGCTCTGCTGGCTGTCGCGCGAGGCTCCGAGGGATGCATGCGCGATGCGTTGAGCACCACGGACCAGTTGATCAGTTTCTGCGGCAACAAGATCGCCGAGGACGATGTGCTTGGCATGTTCGGCCTCGCCGCGCATGAGCGGATTGTGGAACTGTCCGGCGCGATCCTTGACGGCAAGACCAACGAGGCGTTGAAGATGTTTGGCGACCTCGCTGAATCCGGCAAGGATCTGCAACGGCTGTTAACGGAGATGATCGAGCATTTCCGCGACCTGCTGGTGGTGAAGATGGCCGGCGAGCAGGGCGGGGCGGTGGACGTCACCGACGCTGAACTGGCCGAGTTGAAGAAGCAGAGCGCATCCGTGGACGCCGACGCGCTGCTGCGGGTTCTGGAGGTGCTCACGGGCGCCGAAGGGCGGCTGCGCTTCACCGCGTCGAAGCGGATTCTTTTCGAAGTCACGCTCATCAAGGCCAGCCAGGCGCGCGAGGCGGCAAGTATCGATGTGGTGCTGCAGAAGCTCAACTCGCTCCGTGGCGGCGCGCCGCCCACATCGGGTACAGTTGTCGCCGCTGCCACGAAACCGGCTGCGCCGGCCAAGCCTGCCGCGACAGCACCGAAGCATCATCAAGACGCGGTGGCTGAACCGCCGCCAGCGCCGGCTTACTCGACATCCGCCGGGCAGATGCAGGCGATCTGGGCTTACGTCCACGAACATTTTGCGCAAGCGGCGCCGCTGGGCCGCGAGTTCCTGAACCAGGGCCGTCCACTGAGTTTCGACGGCCGCGTGTTCACCATTGGTTTCGATCCGGAGTTCAAGGCGGCGATGAATTTCCTGAACTCGCCGCGTTTCCGGGCCGTGCTTCAGACCAAACTGCGCGAGTTTCTCGGTCACGACGTGGGCCTTCACTTCGAATTGGCCGAGGACACCGAGCTTGAAGCACAAAAGTCCGAGCTGCCAGCCAGCAAGGCCGCAGCAGCGGCCACACCCGCGCCGGCTGAGCCGCCGCCAGCAGTCAAGCCTTCCGCGTCTGCGCCATCATCCCGAGACATGAAGGATTTTCGCAACGACCCGCTGATCAAGAAAGCGTTGGAGATTTTCCGCGGCCAGATTGTCGCGGTCCGCGCTTGAAACCGTCCACTGACCCCTGATGACTAATCGCTGATTCTTACTATGCCCTCTCTCGGAAAACTCATGAAACAAGCTCAGAAGATGCAGGCCGACGCGGCCCGCATGCAAGCTGAGTTGGCCAACAAGACCGTCGAGTTCACCGCCGGCGGCGGCGCTGTGAAGGTGGTCGCAAAAGGCGACGGCATGCTCGCCAGCATCACGGTGGACAAGAGCGCCGTGAACCCTGATGACGTTGAGATGCTGCAAGACCTTTTGCTCGCTGGCGTCAATGGCGCGCTTGATGCGGCCAAGAAGATGAGCGAGGCCGAAATGTCGAAGCTGACCGCCGGCCTGCAGTTGCCGCCGGGGTTCAGCCTTTGAGGGATGGGGTGGTGGAGCGGCGAGGAATTCCGCTGACCGGATGCTTCAAGACTCCATCACGACATCGTTGCCATGCCTGATTATCCCGCGCCTGTTCGGCATCTGATTGATGCGCTGAAGAAGCTGCCCGGCGTCGGTCCGCGCTCGGCGGAGCGGCTGGCGCTTTTCATCATGCAGAGCGAGCCGCGACTGGCGGAGGACTTGGCGGCGGCGATCCGCTCGGCGCGAGGCGGTATCAAGAACTGTTCGCGCTGCGGCAGCTATACCGCCGCCGATCCGTGCGAGATTTGCAGCAGCCCGCGCCGCGACAAAGGCCTGATCTGTGTCGTGGAGCGTGCGGCGGACATCCTGCACATCGAGAAGACCGGCCAGTTTGGCGGTGTCTATCACGCGTTGATGGGCAAGATCGCGCCGCTCGACGGCGTCGGCCCGGAGCAGTTGCGCATCGAAGCGCTCGTCAAACGCATCCAAGCCGAGCATCCACGCGAGATCATCATCGCTCTCGGCGGTGATGCGCAGAGCGAGGCGACGACGCATCATCTGCTGGAGGTGCTCAAGCCGCTTGGTGTTGCCGTCACGCGCATCGCCAGCGGCATTCCCGTCGGCTCCGGGCTGGAATACGCCGACGAGTTGACGCTCGGCCGCGCCATCACCGGGCGGCGGCCTCTCTGAGCAGGGACGCCGAAGAGGTCGGCAAGATGACATCGACTTCTGTTGGTCGTGCCTTATGAGATACGACGCCGCTCATCTTCTGGTGGATGGATACAGCATCATCTATGCGTGGCCTCCGCTGCGCACGGCGCTTCGTCGCAACCTGGAGCAGTCGCGTGACCAGCTTGTGGCGGCGTTGACGCCGATCCAGGACGCCACGGGCATCCGCGTGACGATTGTGTTCGACAGCCGGCATGGCGCGCGTGTCTCGGCCGGCGGGTTGCCAACGAATCTGGACGTCATCTTCACGCGCAAGGGCATGACAGCGGACGCGTGCATCGAGCGGTTGGTGGCTCGGGCGGCTGAGCCGGGCCGGTTTTTGGTGGCCACAAACGACCACGCGGAGGCGACGATGGTGCATTCGCTGGGCGGACAAGTCATTACGGCGGAGGAGCTACAGGATTGGCTGGAGTTGGAAACAGGCCAGGTGCGGCGGACGGTCAGGCAACTTCGGGAAAACAGCCATGAACGATTTTTTCGGCCAGACCGTTGACAGGTCTGCAAGTTTTCTATAGCATGTCCCGAAAATAAGGCGTGGAGTTTACGCGCGCATGGAGCAATCTGAGAATGCTGATCGGTCGGACAGCTAGAGGAGTTTAATTGATGTCAATCATAACTCGCATTTGTTTGGTTGTGGCAATTCTGCTGGGCGGGGTTTCCATCTTCTTGAGTGGGGAACTGAAGACCGATATCACGAACCTTGGCGAAGCGAAGATGGCGGCCAAGAAGGAAGCTGACAAAGCCAAAGAGGAAGCGAAAACCGCTTCGGCCGACGCGGCGGCTAAGAAGAAGGAAGCCGACGACGCTACGGCCAAGGTGGCAGGTCTCACGGCGGAGGTTACGGAAAAGACGGCGAAGGTCACCACGCTGCAGACTCAGGTTGATGATCTGACCAAGAAGATTGCGGCCATGCCAGCGGCGACTGCTCCTGGCACCCCGAGCAACGCGGCGGAACTCAACGACCTGAAAACCAAACTCGCTGCTGCCGAACAGGCCCGCGATGCCGCTGCGGCGCAAGCCAAGGAGGCGGCCGACAAGATCAAAGCCCTGGGCGATCAAGTGGCCGCCGCGGAGACCGAGAAGAAGGTTGTCAACGAGAAGCTCAAGGAGCTGGACGCGAAGAATCGTTATTTCGAGGGCAGGGATGGGGTGACGTTGCCCGAGGGGCTCACCGGCAAAGTGCTCTACTACGACAAGACCTGGAATTTCACCGTGCTGGACATCGGCAAGAAGAAGGGTGTTCTGCCGAGCGGCGTCATGATTCTCCATCGCGGCACCGACATCGTTGGCAAGATTCGCATTGCCACCGTGGATGACGATTGCTGCATTGCCGACTTCCTGGGCGACTTCAAGAAGAAGGAACCCAAGGCCGGTGACATGGCCATTCCTTGAAGTTTTTGGCGGTGGTATGATTTCACCCCAGCCACAATCTCGCGCGCTGGCGCTTCTCCTCTTGTGGGTCATGGTGGGTGCGTGTTGGCTCGTCGGGTGCAGCACGCCTGAAGGTGGCGATTCCCTTCCTTGGAACCGTCCGCAAACCTGGGAACATCAAATGCCGATGGGCGTCAATCCCGGCTCCGTCCGCTGATTTTCCCGCATCCCGTTCATGAGAACTGCATCCGCGCTTGCAGTGTATCTACTGCTGCTTGTGCCCGGTTGGGCTCTCGCTGCCGATGACCTTGCGGGCGCGCTCGTCGCTCGAGCCGGCGCGGATGTGCTGGGTTACCTGCGCGTCGAGAATCCCAAGACCTTTCTCGACAAGATGGACGCCGTCAGCGCCCGGGCGGGCAGCCGTGCCAGCGACGACCTGCCGTTGCTCGCGCAACGTTTTCTGAAAAACCCGCTGCTCGCGGGCATCGAGATGAAGCAGCCGTGGACCTTCATCTTCCTCAATCCCCAGCGCCACACCAACAACCTTGCCGTCGTCGTGGGGGTGAGTGATGCGGCGGTGTTCTGCGACAGTTTCGGCAAGGGAGGCGTGAGCAGCGTCAAGGCCGATCCTGCCACGGCGGGCGCAGCCATCCGCCATTTCAGCGAGACCGAAGACACCTACGATCATCCGGCCTACATCGCGGCCCTTCGAGCGGGCAAAAAGGTTGAGCCGCTCCAGTTCAAGAAGCAGGTCACGAAGCAGTACTACGTCACCGCGCGCGACGGCCAGGGCCTCATCGTCGGCAGCGCCGCGCTCCTCGACAAACTTGCCCCCGCCTCCAAACTTGGCCATGGCCTCGTCCACGGCGACCTCGTCCTTGCCGTTCGCATGCCGGGCGTCCTGTCGCTTTACGAAAAAGACATCCGCCGCCAGAAGGAATCCATTCTCGATGCCGTCGGGTCCGTTGCGCGGGCTTCGTCCGGAGCCGCTTCCGTCGCCGGACCCGCGTCACATTCCATCAAGACACCCGCGGCGGGCTTCGACATCGTCCTCAATCTCGCCCGTCAGATCGCGTGGTTCGAAGCCGCCGCCGAACTCGGTGGCGGTCAGCTCAAACTGCGCGTCGCCGCGATGCCGCAGTCCGGCAGCGCATTCGGTCGCGCGCTCGCCGGGCAACAGCCGCTCGATCCTGACGGACCGTTGATGGCCCTTGTGCCGGCCAACGTCGCGATGCTCGGCACGATGCGCTTCACCAGGACGCAGGATTGGACCCGCCTGCTGCTGGAGATGATTCAACCTGCCCTCAATCCGACGGCTGCCGCCCCCAACGTCGAAACCGCCGCCAAGGACCGCGAAATTTTCCGCGCGTTGGCGGAGTCGTGGGGCGGGGGGATCGCGGAAGCTGTCCTCATGCCTGCGACCAACGCGTCTCCATCCAACTTGTCCGCTGGAGCCGACTCGTCCGCAAAGAACACCCCGGCCCCGGTTGCGGTTTCGGCGGTCAACGTTGTGGAAGCCCTTCGCGTCACCAACGCGGCCCAGGCGCGACAGGCCCGGCGGAAGGCCGTCGAGGCGGGGCTGGCGATCGACCGCGCCGTTGCGCCGTCGGAAACACCGGCCAGGCTGAAATACGAAACCAACGTCGCGCGGCACGCGGGCGTGGAGATAGACAGGATCACAATGGAGCCCGCAACGCCGTCGGAGGACGCTGCCGAGTTCATCCAACAGATGGCCTTCGTCGGGTCGTTTCAACTGATGGCCCAAGGTCCTGACTCCACCAACAACATCCGCCGGCTCATCACCGCCGCGAAGAAAGCGTCCGCCTCGGGCGTCCCACCGGCGCTCAAGGCCGCGATTGCCTCCTTCCCGAAGAAACACAACGGCATCTTCTACATGAACCTGGCGGACTACGTCGGCCTTATCCGCAGTTCCTCGCCCGCCGCCGCCGAAGACCCGCACCTGCGCCAGCTCCAGACCCAACTGGCCGAGGCCAGGGTTCGCCATGCCGGTTGGCTCCTGCTCCAGCCGCGCGCCGCTTCGTTTGAGCTGGTGGTGCCGCTTGACCAGCTCGTCGAGATCATGGCCAAGGATTCCGCCCCCGCTGCCCGCTGAAGGCCGCCACCGGTTCTCAGCGTTGCGTCCTGCCGTCTCTGCGCGCCCACAGGCATACGGACACGAGGGCGATCCATGTCGTCACGGTGATCAACACCAGCCATTCGAGGATGGTGGCCGCCCAGATGTCGGGCCGCGCAGTCTGGCTGACGCGAATCATCTCAACGGGAGTCTGCCAGGTGACCACTGGGTAGGCCAGGAACGCCGCGAAACTCGCGAATGTCATCAGGGCGGGAATCACCAGCCACCGGGGCAGCTTGTGTTTGGGGTCGCGGGCAATCACGTGGCTGAACAATCCGACGGTCAGCAGTCCGCAGGAGAAAAAGGAAAACGCCACCCAGAGATGGGGCACCAGATCGTTCATCGGAACACAGCCGACCATGCTGCACAGGATGCCAGCCCCCGCGCCGGAGACCGCGGCCGCATGGGCCAGCCTCGTTTGGAGATGCCGTCCAAGGCCGGCCATGAACACGGCGATGATCAGCCCGGCGGCGATCAGGCTCACGTTGAACACCTCTGCCAGCTTCGACACGCCGACGATGCCCAGCTCGCTGATGAAATGATTCAACAGGGAGTAGGCTTCTCCCTTCTCACCGGCATACGGCAGCGCCGTTGCCACGCAGCCGGCGATCACGATGGCCGCCCCCAACAGGCCGCAGAGAGCCGTCAGTTTTTGTTGCCGGGTGGATGTGTTCATGTTTTCCAAGCGATCCGCTGCGGATTTACCATTCACCGCCATCCTCCACAAAATCCACCATCCTCCAGAGATACAGGGCCGCCGTGCTGCGATAGGGCTTCCATAGCTCCCCGTGCCGGTCCACGTGTTCAGGCTCCGGGAGATTCCGCTTCTTGAACGCGATCTGAAACCCCTTCCTCACGCCCAGGTCGTGGACCGGCAGCACATCCGGCCTGCCTAGGTTGAACATCAGGAACATCTCCGCCGTCCACCGGCCGATGCCCTTGATCTGCGTGAGCCGGCTGACGATCTCCGCGTCCTCCAGCCCGTCGCACTCCGCCAGTGTCGGCACCACGCCCAGCGTCACCTGCCGCGCAATGTCCTTGATGTAGGCCGCCTTCGGTCTCGACAGGCCCGCCGACCGGAGCCGGTTCGCATGCGTCCGCAGGACTTTCTCCGGCGACGGAAACGCGGACGCCGGATAGAGCGCCTTGAACCGGCCCAGAATCGTCGCCGCGGCCTTGCCACTCAACTGCTGGTTCACCACCGCGCGCACCAGCGACTCAAAAGGCGGCTCATCCCGGACCCTCAACCGGGCCTCTTCACCCACCGCGTCAATCACCCGTCCCATGATCGGGTCCACAGCCCGCAGATGCCGGCGGGCCTTTCGGTGCGAATCGTTTCGTTTCGTTGAAGTTGTCACAGATGGGCCAGTGTAGCCGGACGGCGGAGAACTTTCGAGTCATCAGACGAATGGGTAACGGTCGAGGAGATTGCGGAATGATCATGTCACCATGTGGGGACATGCGGTCTTGCAGAGTAGGACTTGCTTGCCGGGAGGGGCCGCCGTAGAAATAGCGCGTGAGAATCGTTTGCCTGATGGTTGCGATGATGATGCTGTTGGTGACGGGTTGCGCGACGACCTCCGTCGAGACTCGGAAGCCGTTGACGCAGGAAGCAATCATCCAGTTGGCGAAGGCCAAGACCCCGGACAGCGAGGTGGTGCAGCGGATCAAGGCGTCCGGCACGGTTTACCGCCTTTCGACCGTCGAGATCCTTCATCTCCACGAGAGCGGCGTGAGCAACAGCGTCATTGATTACATGCTCCAGGATTACGCGGACATGGTTCGCTGGCAGGAGCGCCAACGCTGCCAGGTGGATTGGTATTTCTACGGTCCGCATTGTTACTGGAACTGGCCGCCGCCGCCGATGATGGGCCGCCCTTGTTGGTAACGCCATGTCATGCCGCGTCCTGCCGCACGGGACACTTGTAAAAGGAGAGGGGGAGGGGGATAGTATGGGTGCTCTTTCGCAAGGAAACAAAGAGCAAGGAAAGGAACCCAATATGGCTGCATACATCATCATGACTCACTTCACCGAACAGGGCGCTCGCAGTGTCAAGGACTCGCCCAAACGTGGCCGGGCTGCCATCGCCCTGGGCAAGAAGATGGGTGTGAAGGTCAAGGAGATCTTCTGGACCCTTGGACCCTACGACACCATCATGATTGCCGAGGCGGCGAAGGATGAGATAGCGACCGCATTCGCGTTGAGCGTCTGCTCGCGGGGCAACGTGAAAACACTCACGATGCGCGCGTATCGCGCCAATGAGGTTGCCAGGATATTGCGGAAGATGAGCTAGAGCGGCGAGTGGGAAATTCTCCGGGATCGTCTGCCGCCCGTGGCGGTTGTTTCAGCGCGGGCGGCCCGCCGGCAACGTGCCGAACCGATGCCGTGCGCAG
>JBAZIR010000215.1:0-10000 GCA_041651735.1 Verrucomicrobiia bacterium | reverse complement strand
CCGGTGTCTTCGACTTGAAAGGCCCCGATGAACCCTTCGATCTCGACTTTGCTTCCCAGAGGCAGCAATCGCCAATCCGCGGCAACACCACCCCAATACGCCTTCTCGCCGCTGGCGAAATAGCCTGCGGCATGCCGCCCACAGCACTTCGAGCAGGAACAGTAAGCGGTGACAGTCATCCAAGAACCCACTGATGTGGCCGTGTCTGCCACCCGTTCCGATCCCAGACACGTAAGGAACACACTCAACAGGACTACCGCAATACGTCTGAACCGCATCACAGCACCTCGCACCCGGTCGGCCCCAACATCCTCTCCGACCTGGTCACGTCAGACCAGCAACGGGCTACGCCTTCCGTCCTACTGCTACTCGGACTCGTTGCCAGCTACATCACAATCGGCCAGGCTCCTTGTTCTTCTTCCTTGCCAACTGCTTTACCAAACCTCACCAAATCAAAATCAACACATCCATGTGAAGAGTTTGGAGAGGAGGGGCGAAACGTACACACACACCAACCATAATCAAGCAAAATATTCACATTGTTTGCCGCCGCCGTTCAACCCTTGGCGAGCAGGTCTGCATACACTTTGAAATCGTCGGATGTGAAGCAGCAAAAAATAACCTCGCGCAGCGAGGTGGGCGATTGGATGAAATCCCTGACCGTCGATATGGCCACTTGGGCTGCAAAGCGCCTTGAGCGTTGGCATTCTTGCACTCTGAATCCTCAACCAGTCGTGACCGAGGACATCGCCTTTGTTCGGCACTCTAAAACACCGGCAAGAAATCACCCTTCCCGTCAAATGCCAACGGAGCAGGTTCGCTTTCCTTTCGCAGGTCGGAGCGGCGGCTCAGTTCCTCCAGATAGGCTTCCGACGCCAGCACGGTCTCGCAGCTCAGGGTGTTTTTGATCCAGAGCGCCTTTACCTTCCGAGTGTCGGGCAAGCCGCTCGTGGCCAGCGCCACCTCCAACGCCTCGCGGTCAGTGGGCAAATGCATCGGCATCCGCGCGTTCACCGGCGTTAACGCTGTGATCGTGTTCACCCATGTTGCCTTCGTGTCCACGGCCTTGTAGAGGCGCTCATGAATGAAATCAGCCATGCCAATGCCGGCGGCGTTGCCGTAGCTGTCGGGATGCAACGAGCGCACGTAGAGGCGGCGCGCGGCGTTCGGGCCGGGCTTAAGAAAACTCCCGTCTATCTCGCGCCGGATGACGTTGGTGTCCATGCCGGTGCCGCTAAAGTTCTTGCCCATTTCGTCCACAATCAACAGGTCCACCTCGTCGAACGGCAGGCGCGGCAACAGCGACCGCGCCAGCTTTAACAGTTCAACCTCCTCCTGTTCCATCGTCGCCGTCGGCACCGCCACGATGCGCGCAGTCTTGTGGAACTGGTTCTCGATGATGCCGACGCCGAACGCGATCTTGCTGAGCTTGAGCACCTCACGCGCCACGGCCACCAACGCTTTCGCATGACTCATCCGCGCGCTGGCTTGGTGGAACTGGTGCGCGCCCTTCTGCTTGCCGAGACCGATCGTGGCCATTTTCATCAATCCGCTCTCAATCGGCCCGTGGAAATCCGTATGCGGCTTGATGCGGTTGACCAGCACGATGGCGTCCGCGCCACGCGCGTTCTTGTCCTGATAAACAATGAACCCCAACTCCGGGTCACGGCCCAGTTCGACGACCTCCATGCTGCTCTTGATCGGCACGCCCATGGCCGCCTCGGTGATGCCGTAGTGCGCAAGCACGTCGATCTGGCCCGCGTCCGTCGCGCCGCCGTGGCTGCCCATCGCCGGCACGATGAATACCTTCGCGCCGAGCTTCTTCAACTCGTCGCATACTGTGCGGACAATGACGTCGTAGTTGGTGATGCCGCGGCTGCCCGTGCCCACCGCCACCGTCATGCCGGGCCGGATGGCCTTGGATGCCGGCAACGCCGCCATCGCCTCGCGCACAGCCACCGCCGGGTCGCCGATGCTTGGCGCATCAAAAATCTGTTTCAACCTGAAAAACCTTGGAAAGGTATCGTTCATATCTATACCACGGTAGCGCGCCCCCTCTCCGCGGACAAGTCCGCAAATATGACCAAGAACGCCCGCCGTCGGATTGACCCAATCTGGTTGGTTTTCGCTCTCCCTTTCCTGCCGGGCCGGGGCAAGGGCCGCTGAGAAGCAGCGGCCAGACGAACACAGGCTGCTATGGTTGTGGGGATGTGGCTGGCTGAGCAGATTTCAAGGCCGCATCCAGCTGGGAGACACGCGCTTGGATTGGAGCTATCTGCTGATCCAAAGCAAAAATCTGTTGCCGGTAACGGTTCACAAGATCCGTTTGTTTCTTCACGTCCTGTGTGCCAGTCATCATTTTGATCTGTAACTCGTGGATAGCTGTTTGAGCCTGCGGATCCCCGGTCCCCTTTCTTGTATTGGGAACCCATCGTCTGCTGGAATAGTAAACACCATCATAGTAGCCGTAACGCCAGTGCCCGCCGGGAATCACATAAATTTTTGCCTCATCAGCTTTCTTTTTTTCAAGCGCCTTGGTGTCTTCATTCACCTTGTCCTGCGTGGCTTTGAGGCGCTCTTCAAGAGGCTTGCTCTGCGCCTCCCATTGCTGCTTGATTGACTGAAGCGACAGCAACTGTGCGTCAAGCGCCTGCTTCAAGGGCAACTGTGCGTCAGTTGCCACAGCCGGGTCTTTCGTACCGGCGATGACCTTGTCCAAATAACTGACGGCCTCTGGATACTTGTTTTGGGCCAGCAGCAACCTGGCTTGTTGGATTGCTGGGTTGGATGAGACGGATGCAACTCGCGCGGGCGCGGGTGTTACAGATGGCGCGGACGCTGCAACCGGTGCCGGTGCTGTAACCGGTGCTGGCGCGGCAGCAGGCGTGGGCGGCGGCGGCGGCGCGGGTTGAGTGGCAGGAGCCGCTGGCACTGCGTAAGGTTGCGGTGTGGGAGGAAGGGATGCGGCTGCAGTGTAGTGTGGAGGCTGTGCGCGTGTGCTCGACGCATCCGCCAAAGGAGTTGTTTTGGAGCTGTCAGCAGGAGGCACGTCGCCATTCGGGTCCACCTTGCTGAGCTTCTGATATGCGAAGTAGCCGCCACCAGCCAGCGCGACCAGCGCGACCAATTGCACGAGTGTGAGCACAGCGGATTTGAACGACGAGCCCCCTGAACCTGCACTGGAGGATTTGCGCTGCGGCCAGGTTATCTGTTGCGGAGATGGAGGGAGAACCGCAGTCGTAGGCATGTGCAGTTTCACTTCGGTTGTTGTGAACTCCGCTTCCACTGACCCGAAAGCGATCCGATTACTGTCTTCAAGCGTTACTACTATGACTTTGTTTCCCTGGACCGTCGTGCCCTTGGCTGACTGAAGGTCGCGCAGAATGCATTCCCTATTTTGACGATTGATGACCGCGTGGTGATCCGATACAGATTCATCATCAATACAAATGCCGTTATCCGAGGCCCGGCCAATGGTAATTTCCTCTCCAATCAACTCCGCGGTCGCACCTTGAAGAGGTCCTGAAAGAAAATACAACTTATCCATGCTATCTCGGCTCCTTTAGTAGGGTTGGCAGCAAACCTTATAACTCTGAGAATACTTCAAGTCACGATAATCTGTGCAATCGGCGGCGCATACTGAAAGAGGAACGAAAGAAACCTTCAACTACACTACGCCGATGGGGCAAATGGTCTCACGGGAGGCAACAACCGTCAACATAGGGGAATACCCTATTTCAACATCGGAGAATCTCCGATGCCGTCATCACTCGCCGGACGATCCATGACTCATGCCAAGCAGCAGTTGGCCACGCCCTCTCACAACCACGCTACGCCTTTGTATTTCGTCAACGCGTTCCGCTTGAGCTGCGGATAAACCGTTTTCCAGAACCCTTCCAAGTCTTGCGTTGTTTCGAGCCGTTTGCCATCGGGTGCGGTCAGTTGAACGCACACGGACAGCTTGCCGTCGCAGATGCGCGGATGTTCTTTGACGCCGAAAATCTCGTGCAGCTTGACGGTCATCGCAGGCGGAGTGTCGTCGTCGGCATAGACAAGCTTCAAGCGTTTGCCGTTGGAGATCGTGACAGCTTCCGGGGCGAGGTCATTGACGAAGTCGCGCTGCACGGCGGTGAGCCTGTCGCGGAACGCCGGCAGCAACGGCCGCTCCTTGGCCTCCTTGTAAAGCAGCGTGCCGCTGAGTGCACGGCTGAGGCATTCGAGCTTCGCCGCGCCGTCGAAAGCGGGCAGTTCCAGTTCAGGGAATGTTCGCGCCACGAGCCGCACTCGGGCCAGCCATTGCTTCAGTTCGTGGTTCCAGTGCGGAAGCTCAATCTCGTCGTTAAGAAACTCCTTCGCCAGCGCTGCCGCCGCTTCCTTCGGGTGCGTGCAGTTCTGGTGTGAATGGTCGAGAATCAGATCGCGGTAACGCAGCAATCGCACGCAGGCGACGCGGCGTTGGGCGCGGTCGTAAAGATGCTCCGTCTTCTCGACGAGCTGGCCGGGTATCAACTCACGCAACCATTCCAGTTTTACCTCGCTGGCGAGGCCGAGCAGGGTCAGTTCCTTGTGCTCACGCGTGACGATCTGGCGAATCTCAGCAGCGACGAGCAAGTCGGACTTCTGCACGACGCTCTCGCGCATCAACGTGCCTGAACGACCGCCAGCCACGACACAATCGAGCGTCCCCTTGTCCACACGGCGCGCGAGGTGGTCCGCGAAGCCGGCAATCACGCATTTCAGGAGGTCGTCATCGGAGAACTTTGCGTCTTCACCGCGGATGCCGGCCTTTTCACAGAGGTCAAGGAGTTGCTCGTAGGTGTCCTCGACGTTGGCGGCAGTAAGCGCATGGATGCCGGCGTGGCGGCAGGCGTCGAGACTGAAGTTGCGCTGCTTGGCCCAGTTGAACGCGCGCACGAGGGTGAAGAAGTCGGAGTTGTCGTTGGTCTGGAACAGTTCCAGCATCTCCTTGGCGGGTTCATCCTTCGAGCGGACCATCATATCGCGACCGCTGACGAGCGCGGCCCAGAGCGCAACCGTCTTCACACAGCCGCGCTTCGCAGCTTCCACCAGCATCCGCGCGTAACGCGGATGGACGGGAAGGCGGATCATCCGACGGCCAATGTCGGTGATTCCACTGACACCAATGACTTCAGGAGGTGAGACTCGTGTTGCGTCGGCGCCTATGGACGGCGCGGTTTCAATCGCGCCAAGCCGTTCGAGCATCTCCAGCGCGGCTTGGACGGCGGTGGAGTCCATTTTGTCCGGCAGGTCGAAGTTGGCGATGTCGCGCACACCGAGTGAGCAGAGCAGCAGGACAACGCTCGCGAGATCCGTGCGATGGATCTCCGGCGTATTGGTCTTGGGGCGATCCTTGTGATTGATGTGCGTCCAGAGCCGACGGCACTCGCCCGGCGCAGTGCGTCCGGCGCGTCCCGCGCGCTGGTCCGCAGAGGCGTGGCTGATCGGCTCGATGCGCAACGCACTGATACCGAGCGTCGCATCGTAGCGGTTGATGCGCGCCAAGCCGCTATCCACAACGAACTGCACACCGTCAATGGTGACGGATGTTTCTGCGACATTGGTGGCAACGATGACCTTGCGCGATTCCGACGGCTGGAAGACGCGATCCTGGTCTTCCGGCGGCAGTTCGCCGTAGAGCGGCAGCAGTGTCAATCGTTCACGGGAGCGGATGTTGCGAATGGCGTTGAGGGTTTGCTGAATCTCCCATACACCCGGCATGAACACCAGAATGTCACCGGGCTTGCCGCTGAGGAGAATGCGTTCGACCTCGTCCGCGGCAATCTCCTGCGGCGGGCGGCGGTCAGGGGCGTCAAGGTGGCGGATATCAACCGGAAACGAGCGCCCCTCGGAACGCAGCACGGGGCAGCCACCGAGATACGCGGCCACCGGCTCGGCGTCGAGTGTAGCCGACATCACCATCAGCAAAAGATCAGGCCGCCGCGATGCCTGCAGCTGTTTCACCAAACCGAGCGCAACGTCGCTAAACAGATTCCTCTCGTGGAACTCGTCGAATAGAATCGCGCCGACTGAAGCAAGATTGGGTTCGTCTTGAAGCTGCCGCAGCAACACGCCTTCAGTCATGAACAGGATACGCGTCTCCGCCGAGGCGCGGTCGTCGAACCGGATCAGGTAGCCGACCTCTCCGCCCAGCGGCACGCCGCGCTCCGCCGCAACACGGGCGGCAACGCTGCGAGTCGCAACGCGCCGCGGTTGAAGCACGATGATCCGCCTGTCGCCGGCGAGGCCATCTTCGTACAGCATCTGGCAAACCTGTGTTGTCTTGCCAGAGCCTGTCGGCGCAATAACGACCAAACGGTTATGCTGCCGCCAAGCGGCGCAAAGCGAGTCGTGCAACGCCCAGATCGGCAGGCGGCGTGCGGTTTGTGCAAGCGTAGTCATCGCGCGAATCATCTTACGGCGAACCGCCCTTGACGCAAGACTGTGACAAGCGAAGACAACAGTTGCGGGCATCAAACGCGCGGGGCATGAACGCGCAGTTTCAGGCCTGCGGTGATGAAGTCAGTGTTCATGCGGGAAATGAAACTCATGGAAATACCCTTGGGGCAAACGGCCTCGCACGAGCCGGTGGCCGTGCATGCGCCAAAACCTGCTTCGTCCATGGCTTGCACCATCCCGAGCACTCGCGGATCCTTTTCCGGCGCGCCCTGCGGCAGAAGGTTCAAATGCGCAACCTTGGCCGCAACAAAGAGGCTGGCCGATGCGTTCTTGCACGAAGCGACGCATGCGCCGCAACCGATGCAGGACGCGGCGTCCATCGCCAGATCGGAGTGGTATTTTCGCAACTGCACCGTGTTCGCTTCGGGCGCGGAACCCGCATTGACCGAGATGTAGCCGCCAGCCTGGATGATGAGATCAAACGCACTGCGATCCACGACGAGGTCTTTGATCAGCGGAAACGCCTTCGCCCGAAACGGCTCGACGGTGATGACCTCGCCGTCCTTGAAGCTGCGCATGTAAGTCTGGCAGGTGGTCACCCTCTTTTCGGGGCCATGGGCCTTGCCGTTGATGACGCAGGAACACGCGCCGCAGATGCCCTCGCGGCAATCGCTGTCGAACGCAATCGGCTCTTCACCCTGTTTGACGAGCCTCTCGTTAAGGACGTCGAGCATCTCCAGGAACGACATGCGTTCACTGGCGTCCTTCACCTCATATTCGACGAATCGCCCCTGACTTCCCGCATTCTTCTGGCGCCAGACTCGAAGGGTGACGTTCTTCACTTGTAACTCCTTTGCGCCATGTGCGCTTCCTCATAGACCAGAGGCTCTTTGTGGAGTTGCGCCGGCTTGTCGGAACCGGCAAATTCCCACGCTGCAACGTAGGCGTGCTCGGCGTCGTTGCGCAGGCATTCACCTTCCGGCGTTTGGAATTCCTGCCGGAAATGGCAGCCGCACGACTCAGCACGGGAGAGCGCATCGCGGCACAACAACTCACCCAGTTCCAGAAAGTCCGCCACGCGGCCCGCGCGTTCGAGCGCCATATTAAGGTCGTCGTGCGAGCCGGGCACGAGGACATTCTGCCAGAACTCGTGGCGCAGCTCGGCAATCTCCACGATGGCTTTTTTCAGGCCGGCCTCCTGGCGCGCCATGCCGCAGTTGTTCCAGAGAATCCTGCCGAGTTGCTTGTGAAACTCCACGGGCGTGCGTTTGCCGCGAATGGTCAGCAGCTTGTTGAGGCGCTCCACCGTCCCCTGCTCCGCCTGCTTCGCCTCCGCCACGTCCGATGACGGCCGATTCACCTCGTTGCGGGTCAGATAGTCTCCGATGGTATAGGGCAAAATAAAATATCCGTCGCCCAGACCCTGCATCAACCCGCTTGCGCCAAGACGGTTCGCGCCGTGGTCGGAGAAGTTGGCCTCGCCGACGACGAACAAGCCGGGCAGATTGCTCATCAGGTTGTAGTCCACCCAGAGGCCACCCATCGTGTAGTGGACGGCGGGATAGATTCGCATCGGCGTTTCGTAAGCATCGTCGGCTGTGATTTCCCGATACATCTCGAAGAGATTCCCGTAACGCTCCTCCACGATCTCCTTGCCCAACCGCGCGACCGCATCGCGAAAGTCCAGAAACACGCCCAGCCCGCCAGGCCCCACGCCGCGACCTTCGTCGCACACACGTTTCGCGGCGCGACTGGCAATGTCGCGCGGGACAAGATTCCCGTAGGCTGGGTAAGTCCGCTCCAAATAATAATCGCGCTCTCCTTCGGGGATGTCCCGTGGCGCGCGGTTGTCGCCGCCTTTCTTCGGCACCCACACGCGACCGTCATTTCGCAGCGACTCGGACATCAATGTCAGCTTGGATTGGTAGTCGCCCGAAACGGGAATGCAAGTCGGATGGATTTGCGTGAAGCACGGATTCGCGAACAACGCGCCCTTCCGGTGCGCGCGCCAGATGGCAGTCGCATTGGACGCGCCGCCGGACGTGGACAGATAGAAGGCGTTGGAGTAACCGCCGGTCGCCAGCACCACGGCGTCCGCCATGACGGAGGAAATCTTTCCGCTCACCAAATCCCGAACCACAATGCCTTTCGCATGACCGTTGACGACGATCAACTCCAGCATTTCGTGACGTGGGAACATCTTTACCGCCCCCAGGCTGACTTGATGCGACAGCGCCTGATACGCCCCCAGCAGCAATTGCTGTCCCGTCTGGCCACGCGCGTAGAACGTTCGCGACACCTGCGCGCCGCCAAAGGAGCGCGTTGCCAGATAGCCGCTGTATTCGCGGGCAAACGGCACCCCTTGGGCCACTGCATGGTCAATCACGTTCACACTGACCTCCGCCATGCGATAGACGTTTGCCTCGCGCGCGCGGAAATCGCCGCCCTTGAGCGTGTCGTAGAACAACCGGTAGATGTTGTCACCGTCGTTGCGGTAGTTCTTGGCCGCATTGATGCCGCCCTGCGCTGCCACGCTGTGCGCGCGACGGGCGCTGTCCTGAATGCAGAACGATTTGACGTTGTAGCCAAGTTCCGCGAGCGTGGCCGCCGCAGAGGCGCCCGACAAACCTGTGCCCACCACGATGATGTCGTACCTGCGTTTGTTGGCGGGGCTGACGAGCCGGATCTCGTGCTTGTGGTTGGTCCACTTCTGCGTCAGCGGGCCGGGAGGAATGTGCGCGTTGAGATTCATGTCACCTTGCCGCTCCTAACCACAAAGCCACAGGCACAGCGGCAAAACCGAGGAACATCACCGCCGCTGCCACCACCGCCGTCCTGTCAATCCGGCTCGCGTAGGTTTCATACCGCCATCCGAGCGACTGGCACATAGCCCGCAGAGCGTGACTGAGATGAAAGCACAGCGCCCCGACTCCCACCACGTAGGTCGCGACGACCCATTCATTGGACATGGCTGTGACCATCATCCGATACACGTCGGGCCAGCCACGGTCATCCCGGAACGTCAGAAAAACGGGGTTGGTCACGCCCAGGGTGAAATGCAGCAGGTGATAAACGATGAAACAGAAAATGACCGACCCGCTGATGAACATCGTGCGCGAGGCAAGCGTGGCGCCGACCAACTCCTTCACCTCATAGCCGATCTGGCGCTTGGCGCGATTCTCCAAGGTCAACGTGATGGCGGTGTAAACATGGAAAAAACCTGCGACGACCATGCAGAGCCGCATCGGCCAGAGTATCTCAAGGTTCGTTTTGAGAAAGTCAGCGTAACGGTTGATGATATGATGTCCCAGGAACACTTGCAGGTTGCCCGCCATGTGAACGACAACAAACACGAACATGAACAAGCCCGTGATGGCCATCACGCACTTCCTGCCAACGGTTGTTCCAAAGACCTTGCGAATGCTATTCATGCCAGACTGCTTGGATTCAATTTCATTAAAGCATGGCTTGATACTGTGCTTTTTCTACCACGTCAAGCAATGCACACGAAAAACAAGAAAAAGCCCTGCGCCCCTGTTGCGATGGCCCTCAGAAAATTCTCCTCCCATCCAACGACTCACAC
>JBAZIR010000214.1:0-10016 GCA_041651735.1 Verrucomicrobiia bacterium | reverse complement strand
CCGATTTGCTGCGCGAACTGCGGGCGGCGTTGCGCAAAGTTGACCGCGAACAATTTCGCGCGCTCTGGCAGGAAGTCCGCGTCGCGCTGGATTATCCCGTGTTCACTGCCGCGCCGGAAGAAGTGGGCATCACCTCCACCGGCGCGCAAGGACCGGACCAGCTTCCCGATGTGTTGGCCGCCTATCGGCAATTCCAAAAGTGGGTCAGCTCTGGCGCAAAAGAAAAGCAACGCCCGGCTTTCGCATGATTGCACGCGTCTTTCAATGGCGAGAACTGGAACGGTGGTTGCCCGGCGGCGAATCTTCGTGGGAGGCGGCATTTCCGCTTGTGCCTCTTGGTGATTTCCTTCGGCGCGTTGTGCGGCCAGTAGACAAATCAGAACGCCCGCTCGAATCGCTCAACGTTATCGAAAAGATTTCGTTCGGCGGAAAACTTCATGTGCGGAGAGCGAAAAAGGTTCTGGGCTACAAAGGCCCACTCTTTGAGGCGCTGCCAGGCGAGTTGATCATTTCCAAAATCCGCGTCGCGCAGGGTTCGCTTTGCGTCGTCCCGGAAACGCTCGAACACCTTGCCGTCAGCGCCGAGTATCCCACTTACAAACCAGACCCCAAGCAAGTCCGCTTGCGCTACCTGAACTTGCTACTGCGCACGCCGAATTTTCAGCAGTTGCTTTGCTCGTCCACGTCCGGTAACACGACGAAGAAGCGGCTGCGACCTGATGATTTTGAGCAGGTGGAAATCCCGCTCCCAGAACCGGACGAGCAAGACCAGTTGCTTGACGGCTACGAGAAGGCGCTTGGCAAGTCGGCAAAACTGGATGCGGATGCTTTGGCTTTGGAACAACGCGCCATTCACGAATTCGAGGCCGCGCTCGGCCTCGTTCCGCCGCCCGATTTGCCAAGGAAGCCGATTCAAATCACCAGCTATCGCAAAATGGATCGATGGACCCACGAAGCTGTTTTACAGGAGGAGTTGCTTGGCAATAATCGGCCGGAATCTTCCTTCGATTTCGTCCCGTTGGAGGATGTAGCAAGAGTCACGTATGGAATCCAGAAATGCCCGTCGAACCGTCCCGGCAAGCACGCGAGGCCGTATTTGCGAGTCGCGAATGTTCAGCGCAATTATTTGGATTTGTCGGTAATTAAGCAGATCAATGTGCCCGATGCAGATATGCGCAAGCTGGCGTTGCGCGAAGGCGACTTGTTGCTTTGCGAGGGGAACAGCCCGGACTTGGTTGGTCGTGGAGCTATCTGGCGTGAGGAAATCCCCGATTGCGTCCATCAAAACCACGTTCTGCGAGTTCGCGTAATCAATCGCAAGCGAGTGATGCCAGAATTCATTCTGGAATACATCAACTCTCCGCAAGGGCAGGCTTATTTCCGGTCAAAAGCCAAGTGGACAACAAATCTCGCGTCCATCAACAGCAAAGAGGTAGCGGCAATGCCACTCCCTTTGCCAGATACTTTGAAACGGCAAGAAGTAATTCTTACCGCCGTTCAGCGCATGAGAGATAAAGCCGCCGCCAAGCGTACCGAAGCGGCTCGCGTGCGTTCGCAAGCTTGGGCTGATTTTCTTGGGGCTATTTTCAGCTAATTGTGGCAGCCGACAACGTCAAAAAGTTCGCAAAACCAAGGGGTCTGCTATATTCTTTCAGTATCAATGCAACGCCCAATGACAACCGGACAACGGCCGTGGCCGACGCTTGCAGGACGCTTGAGTCAGCCGCTGACTTCACGCGTGGAGGCGGTGCGCCAACTCCAGACCACGATGCCGATCACGCCAGTCGCGCAGGCCGTGTTGAGGCAGAGCAGCAGCGGCTCATCCAATGGGCCAAAGAAAACGGGAAACTAGGTTCCAGCGGCCGTCGGCCGCCAGTCTTCGCCGGTGGCGGAGAGCACAACGTCTTCTTTCAGAAGCGCACCCAACGTTATATCAAGGCAACACGGCTGGACCGGCACAAGGGATATGGCATTGCCTTGGGGTCGTTGTCTCATGGAGCAACCCCGTCCGAGTATCTCGACCGGATCGCCCTGCAAAACCAGATCTTCGATGATGACATCAGGCTTGAACGCATCGTGGAGAACGATGGCGAACCTATTATCATCACTTCGCAACCATCCATCAAAGGCCACTCGCCGACTCAAGACGCGCTGGACGAATTGATGGTGGGAAAAGGTTACGAGAGGCTGACCGAAGGCGCTTATTATGATGGGCGGGCCGGCTTGTTGCTTTTCGACCTGTTCCCACGCAACGCCATCCAGGCTGCCGACGGGCATATTTATCCCATTGACCCCGTGATCCAGCGCATCACGCCGGATTTCGGCCAGTTCCTGCGCGCGCATCCCGACACCATCAATCTGGGGCATTGAAGCGACAGAGTTGCCAAAAGGTGCGCTCGGTGGGGACAGTGGAGAGAACGGCCAAGCAAAACAAGAACACTGCGGGCTGGCTGCGCGTCGGGCGGGGACCGGGCCGGAGGCGGTTTCGACGACGGTCGGAAGCTCTCAGGGAGCGCCAACACGCTTTGCCGGCTTGGCCGGCCGGACGGCGATCTCATACCAAACGGTCTCATACTCCGGCTTCAGGACAATCTTCGAACCTCCGCCTTCCGCTTTCTCGACGGGGACTTCCTTCTTCCGGTTGCCGCTCGGATCGAGCGCGAAACATCGGCTCTTGGCTGGGTCGGCAGGCAAAGTGATCGTGGCCGGAATGCCTTCGACACAGACGGGTCCTTCACCCCATTTGTCGCGGATGGTGATCGCATTGTTCCCCAGCTTCTCGATGGTCATGCCTTTGTTCTCCGAGACGCCGGTGGCCGCCACGAGGATGTTGGCAGGCCGGCCCGACTCGCCGAATCCAGTGGCGTGCCGCGAAACGAGCGAGATGGTGGCCCAATCGAGACGCGTCCGACCGACCGCGAGTGTGACTCCGCCAAGTTTGATCGTCCGCCCCTTCGGAAAGCCCGTGAAAAGTTTCGTGCCGGGTGTGTTGATCGTCAGGTAACCGGCTTTCGGCTGCTCGACGTTCCACGTCAACTCGCCGGTGTCGCTAACGAACACTTTCTGGTCGGCGGGTATCTTCTCCACGGTCGCGGGATCGGTGCCGAGTTTTCCCGACAGATCAATGCCCGTCTTGTGGAGCAATGTGAGCCGCGAATCGAAACCGAGCGAGGCGATGCCGATGTTGACCGCTTTGGTTCTCGTCAGGCGATCGAAATACGCCGGGTAATCCATCGCACCCACAACCGTGGACTTTGCTTCCTGTACATCACCACGCAGGAAGATGGCCGCGCAGGCCGGGAAATGCGCCAGGACATCAGTCCGGGCGATCATGTCGAAATAACGTGGATTGATGTTCGGTTCGAAGTTGGGATGGTGATTGTAGGTGTATTCGAACACGCCGTCCCAGCCTTGCAGCCGGCCGTAGGCGCTGAGCATCGGCTGGCCCTCCGCGCCATACTGGTTCGGGAACGGATGATTGTATTCGCTGACCGTGTAGGGTTTGCCGAGGACGCGGCTGCCGGCCAGTCCCTTGATGCAGTCCAGCGAGTTGACCATCGAGTCGTTGCCGATCTGCCAATTGTAGCGGTCGTGCAGCAGATTGGCGCCGCTTGGATGACGCCAGTAGGAATGATGATCAATGTAATCGAGTTCCGCCTGAACATGGGCGGGACTGTAACCAAGCTGCGTCCCGGAAATGACCGACCTGACCTTCAACTCGCGCTTGAGGTAGTCCGACAAGCCGACCCAGTATTTGCGTTCGGTGTCCACCATGAACTGGTAGAAATCGCGAACGGCCTGCGGTGGCGCATAGCTGCCGACCTTGATGGTGGGAATCGCGCCATCTTCGAGCCGCTTGGCCGAGTCGAAGTCACTCTTCGCACCGCTCTGGAATGAGAGTTCGGCAATCTCATACGTGCCAGTCTTGAAGCGGGTCAGTTGGAACTGCGCCTTGTCGGAGTCGTCGGCGGCATTGAATGCATAGCAGAACGTTTTCCAGAAGGAACCGACTTTGATCGTCTGATGCACACCCAACGACCGCCAGCCGCTCTTCGTGTCCGCCACGGCCATGCCGAGCGAAACATCCGGGGTGCCTTTCGCACAGCGGATCTTGAACAACAACGTGTAGAGTTGGTCCCTCTTGACAGACAGGTTCCGGAACAATTTGGGGAAGAATTCGTTGCCGTCCCGCGTGACAACGATCTTCAGGACGCCATCACCTGCGCTGCATGTGGCTTGCGCCGAACCAGGGGCCAGGATCCAGCGCTTGCCGTCCATGGCCAGCGACTGCTTGAACTTTCCCTCGGGAATCTGTTCGTCACGCAAGGGTTCCGGGGTCCACTTCCACGCCGCGACCAGAGCGTCCGTTGACGCGTATTTCTTGCGCAGCCAATCGTTCCACTGCTTGCGAAACTCGCCCGCGTAAGGTTCCGGGAGCTTGTCTATCCCGCCGCTATGATAAACCTGGAACAACGCGTTCTCGTTATTCAGCTCAACCACCGCCACACACGGATCGTCGGTGTAGGCAAGTTGGGTGTATGGATTGACGTGCGTGAGCAGCTTGCGGGCGTATTCCTTTTGCAGCTCGATCATGCGCGGTTCGAAGTTGTCGAGGCCTTTGTCAAAGCCGGGCCGTTTCTCCTTGTCGGTAAACCCGTCGCGCTCATCCCACCAGCGCCCGACGTGAAGGTTCATGTCCACGTAGATGCCCCGTTTCTTGAACGCGGCGATCATGTAATCAAGCCGTTCCACCTGGGCAGGATCGAATTTGCGCTGCGTGGCCGGATCATCAGCGATGATGCCCAGCCATTTCCAATACGTGTCCATGTGATGCAACCGAACGCAATTGATGCTGAACCGGGCGAGCCGGGCTGCCAGCCGGTCGGCCTGCTCGTGCGTCGGGAAGTTCGCGGGGCCGGTGAGGTTCGTCGCATGGAGCCGGACCGGACCGGCATCGTTCACGAACCGTCCGTTCTCCACCCGGATGAAGCCGTGTTTGCCGGCGGGCGCGTCGAGCAGATGCGCCATGCTCGATGCGTTGTCAGGTCCGTCATAGGAAATCAGGAAGGGAAACAGCGGTGGAGCTGCATCATCCGCATGCGCCCGCACAAGCAAGCACGTCACGACCAATCCCAGGATGACCATCCTTCCGAGAACCGTGCGTATCTTCATCTGTTGCATGACTTCTCCAATTCTACCGCTTGCCCACAAAATATCCCCGCGCCTCCAGAGCAAAACCTTGCTGTGCGTCACCGTTCACACCCGCCGCCACCAACGGCTTGAATGCTCCCGTCAATCCCTGCACCTTCACATTGACGGGTCCGGATGTCAGATTGATCAGTGTCAGAATCTGCCCGTCACCGTGTGTCCGCAGAAAGGACAGTATCGCTTCGGGCGCGTCGTTGTTCAGCCACACAACATCGCCCTGCGTCAACGCCGATTCCGAACGCCGCATCGCGCACAGTTTCTGGCAGAAGGCAAAACGCTCCCTGCCCGCCACAGTCTCGCCGTTTGTCCAATCAATCGGCAACCGTCCGAAGATGCTGTGGCGAGCGGTGTCGGCCACTTCCTGTCCGTTGTAGAGGAAGGGCACACCGTCGAGTGTGAAGAGCGCGACCAGCGCGGCATTGACACGCGCCGATCCCCACGTCTTCTCGATACGGTTGTTGTATGAGTCGTTGGCGACGTCGTGGTTGTCGATGAATCGGATGAACTTGGCCCCGCCTCGTGGACGCTCGTTCCGCGCCATTTCCCATTGCTTCCGGATGGTGGCCGCATTGTCCCACGCCTTGAAGGCTGACCCCCAACCGTAGTCGAGATCGAACGCCTTAAGCTGGTCTGCCTTCCGCGTGCCCTCGGCCAACATCCCGACGTCGGGGCGAATCTTTTCGAGCCGCTCCCGCGCTGTCTCCCAGAAATCCAACGGGATGCCGTCCGCAACATCACACCGGAAACCGTCCACATCGAAGTCGCGCACCCACCATTCCATGTTCTTCCAAAGATATTCACGGAGTTCTGGATTGGCATAGTTCAGTCCCGGGAATGCCCACGCCGCATTCACCGCCTTGCCCTCCTTGGTCCGCTTGATGAAATCCGGGTGTTTATCGAGGAAGATCGCCTTCGGGCCACAGTGCAGGAAAACCATGTCCAGCATCACACGCATTTTGAGAGTGTGGGCAGCGGCGACGAAGTCCTTCAAATCCTGGTCCGACCCATACTCGGGATCGACATGGTAGAAATCCTTCATTCGGTAAGGATTGCGCGGGTTGTTCATCCCGGATTTCTTCTGGCGCGGACTCCACGACTTCAGGTCCATGTCGTCGTCCGCCACAAACACGGGACAGAGATAGAGGATCGTCACTCCCAAATCGGCCAGCTTCGGCAACCGCGCCTGCGCCGCCTTGAGCGTGCCCTCAGGTGTGAAAGCCCGCGGTTGAATCTGGTACATCACGCCGCGCGTGACCCATTCCGGCGAAGTCCTGGCCTGCTGCTGGTTCAATGGCGCCGTGTCCGCCCCCATCGCCAATGTTGCTGCCAACGTCAACAATCCCACCCATTTGATATTTTGTTTGGTTTTTATTTTACTCTTCTCCTTCTTGGCTGACGCAAAATCATCGGATTTATTCCATCAAGAACACTGCCGTGGAATACTGCGGCAGGGCGATTGTAAAGGCGCGGATGTTTTCGCCGATCGTCTGCTTGGTTGAGATGTCGGTAACCTTCCGGCACGTCCTTGGCAAGTTAATCTGCTTGGTTCCCGCCGTCCGCGTATGAAGCATCAGCCACGACTCGTTTGCCGAAAGCACGTCACCGCAGTCGGTGTAAACATGGACACCGGCCTCCCGGTACAGTTTCCGCAACTGATCGGAGGTTAGCCCCGGAATCGCGGAGAAGACCGACGTCCACCCCATCTGCTTCTTCAGCGCCATCACCATCTTGTCCTTCAAGACTCCTGTCCCTCGCGCCAGTTCGCGCACGTCCTTGTCGGGGCGCACCGTAAACAGGCTCTTCTGCCGCTTCGCGATACCGACTGTCTTGCCGGAATCGGTCAACACGCCTTGCAGCATCCCTTCTTCCACCGGATCAAAACCAAAACCGGTGAGCGCCTCCATCCGTGCCAGTGACAGATTCTCCTGCGAGACGTACCCCGGCGCGTAGAACCAGAGCAGCGTCCGACCATCCGACCGCAGCGCCTCGACCGACTTCCGTTGCTGGTCTGTTAAATAGAAACAGTCCAAAAAGACGAACACCTTGTACCCTCGATCACGAATGGCGTCGAGATCGTCGACCAGATACCAATCAAACGGCGCGCCGGTGCGGTAGAACTCGCCCATCTGATCGTGGTACAGGCCGTAGGAAATCTCATTGTCTCGAGTCTGCCGGTATCCCAGGTAGAATTCGCTCTCGGGCGCGGAGATCACCGCCACTTGGGCGTTGCGCCGACGGGAACAGGTCATCGCGACGTCGGCCCATTTCTTTATCCGTCCAATCGTATCAACCAGTGCCGGATCGCGGAACCAGCCGCCGTTGAGATCCATGTACCAGAGTCCAACGCCATGGGTCACCGTGTTGCCGAACTCGCGATAGAGCAGCGCCTGCGTCTCCGCCACCGTGTTGACGTGGCACCGCCGGTCGGGCTTGGCCTTGCGCTTTTCGAGATACGTCTGGTCGTCGCCCTCGTCGATGAAAAGCTTTCCGTGCAAGGCCGCGCTGGCCAGGTATTGACGCATCTCGCCGTCCTCGCCCAGCGCACGGCGGTAATAGGTGTGTGGCGCCGACAACATGTCCACGTGGGGTGAGCGCAGCAGCTTGCTGACGCCGCGGTGATCGCACTCGATGGGCCAGTTCTCGTCCATCGTGTAGCCAAAGAACACCACCGTCGGCAGGGTGTCACGGCTTTCCTCTTTGACGATCCGGCAGTAGTGGTCAACCATCTCCACCGCCACCTCGTTGTGGCACTCGAAGTAGTCCATGACGGCCCGTGATTGTTGCGGGTCGCGCCATGGCCCGGCTGTCGTCTGCATACGTTGCTTCATACCGGGAACCTGAACGGCTTCGAAGGTCAACGCGCTGTCCTTCCACGCCGCACGCAGGCGGGCGGGATCGTTCCCATACTTGGTGCGCAGGTATTTGATCAGCCGCTGGCGCATCGGTTCGGAAACGTCGGACGCAGCCGGCGGCTTGGCCTGTGAGAAATAGGCGTCCCAGTAAAAGTTCTCGCCCCACGGGCCGTTGGTCACATGGATGCCCATCAGCCGTTGGCCGTAGTCGGCGTCCAACATGTGCCGGACGGCGCGTCGGTAGGCTTGCCCCGTCTCGTCACGGCACTTCTGTGATGCAAAGGACTCGCGTGGCTTGTTCGTTTGCCCTCCCGAGTATCGACATAACTCGCCCTGGTTCTCTTTGACCCACCAGTCCGGGGCCGTCGCGAAAAGCCGTGGCAAAACGAACGCGTGGCGATTATACGAGAGCAGCTTGCGAATCTCCGCGTCCTGAAACTCCGTCTCGACGCGGCCATCCTGCTTCCAGTACGGGTGCGCGTAGTGTTGGAAAGATCCAAAAAAGCTGAAGAGGTTGATCCCGGCCTCCGAGAAATGTTCGATCTCGTAGGCCTCGGGCTTCCACTGCCAGAAGATCATCGGGGCGACCGGCTGGCCGTCTTTCCACAGTCCCGGCATGCCTTGCCACTCCCGCACGGACCATACCGGACGCGTGCTGGAAACCTGCGGCACCGTGTCCGCCGCCAGGGTGGGCGCTGTCAGAACAAGACTCAGAAGCGACACGATCGAACCGCGTCGGCAGATGATCTGCCACATCATTTTGGTTTCTCCGCTTTCGCTTTCTCCAGCAACAAGGGCGGAACGGCCAAGCGCTGCCACTCGTGCGTGATGGTCAAGAGTGTTTGTGGCATGTCTCCCGACAAGCCTTGAAGCACGCCGCGGGTTTTCCCGTCCGTTCCCGTCACGAACGCCAGGTCCGCGCGCTTCGGCAATGTGATCTCCAGTCCTTCCGTCTTGAGGGTCTTCAGGCCGCCCGCCGCCAACGCCGCCACCTTGCCGCCCGGCGCAAACCGGATCGCAACTACGCCGACTGCATCGACCGTGACTGTATGCCCACGCCAAGTGAAGGTCTCCTTGATCGGGTCCCCCGCCGGATCCTTGCTCCCCGCGATCCGAACGTATGTCCCGTCCGTGAGCACGCTGTGTCCCTCCATCGGTGGCGCGGCGTGCTCCACGCTGTCGTCCTGCCCCCAACCCTTGAGCCGCTCCGACCAACCCGTGACGCGTGCTACGCCGGCCTCGCCTAGAAACCGCGCCACCGCCTCCGCACACGTTCTGTCCCCGGCACACTTGCGGACGTTTCCGGCCAGACGCGCCGTCCCGTCCAGCGGACGCGCCGCGGAATCCCGCGTCCAGTCGCCAACCAAAAACACCGCGCTCTTGCCACGAGCCGCCCGGACGAAAAACTCCAACTCATCCTTGTCCCCAAACTCGGGCTGGTAGAGCACGACCGCGCGATAACGCTGCGGTCCGAGGCAGACGAATCCCTCGCCGTCAATCCGCAGCGCGGACGCGCTGACGAGACTGGAGGGCATCAGGTCCGTTGAATAACCTCCCGCGCATAACGCGGATGCGATCTCCAGCCCAACCCGGTTATAGGACGGCCCGGCCCAGTTCATCGCGCAGGCGTGACCAAAAACCACCGCCGTCGGACAATCGAGCGGCGCGCGTGTGATGAAGTCGAGCATTCGCAGACGGCTCATGCCAATCATGAACCGCTGTCGCAGCAGGGTCAGCCGCCGCTCATCGGAGGGCATGTCGCGGCGTGGATAAAGCTGATGAACGTTGAGGCGCCCGCCGCTCAACGCATCCGCCCAAAGTTCCCGTGCATACGAATCCGGTTTCGGCGCGTAGTACTGGTTGTACCAGAGCGGATAACCCCAGCGCTTGGCCAGCGATGTGCGGCACGGATACGGCGTGGACTCGTCGGACTGCCCGATGTCGCGCTTGGCCTCC
>JBAZIR010000213.1:0-10039 GCA_041651735.1 Verrucomicrobiia bacterium | reverse complement strand
AATTCACGTTTTGGCACGTCATGTTCTTCGCGTGGTTCTGCAACATGGCGTGGCACATTGGCATGGCCGATCTCTCGCTGTTCCGCTACGCGAAGAAGTCGTGGTATGGCGTAGCCTCTGCCGCTGGCATGTTCATCGGCCACTTCATGGCGTGGATCGCCGCCTCGATCCTTTACGCGCTGCAACTGAATCAGGACCCATCCAACACGGCCGTATTGCCCGGCCCGCTGGCGTATCGCGCGTGCGGCATCGCCGGCCTGCTCTGTGTCATCGCGGCCGGCTGGACCACCGCCAACCCGACGCTCTACCGCGCTGGCCTCGCTTTCCAATCGCTCGTCCCTTCGTCGTCGCGGTTCCGGGTGACGCTGCTGACTGGCCTCGTGGCGAGCGTCACCGCTATCTTCCCGTTGGTGACGATGAAGCTGCTCGATTTCGTCGCGCTATGGGGAATGATCCTGATGCCGATGGGCGCGGTGATCTTCGTGGACTTCTGGCTGCTGGAGCGTTTCGGCTTGCGCCGCAACTATGCCGAGGCCACCGGCGCGACGTTCAACTGGGCCGCCGGCCTCGCGTGGTTCCTGACGATGGCTGTCTGCGCCGCGCTCGTGCAGTTTGCCGGCGTGCAAATCTACTTCGTCAGCTTGCCGGGGTGGTTCGTAGCGGCGGTTCTTTACATCGTGTTGAGTAAGGCGTGTCAGAAAACGCGAACGGCCTTTCATGGTGGCACATCACATTAAGGAATTGGACCGTGACACCTATTCTTGCTGACGTTGGAGTGCCGATGATATTCCTGCAGATGCCCTTGATGGTAGCGGCTCTTGTTCCGGTTGTCTTCGTTGAAGCCTTGCTCGTTCGTCGCTGGTTGCGTTTGCCGCGTGGAACCGTTTTCGCCGGAGTCGCTGTTGCGAATCTTGCCTCCACGCTTCTGGGTGTTCCTTTGGCTTGGCTTGCTATGCTCGCAGTGGAGTTTATCGTTGGATTGCCTTTAAGTCTTACGCTGGATCACTTGCACTCAAATCTCAACTCGCCAGTTCTGGCTCTCCTAGGTTGTGTGATCGGCAGTGCATGGTTGCCACCAGCCGAGACGCAGATGCACTGGATGATTCCGATGGCTCTAACGTCCTTGCTGGTAGCGTCATTCTTTGCATCCGTATGGCTGGAACGTCTTGTCTGCGTTAGGTGGTGGCAGACTTCAGATGCGACATCGGTGCGGCGTGCCGTTTTCAAAGCCAATCTTGCATCCTATCTCGTGCTTTTCACGTTGGCCTGCGGATGGACATGCGTTGAGTTGCTTCCCGAAAGATTGTTGGCAGCCATATTTAGTGTGCAGCGCACCGTGAGTTGCAGCGCGACAGCCGTTCGTGACAAAGTAATAGCCGCAGCACCGAGCGGGTGGAGATTGACCGACATTGAAGGAGAGGATCGACAATGGTTCAAGGAATACTTCGGAGATTCCCGCATTCTGCATTTTGCCTTGCTAGGAACTGCATCGTGTCGCGTTGACTGGGCAGGTCGGAACGGCCAAGCACACAAAGATTACGTTGCCAAAGAATGTCTTCACGTGTGGGTGGTTCCTGGGGACCTCGAAACCCATCTTCCCCGACTCGACTTGGGCGGCAACCTGCCAAGACGTGTCTTATTGTCGAAGGAGTTTCGTGTTTATGGTTATCCCGATCGTCAAATCGTAAAGAAGGCCGAGCTGGACGTGATTCACAGAAATGCTTCGGTGGTTAGGTGGCCAGAGGTGATCCTGTCATGGAAGAGGTGGCGTCAAGATATTGCTGCGAGTTTGATGAAATGACTTTCTCATGATGATGAAACGTATCCTTGAAATCCTCTCTTGGCTGGCGCTGGGCGTGACGCTGGCGCCGGCGTGCCTGTTCTTCGCGGACAAGCTCGATCTCGCACAGGCGCAAGGGTGGATGCTCGCCGGCACGGCGTTGTGGTTTGTTGCCACGCCGTTCTGGATGGAACACAAGGCGTCGTGATGGCTGCCGGCCTTTTCGGCGGGTTGGAATGAAATAGTTCTACAGGACTTCGTTGTGGTTCGTGTTGGTTGGGCTGGTTTGCATCGGCGCGGTGCTGCTTTTTTGGAATACGCAGTGGAGGAGGACTTCGATGAACCCATTGAAAGAAGGAGAATCCGGATCCTATGCGGCATTGGCTGGCCGCCCCAACCCCGACCGACCGAGATGAAAAAGCCGTTGCCATGCCAAGCCGCTTGGCATAAAGTGCCGGCGTGAAAGCGATCATCTCCAAACACCATGCACATATCGGTCGGCGTGGCGGCCGTGTCAGTTCCGAGGCGAAGCGGCAGGCAGCACGACGGAACGCGCTCCTGCGTTGGGGCCGGAAGCCCGAAGAAGCCGTTATTCCCATCATCGAGTTGAAAGACGGCCAGTGGTATCGCGGCATCGGGCGAAACAGTGACATTGGCCGGTGGGACGAAGAAGCGCGTTGCTTTTGGGTGATCTCGTTCGCGAATTTGCCCGACCCACTGCATTACCCGAAAGGCTCGATGCGCATCGTCCGACTCAAACAGGAAGGTTACTATGAGCCGGAAGGGGGCACGTTCAAGCCGCTGGAGCGCGCCTGATGTTCAGGGACAAGCAACAGATTCTAGCCGCGCTTGAGGCATTGGGGCGGCGGTTGGCGCTGGAGAAGGCGGAGCCGGTGTCTTTGCTGGTGTGCGGCGCTGCGGCGTTGACTTGTCAGGACTTGCTCGTTCGCGGCACACAGGACGTGGATGTGTTGGGTTTGACCAGCCGTCGGGCGCCGCTGCGGATTGTTGGAGGCGAGTTCAGTGGCGAGTTGCATGGGGCTGTAGCGCGCGTCGCGACTGATTTGCGCCTTCCATCAGACTGGCTTAACGACAAGGCCAATCTGGTTCATGCCAACTGGGGCTTGCCACCGGGCGCAATCGAACGGGCGCGGCGGATGGATTTCGGGCCATGCCTGCGGGCGCTGTGGCTTCATCGCCGGGACTTGGCTGCGCTCAAGTTGCTGGGCGCGCTTGATAAGGATCCGGCAGAGGCGTTGCGTCACTTCCGCGATTTAGTGGAGATTGACCCCGCTCCGGCGGAAGTGAAGGCTGCGGTTGCTTGGCTTTTGAACCGTCCGACTTCTGAAGAGTTCCGAAGAAAAGTGTGTGACGTTGCTGAGCGTTTGGGCGTTGAGAATCTGACAGAAGGCGGTGAAGAACTTGTCTCCAGCAAACCGTCGCTCCAGCGTGTTCATCGCCGCGGTTGTTCGAGATGAACGGGAAAACAGATTGACCTCTGCCGCTGGAACCTTCACAAGAAACCTGACGACTATGAAAACCAAATTCTTTCTCTTCCTGACTGCGCTCGCATTTGCCCTCGCGTCGGATTGCCCGGCTGCGACGGCCAAGGCCGGTCTCACGCCCAGCCAGCTTCGCTGCGAGTACCTCGTCAACCCGCTCGGCATTGGCGAGACCGCGCCGCGGTTGAGCTGGATGGTCGAGGCAAGTGGCAAGGGAGAATCTGCAAGGGGCCAGCGGCAGGTGGCTTATCGCGTGTTTGTAGCCAGCAGTGAGGCGGCGCTGGGAGAGAAGACGGGCGACCTATGGGACAGCGGCAAGGTGGCAAGCGACCAAACGGCGTGCGTGGTTTATGCCGGCACGCCGCTTGTGTCGGGCCAGCGTTGTTTTTGGAAGGTGAAGGTGTGGGATCGTCACGGCGTGCCGTCGGAGTGGAGCGCGCCGGCGACGTGGACGATGGGGCTGCTGAAGCCTGAAGATTGGAAGGCGGAGTGGATCGGCTACGACAAGGCGCGCTTGAACACCGAGTTGCCGGACGCGCCGCTGGAGGGCGCGAAGTGGATCTGGCACGCTGCCGATAAGCCGTTGGACGCTCCCCCGAGCCATCGGCTCTTTGTTTCCACGCTTGCGTTACCCGCCGACATCAAGATTGCCAAGGCCGAACTGCTCGCCTTGTCCGACGACAACTACAAGTTCGTGGTCAACTCGAATATGGTCGCCAGCGGCACGGGATGGCAGCGCGCCAAGGCTGCCGACGTGACCCAGCGCCTCCACGCCGGCGACAACAGCCTGCGCGCGGAAGTCTGGAATGCCACCGAGGGCCCGGCGGGACTGATTGCCAAAATCGTCATCACCACCGCCGACGGGAAGAAGATCACGCATGTCACGGACAGTTCGTGGAAGACCGCCGCTTCGCCCGGCGCGAACTGGCACAAGCGCGACCTTGATATCGCAGCGTGGCCCGCCGCGCGCGTGCTCGGCGATTATGGAATGCAGCCTTGGGGGAAGGCGAAACTGCTGTCAGTGACCTTGCCGCCGCCCCCATTCCTGCGGACGGCCTTCCGCGCAGACAAGCCGGTGAAGTGCGCGACGCTCTACGCGACGGGGCTTGGCATCTTCGACGTGCATCTCAACGGCAAGCGCGTCAACGACTCCTGGTTCAACCCCGGCTGGACCGATTACACGAAGCGTGTCTATTGCCGCGCCTACGACGTGACGAAGCTCATGCGCGCCGGCGACAACGCGCTCGGCGCGGTGCTGGCCGACGGCTGGTTCAGCGGCTATGTCGGCTACGGCAACAACCGCGACCACTACGGCAAGCTGCCGCGCGTGCGCGCGCAACTGAATATCGAGTTTGCCGACGGCTCGACCGCGGTCGTTGGCACGGGGCCGAACTGGAAGGCTGCGACCGGTCCGCTGCTCGAAAGCGATTTCCTGATGGGCGAGACCTACGACGCGCGGCTCGCAATGAATGGCTGGGACGCTCCCGGCTTCAACGACAGCAAGTGGGAGCCGGTCGTCGTCGGCAGCAGCGAGGTGCAACCGAAGGTTGAGGCGCATCCGGGGCCGCCGGTGGTCGCGTTCGCGGAGTTGAAGGCGAAGAAGATCACCGAGCCGAAGAAAGGCATCTATGTGCTCAACATGGGCCAGAATTTCGCCGGCGTCGCGCGCTTGAAGGTAAAGGGCGCGCCCGGCCAGAAAATCGTGTTGCGGTTCGCCGAGCGGCTCAATCCTGACGGCACCATCTACACGACCAACCTCCGCAGCGCGCGCTGCACCGATACCTACATCTGCCGGGGCGGTGGCACCGAGGTCTGGATGCCGCGGTTCACCTTCCACGGTTTTCAATACGTCGAGATCACCGGTTTGGGTCGTAAGCCCGCGCCCGACACGGTCATCGGCATCGCGCTCAGCAGCGACACGCCGGTGACGGGCAAGTTCGTCTGCTCCGACAAGATGCTGAACCAGCTCCACAGCAACATCTATTGGACGCAGCGGATGAACTTCATAGACATCCCGACCGATTGCCCGCAGCGCGACGAGCGGCTTGGCTGGACCGGCGATGCGCAGGTTTATGTCCGCACCGCCACGCTCAACACCGACGTGCAGGCGTTCTTCAACAAGTGGCTCGTGGACCTCTGCCAGGACAGCCAGCGCGAGGACGGCCAGTTCCCGATGGTTGCGCCCGTGAAGGTTGCCGGTCCCGACGGCGGCCCCGCATGGCAGGAAGCGGGCGTCATCTGCCCCTGGACCATCTACGAGGTTTATGGTGACCGACGCGTGCTGGAGCGGAACTATGCGGCCATGTGCAAGTTCGTCGAGTTCTGCAGGAAGCGCAGCACGCCAGAGCTGTTGCCACCGGCGAAGTATCATTGCTTCGGCGACTGGCTGAGCATCAACGCCGACACGCCGAAGGACATCATCTACACCGCCTACTTCGCCTACAGCGCGAAGCTGCTGTCACGCGCCGCCGAGGTGCTCGGCAAGACCAACGACGCCGGCAAATACCGCGATCTGTTCACCCAGATCAAAGCCGCGTTCAACAAAGCCTATGTTGCCGAGGATGGCCGCATCAAAGGCGATACCCAGACCTGTTACGTGCTCGCGATCGTCGTCGGCCTCGTGGACGGCGAGAAGGAGAAGCTGGCGGCGAAGTATCTCGTCGAGAACATTGAAGCCCGGGAATGCCATCTCTCCACCGGTTTCATCGGTACCAAGGACCTGATGCTCGCGCTGGCGAAGATTGGCCGCAACGACGTCGCCTACCGGCTCATCCACAATGACACGTTCCCGTCGTGGGGCTTCTCCATCAAACACGGCGCCACCAGCATCTGGGAGCGTTGGAACGGCTGGACGCCCGAGACCGGTTTCGGTGACCCCGGCATGAACAGCTTCGCCCACTACAGCTTCGGCGCAGTCTATCAGTGGATGGTCGAGAACATCGGCGGCATTCGCAACGACGGTCCCGCCTACAAGAAGATCGTCATCGCCCCGACGCCTGGCGGCAAACTCACCAGCGCCGACGTTCGCTACGACAGCATCCGCGGCCGCATTGAGACCGTGTGGAAGAAGAGCGGCGGCAAACTCACCCTCAGCGTCACCATCCCCGCGAACACCACCGCCACCGTCCTCGTCCCCACCAAGAGCGCCGAAGCGATTACCGAGAGCGGCAAGCCGCTGGCGAAAGCCCCCGGCGTGAAGTTCCTGCGCATGGAAGCCGACCGCGCCGTGCTGGAGGTGCAGGCGGGGAGTTACAAGTTTGGAACGACGGCGAAATAACAACATGAAGCGCGGACGCCGCTGGAGCTGCGCTACGAAGCCGATTCCGACCACTTGCCCGCGCCGGAAGAACCATAGCGGCTGGCCGCCACATCCGTTACCTGTTACTTGACACTTTCCATGTAGCCGAGCGCGGGAGCTTTGTGCTTGCGTCCGATTGTCGCACGCGCGTCACAAGAAAGTCCTTGCCCACATTTAGCGCGAGCGTGATAATGCCAGAAGGAGAGAATCCGATGTCAGATACAGACAAGAACAAATCGATCCAACCGGACACTGATGGATTAACAGGCTCATCTACAGGTGCACTGGTGTTCATAAGTCATGATAGCCGTGATGCTGAACTTGCCGAAGCTTTCAGCAAACTTCTCAAGAGCGTCAGTGCTGGCATGCTTAAATGCTTCCGATCCACTGACAAGAAAGGAACCGAGGGTTTCCAGTATGGCGACGAGTGGTATAGCGTTCTGATGAAGAAGCTCCAAGCTGCTTCGGAGGTGGTTTGTCTGTTCACCGAGCGTAGCATTGATCGACCATGGATTCTCTACGAAGCTGGCTTGGCGAAAGCGAAATTAGAGACGCGGGTTCGTGCGATTGCTTTTGGAGTTCCCCTCACACGCCTCCAGACCGGCCCGTTCTTTCATTTCCAAAACTGTGAATACACCGAGGAAGCATTAAGCAAACTTGTTCATGAATTGACCAGTCGAATTCCGAACTGCGAGCCTGATCCGGACGTCATCCGAGACCAAGTGAAGGTATTTAAGACGACGAGCGACAAGATTATCGAACGTCTTTCTCATCGAGGGGAAAAGCAAAAAGCCGCAGAGGAAGAGCCTCTGGCAAAGTTTTTGGAGGAAATGAAAGGTCTGGTTCGCGATTTGCCATTGCGCGTGGCGGATCGAATGGCTGAAAGCGGCGATCCTATCCGCCGTCGTCGATTGCGACGTTTCCATCCAATGATGTTTGATGAGATTATGCACATGGGTGGCGAGCCCGGAGACCCCATAGGAATTCTCTTAGCTGCAAGCATTGTACGGGAAGAAATGCCTTGGCTCTATGAAATCGCCGTCGAAGCCTACCACGGAATCCGATCCGGCGATATGGAAGCCGCGGAGAAAGAGGTTCGACGTTTGAGCCGTGTTACGGAAAGATTCATGCATGGACCGTGGATGGATGGGCCTTTTATGGAGGAGTTCGGAGGTAAAGAGGCCCGGATGTTCATGATGGAGTTTCCGCGAATGTTCGAGCATATGCTTCACCGCTGCATCGAAGCGAGGAAACCGTCCCCACGCCGAAGGGCAGCCGTCAAGCCGCCATCAGAGTAGACAGCCGGGCTGTATGGCTGTCCGGCACAGCAAGCTCAGCCTGTCATCGGGATGTTGAGCAGCCAAATCAGCGGAGGAATATTTGAAAGGCGGACGATAACCTGTGCGAACGAGAGCAAAGATGATCGACGAGATTCTTAACGTGCGGCTCGTGATGACGTTTGCCATCGTGCTGACGATACTAGCGAATGCCCCGACGATTCTTCTTGCGTTCCAGTATCGAGCGAATCCAGCTAATGGTTGGTTGCTGTTCACCAATTCACCAAACCGATATCTGTTCTCCGCGCTTTTTCTTCCCATAGTGTTTCTGGCAATCCTTACCGCGTGGGGGCTGATTCACCATCTGACAACGAACTTCCTAACGAAAGCTCAAGCGCCCGTCTTTCTCTGGTTTACGCAACCGGCAACAGTCGTGCTACTGGCCATCATCATCGCCTCGGTTTTCTCACTCTGGGATTTGAGCACGGGCAATTTCAACAATGCTGACCTGCGCGCCCCTTATGGACCAGCCGCGATGAAAGCTAGGGACAAGATTATCGCTTCCAAGTCTGTATCGCCCGACGGTGAATTTGCAGAGTCGCCACCGGCTGCTGGGAACGCAAAGTGGAAGAACGTGCATTCTACGGAGATCGCGGCAAGATTACTGAAAGGCGATTGTGACGTGGCTGGGGCGCGCGCTTTCCTCCGGAGGGTGGAGATGGAGCGCGACCATTGGCTGGACAAGAACATGATGCACGCCAATCTTGTGAATGTCTGGTTCTTCTCCCTTGGTTTGTGGCTGACAATCTACCTCGTTGTTCTCGTAGTCTACTTGGCCAAAACCTTTCCAGTGGTAAGCAAAGCGCCCCTAGTTACCTGCAATTATTTGTTGCTCATCGCGCTTTGCATGCTAGCACTCTGGGTTTGCTTTCGCGCTTACGAATTGCGCGAGTTTAAGGAATGCATGGGGGCTGAGTCGCCAGAAAGTCTAGATCTGTTGCTTGGAATCATCGTGTTCTTTGTCGGCTTTTTCTTTTTATACGCCGACTCCGACAAAGCAGGGGTGACATCCGTTGTGCCCTTTCTTTTAATCCCCATGGGTGCTATGGCGACGAACTACTGGGCCTACAGAATGGCGCGCGAATGGTATGGTTCGGCAATGGCCGTCAAGAATTTCGCTATATTGGCAGTTGTATGGGTTCTCTTTCTCGTCCTCGCATACGTCTTGTTTATGAAGACGCGCCAGGTTAGTTGACCGACACCACTGGAAACCGTTCATGGTTGAACATTATGCAATCAGGCCACTCAGTGCGATGTGGACTGCTGGAGTCGCCAGCAGCATTGTGTTTATCAGTCTGGCAATTGTCTGGGCCAGACGATCCGATGCAGGCGCGTCTGCCCGGCTGTGCAAGATCTTCGGAGCGATACTCTTGGCTGAAATTGCCGCGACACATTTCTACGTCGCCTTCGTCAGAGGCACTTGGTCTTTTCAGGACTCTTTGCCACTTCATCTCTGTCGGTTGTCTGCGATAATCGCAGCAGTGTCGCTTCTCAGTCGCCATCAGTCGATATACGAATGGACCGTTTACTTAGGTATTCCGTCAGGATTTCATTCGATCATGACCCCCGAACTGACTCAAGGAAGAACGCCTTGGTTGTTGTTTGATTATTATTTTGTCCACGCGAGTCTTATTGCAATCCCCATTGTCACTACAATTCTCAATCACTGGCGTCCACGCAAATGGGGATGGTTGCGGATGTTTCTCGCAGTCAATTGCGTGGCAGTGTTTGTGTTCCTTGTAAACTTCCTTGTGGACGCCAATTATATGTATCTGGCCAAGAAGCCTATCGCAGCGAACCCTTTCCTCATCGGTGAGTGGCCGTGGTATATCATGGGCCTTGAAGCTGCTGGCGTTATACACGTCCTGACGATGCATGGTATCTTCAGCGCCGCTTTGGGAAGACAGCCGGATTGACCTCGGCACAAAGATATGGCCGGATGCCGTCTGCAACTGGTGTTTGAAAACATGTTCTCCGTGTCTGAGTGTGGGCTGTTGATTGAGTCGGCCACGTGGATGGCGAGAAGGAGAAGCTCGCGGCAAAGTATCTGGTCGAGAACATCGAGGCGCGGGAATGCCATCTCTCCACCGGCTTCATCGGCACCAAGGACCTGATGTTGGCG
>JBAZIR010000212.1:0-10087 GCA_041651735.1 Verrucomicrobiia bacterium | reverse complement strand
CCACCGCCAGAATCCCATCGAGTATTCGTTCCGTGTAATGATCGAACACCGACCGGTGCTGCGCCGAGTCCTCGCCGTGTGCAAGCAATTCCCCGCGACGTTTGCCCGCGCCCAGCAGCAACGCCAGCGAGAACACGCAACTGATCGCGTAGCCGCTCGCCGTCACCCCCACCGCAGCGCAACCCGCAAAAACCCGCACAAGAAAACCGATGGCCACGCACACCACATCCAGGAAAATGACGTGTTTGAGCCACTTCGAATACGCCACGTTCAACAGCAAATACACCACCAACCAAATCGCAAATTCGCGGCCGAGCCATATGCACGTCGTTGCCACCGCCGCTCCTACGACGGTTAATCCCGCCGCCGCCGCCTTCCCGTCGAGTTCTCCGCTGGCAATGGGCCGCAGCCGCTTCTGCGGATGCTGCCGGTCCTGCTGCCGGTCGCAGAAGTCGTTGATCACATACGCCATTCCCGACAACCCGCAGAACGCCGCGAATGCCAGCAGCGCGTGGCAGACCGCCGCCGAATCACGGAACTGATAGGCAAAAACCAATCCCGTGAAGACGACAAGGTTCTTCGTCCATTCCAAAGGCCGCAAGCTGACCAGGAAGGCGCGCGCGCTGTTCGATCTGGCGGTGGCGTTCGTGAACATGACTTTATAAAACAATGCCGGGCAGTCAACCCGCACGGTCGCCGTCCTCAACGAACACGAACACCAGCTTCTTCGGACCGTGAACTCCCAGCACCAGCGTTTTCTCGATGTCCGTCGTTCGGCTCGGCCCCGTAATGAACATCAGGCTCGCCGGTGACGCGCCCGGCCGGAGGCGGTCGGCAAATCGCTCGAACACGGTCTCCATGTCAGGCGCCAGTTGCGCCTCGCTGCCCAGGACCACATGCGTCGGCGCCGTCAATGTGCTGAGCCGACCCTCCACCGGCCCGCTGAACACCGCCACGCTGCCCGTCTCGGCGATCATCGCGTCGCATCCGGTCAGCGCCACATCCGCCTCGCGCGGGTCCTGGCATGTCGCGCGCGCCGCCCACGGCCGGCACACAGGGTGGGCCGAAACGAAGACCTTGCCCGTGAGCAGGGAATCAAGCTCGGCCAGTGCCGCCACCGATCCGCCTGCTTGAACCAAGCGCTGTTCAAATTGTTGACGTAGTGGATTCATGCGAGGACTCGCGCACGTTGCGCTTCATGGGCCAAGGCTAAAGGCACCGCCCCCTTGGCGCAAGCGGGAACGAAAAGGGAGCTGGCAGCGTCATGGCCGAAGGTCGCCTCGGGACGTGCAAAGCGGATCGAGTCTCGCCACGGCTATTCGCCGGTTGGTCTCACGAATAGCCGGTCTGGCCTCAGAGTGCGCGCGAGGACGCCCGGCCACGACTAGGGTCGCTTCAGCATTCGACCGGCATCCCAATGGTGCGTGGCCGATGAAGAAAAACCTTACAGGAGAAGAATTGATGAAGTTGTCCCTGATCCAATCACTGGCGCTCGGCCTTGCGCTGACCGTCACTACCCCCGGGCTCGTGTCCGCCGCCGATGACGGTGGCAAAGCGGGAAGACATGGCCGTGGCGGCGACCGGCTGCAAGCCGCGCTGGCCAAGTTGAACCTGACTGACGACCAGAAGGCCAAGGTCAAGGTCATCATGGACAAAGCCGGTGCCGAACGCGAGGCGTTCATGAAAGAGCATGCCGAAGAGATGAAGGCCGCCAGGGACTCCAATGACCGGGAAAAGATGCGCGCCGCCATGGGTCCGTTGATGGAAAAGATGAAGGCCACCCTGGAGGAGGTCAAGGCGTTGTTGACCGACGAGCAAAAGCAGAAGCTGGCGGAAGCGATGCCAGCCTTCGGCGGGCGCGGCAAGAAGAAGGAATAGCGCCATTGTCATTTTGGGTTCGGACAGGTGCGTCTCGCGTCCCTGAAAAGGGTTGATCACCTGTCACTCGATGGCCGGGCTCAAACGGGTTCGGCCATCGGCGAGCCGGGGGGAGGACCTGGACTCCGTTGGCGCGCCAGCCTGAGGGCTTTCCGCGCCAACGGAGTTCCAGCGCTGTCAGGGGGAGCGCGCAGGAGTGGGCGATTTGCCGGCCAGACTCCATCGGTCACGGGATCAACTCTTCACGGAGGCGGGCAGGTCTCAACAGCAGACATCTTCTTCATTACCTCCGCCATCGCCTTCTGCAACGCTTTGTCCTCAGTCACTCGCTCCGCAATCGCCGCGCCACTCACCTACGCCGCGACGTGATACCAACCGTCGGCCATTTCGATTTGCAACGGTCGTGCCATGTCTGCGAAACTGTGCCAACGCTTGTTTCAGGGCAAACGATATGTCTGATGTTGAGAACCTGACACCGCCTGCCGCTACGGCACTTCGTCAGCTGGGTCCGGCAAATGAGGAGAATAAGGCTTCCCGATCCTAATTCTCTTCGCCACTTTTCTTACAGTTTCATTTACATCGCTTTCCGCGTCCTTCAATATTTCAGCCTTCCGGCGATCCTTGCTGGAACTCACGGTGAGCAGAATAGCAAGCTTCAACTCCAGCGCGTTACCTTCGTCTTGGCTCAGGAATAGATAATCCACTTCCTTCGGAGAAATCGTGCTACGATACAATTCGATCAGACGGTCAATAACTTCGGTTTCCGCAATTGAAGTTCCAAAACGATTCAAGGCATCAACCGCTTCGATGAGCTTCTCTTTATCATCCTGCCACAGGTATTCGAGTATCTGAGGGAGTGCCTCTTCTTGTGTCCTAATCTTCCCACCGAATTTTACACACAGGTTCGGGTCATAGGCCCCGGGTATGCGTCTTATGACATTGGAACTTACAAACGGATCAAATGGTGGTTGCTTGCGTAATATTTCTCGTTCCATCCGTCTTTTCACCATGATGGATTCGGCAAGCACCAACAAATTCCTTGGTTCCAGTTTGACATGTGGAAGTTTGCGCAAGTCTTTCCCCTTTTGTGCAACCGCTGGCTCCCGTTCCGCTTCGGTCAATCTGTGGAGACTGTCATTCAACTTGAGATCTTTGGAAACAACCACTTTCCCATTCTCAATTCCGAAACCCCTAGACTTCCATTGTATTACCAGAAGTCCGACGACGCAAACCACAGCAAACACTAAAGGCACGACATGCTTGTTGTTCAATTTCATAGTAGCTAGCGTTCTGAGTGTCACGTCTCAACATCAGACATTCCTTTCATCACCTCCGCCAGCATCCGCCGACTCACGTCGGCGGCTACGAAGAAGGCCACCTCCGCACTTTGTCCTCGGCCACTCGCTCCGCCAACCGCCACACCGATGCATCGCCGTCAAACGGCCAGCAACGCCATTTGGGCCCCTTGCACGCGTCGAGCGTGACTACGGTTTTGGCGCTTCTTCTTTCCACAACTCGTGGAATGTCTTTCTGGCCAGCGGCGGTAAATCCCGGGTTTCAGTCCATGGTTTGCCAAATCGGTTCATCATCGCCGGGCTGAGCAGCCTGCGCGCGATGGCGCTGCCGAAATTGTAGAATGCGGCGTTGCTCATGGCCATCCGCCATGCCAGCCATGCCAGCCGTTGCCAGCGCGGCACGCGCCCGCGGTCCGACGCCAGTTTCCGGTGCCAAAGGAGCGCGTGATGAATGTCGATCTTCACCGGGCAGATGTCCGCGCAGGCGCCGCAGAGCGAGCAGTCAAACGGCAATGAGGCCGATTCCTCCGTGTCCCACAATGCGGGCGACCAGACGGAGCCGATGGGGCCGTTATAGACCGACTGGTAGGCATGGCCCCCAATGCGATGGTAGACCGGGCATGTGTTCGAGCAAGCGCCGCACCGGATGCAGCAGAGCGCCTCGCGCAGATGCGGGTCGCGCAGCATCGCGCGGCGGCCATTGTCCAACAAGAGCACATGAACCTCATCCGGCCCGGTGCTCTCCTCGCCCGCCGCACGTTTCCGGGGGCCGTTGATCATCGTGGTGTAGGCCGTCAGCCGCAATCCCGAACCGCTGCGCGCCAGCAACCGCAACAGATGCGCCACGTCTTTCAGCGTCGGTACGACCTTTTCAATGCCCGTGATCGCGACATGGACGCGCGGGCCTTCCCGGGCCGGCAGCGTCGTGCACATCCGGCCGTTACCTTCGTTGGTCACGAGGACGAGGCTGCCGCTCTCGGCCACGCAAAAGTTCGCGCCGCTGATGCCGAGCCGCGCCGTCAGAAACTCCCGCCGCATCGCATCGCGCGCGATCAGCGTAAGCTGCGTCGGGTCGTTCGTGAACGGCACGCCGAGCTTGTCCGCCAGAATGTGTCCCACCTCGTCGCGGGACAGATGCACGATCGGCGCGGTGAGATGAAAGGGCGGCTGGCCACAGAGCTGTGCGACGTATTCGCCCAGGTCGGTTTCCATGGCCCGGATGCCCTCGGCCTCCAGCGCGCGGTTGAGGTGAATCTCCTCGGTGACCATGGACTTGGCCTTGACCGCCTTGGTGACGCCGAGCCGTTTGGCGATGGCCGCGACGTAACGGCAAGCCTCCGCCGCCGTCGCCACGCGCACGACGCGGATGCCGTTGGCCGCCGCTGCGCTCTCGAACTGGTTGAGGTAATCATCGAGCCGATCGAGCACGCCAGCGCGAATGTCGTGCGCCCGCTGGCGCATCGCTTCCCAGTCGGCAAACTCGGTGACCGACTGCCGGCGCTTGTCCAGCGCCAGGTTCAGCGCGCGAGCGAGTGTCACGCGCCGCTGTGCTTCGAGCACGGGTGTGCGCATCATGGCGCGCCTCCGAGCAGTTCGGCGAGATGGATCGGCCGCACCTTGGAGCCGCGCCGCGTCAGCAGCCCGCCGATGTGCATGAGGCAACCGCAGTCGCCGGCGACGACATAGCGCGCGCCGGTCCGCTCGATGGCCGCCACCTTGTCCTCGCCCATGACCGTGGAAACCTCGGGGAACTTCACACTGAAGACGCCGCCGAAGCCGCAACAAGTCGGGCCGTCGTTCAATTCGACGAAGTCCAACCCTTTCACCGCGCGCAGCAGTTGGCGCGGCTGCTCCCGGACCCGCAGTTCGCGAAGGAGGTGGCAGGAGTCGTGATACGTCACCCGTTCGTTGAAGGTGGCGCCAAGGTCGGTGACGTTCAGCCGGCTCACGAGGAACTCGCTGAACTCAAATACGCGCCCGGCCAGCGGAAAGTGTGCCGGGCCGTTGGCGTCGCCGAGCAGTTCCGGGTAAAAATTCCGGACCATCGCAACGCACGAGCCGCTCGGCGCGACGACAGCCTCGAACCGGTCAAAAACCTGGATGAATCGCCTCGCCAGCGCCGCCGCTTCCGAGCGCACGCCCGCGTTGAATGCCGGCTGGCCGCAGCAGGTCTGCTCCGCCGGGTATTCGACGCTGTGGCCCAATCGCTTCAGGATGCGCGCCACCGCCAGTCCCGCCTGCGGAAAGAACTGGTCCACAAGGCAGGGGATAAAAAGTCCTATCTGCACGCGGCGACTCTAGTGGAGGCGGGCCCGACGGTCAACGTTGCCGGTTCAGTCGAGAGCGCGCCGCCCAGAAGGCGCCTGCGCCTTTATGGACGAGGCGCAGGGGGAGCCGTCAGTTGTTGAATCCTGTCCTTGATGAACTTCACCGGCTGATACGGATACCATTTAAGCTCGACCCGGGTCCGCAATGCGGCCAGAGCCTTCTCCTTTTCCCCGCGGGAAGCGTAAAAGAGGCCCAGACGTTCGTAATACACGAAGTAGCTGGGACTCATGGAAAGCGCCCGCACGTGGTCAGCCTCCGCTTCTTTCCAACGATGCAGGAACTCCAGCGCCCGAGCCTGTTGCGACACGGGTTCGGCATCCAACGGGTTCAGTTTTTCGGCGCGCCGATACCACTGCAAGGCCCGTTCAACCATGGCGTCGGCGTTGTTCGAGGCCAGCCGCGCCTCGTTCAAGGTGATGTCGCCCAGCAACAGCGCCACGTGATAATTGCGGGAGTCCCACTTCCACGCCCGTTCCGCCAAGGCACGAGCCTCGGCGAGTCTGGCCTGTTCATGGCGCGTCTCCGCCAACCATTGGCACAAGCATGAGACACCGTTCGGCACGGCCACCGTTGCGTTGGCGGCCACAAACAGGAGGATGAGCGCAGCAAGAACCCGGCGCGCGGTGATTCCAAGGTCGATGGCTTGGATTACGGGAGGCCACGGTTTGGTTCCATCCGGCAGTGCCTCCGTCAAGCGGCGCGCGTGGCCCGCGAGCATTCCCATCGCCAGGATCACCGTCAACGTCAACGCGTAAGCGGCAAAGTGAAGGTTGAAATCCACCGCCGAGTGCAACATGCAGGCCGCGACGGCGGCCACGCTGCCGAGCAACCAGGCTGGCCGGCTGGCCCGGTCTGTATCGAGCCAGTGAGGCCAGTGCCAGCCGGAATGTTCGCCGATGCCGCGTTGACACCAGCGACGATGAATACGCCATGCCGTCACGAGGAAGGCGACGACGAGCAGACCCATCAGCACGAAGCCCGCGATGCCGTAATCACTGAGCGCCTGAAGATAGTCGTTGTGAACATATTGCGGGATGTGCTGGTCCACCGGGTCCCGATAGCGGGCGTAGATGGCGTTGTAGATGGCCGGCCCGGCGCCGAACCATGGATGGTCCAGAGTGATCTGCCATGCCGCCTGCCACATCCACATGCGGCTCGGTTCATACCAATTGAAATGCTGTTCTGGATTCAGGAATCTTCCACGTAGTGTTTCAATGCTAAAAGCGCCGACGGCGCCGCCCAGTGCAACGAGCAGGATAATCAGCAGGGCAGGCCACCAACGCCGGGTGATGCCGCGCGCCACGGCAACCAACACGAAGATGAGAATGAAGCCCATGATGACGTAGCCTCCACGCGACCCGGCAAACACGATGCCGCACATCATCACGCAAGCGGCGTAGGCCAGCACAATGCGTTGCGCGGCCCCGCGTCCCGACCACAGCAGATGCGCCAGCGCGACTGCCAGCGCCAGATCAAGATAGCCAGTGAAGTGGTTTGGATTGAAAAACGTCCCACGCACCCGCTGGAGGCTGTCTTCATACGGAAACCACCAAACCATCTGGATGCCGCGCATCCAGTTGATGAAACCGTAGGCCGTGATGCCGACGGCGATCACCATCAGAACCCAAAGCAACGCGTTTTGCCGCTGCGGGCGAGCGAAATGCTGGGTGACCAAAAAATAGACGGAGGCATACATCAGCACCAGCAACATCTCCTGGCGCGAGATCCATTCCACAGGCGAAACGGCGTAGCGCGCCACCACATAGGTCACGCCGATTGCCAACGGCAGATCCAGTGGCGTGCGAATCCAGGCGAGTTTCCCAGCCACGGCCACTCGCGCGGCCCAACCCAGCAACGCCACCAGCGCCAACATTTCGAGGATGTCACATGCCCACGGTTGGATGGCGCCCAGCGCCAGCACCGCGAAGACCAGCATCAGGCAAAGGGTGTAAGAAACAACGCGTTCACCGGATCGCTCGACTACGCCGCGCCATCCGGCGGCCGTGCTAACGTCGTTTGAGGAGCGGCGTCGGTGGCGACGGCGTTCAGGCACAGGAGACATAGGATGCGGTTATACGCCGCCAACGGCATGGCATGAAAGACTCAGAACATCGACTTGGGAATCAGAACGTTGTCGCCCGGCAACAGCGGGATGTCCAGTTCCGGGTTCTGCTCGATTTTCACGCAGTCCACGATGGTCTGTTTGCCATCGCGGGTAAGCACCACCTCGCGCTTTTTGGCAAATTCGCTGAAGCCGCCTGCTGACATGATGAGGCGGTAAACCGTCATGTCTTCGCGATAAGGCACGCTTCCACCCTGTCCTCTCAATTCGCCGGAGAGATAAACCATGCGCGGGGTCTGCAACGTGGCCGTCACTGTCAGATAACTGTAGTAGCGTGGCACGTATACCTTGCGAATAGCCTCCTGCGCCTGGTTCACCGTCATGCCCCCGATCTTGATCTTGCCGACAAAGGGCATCTCGATGTTTCCTTCCTCGTCAACCATCTTGACGTGCTCCTCGCGACCCGTGGCCATATCGAGTCGTATCACGATGCTGTCAGAAGGACGGAATGCATTCGCGATGGCGACTTTCGGAGCGTTGTATTGAGTGGGAGGATCAAATTTCTTTTCGGGCGGCGGTTCCGGGGTGCGCAGGAGTGTGCAACCCCATGTCCCTGCGGCCATCGTCGCCAGGGCCAGCCAACCAACTGTTCTGAGGAATGGGCGAAAGTTCATCGTCAACAGCGAATCAAACAACAGGTTAATAGGTGCCCTTGGTCTCGGAATCCTCCGGAGTTTTCTCCGTTTCTTCCGGATGGGCTTCTTCGGAACGCGAGTAATGGTCGTAGTAGGCGTTGTAGTAGTAGTAGCTCTCATCGTGACTCATGACGATGGAATTGAGCACCACACCAATCAGACGACCGCCGACATTTTCGACCGCTTGTTTGGCACGAGCGGGCATTGCGCGCGGATACTTGCGATACTGAATGACCAGGACGGCGAAATCCACCTCACTGGCCAGCACGCTGGCGTCGCTGACACCCATGATCGGCGGGCTGTCAAACAACACGAGGTCGTAGCGCATCTTCAGGTCCTGGATCAGGTCGCGCATCTTCTGGGACTTGAGAATGCCGATGGCAATCTTGGGCAGTTTGCCGCTGGGCAGGAAGTAGAGATTCGGCACGTTGGTGGTCTGGATGCAATCCTCCACCTTCACGTCGTTCATCAGCACGTCGGTCAGGCCGACCTCGTTGGAAAGGCCAAACCGCTTGTGGAGGGTCGGCCGCCGCATGTCCGAGTCCACACACAACACTTTATCGCCGTTCTGAGCGCACACCACCGCCAGATTGAAGAGCGTGGTGGTCTTGCCCTCGCCAGCGCCGGCACTGACGACCGTGATGCTGTTGGCCTGCGGATCCTTCTTGCCAAACTCGATGTTGGCGCGCAGCACGCGATACGCTTCGGCGTGTGGCGAGTCCTGGCCGACGGTGGAGAGCATCTCGATGTTCTGCGGGATGACACCCAGCACGGGCAATCCCAGGTAACGTTCGACATCGTCAATGGTCTTCACGCTGGTGTCGAGATACTCGATGAAGAACGCCAGCATCACGCCTAGCACGAGGCCGGCAATGGCGGCCAGACCGAGGTAAAGCGGCACGTTCGGCTTGACGGGGGCGGTGGGCGGCCGGGCCTGATCAATGATCTCCACCGCCGTGCGCGGCACTTTGAGGCTGATGGTTTCCTGATTGACGCGCGTCTTGACCGCGTCACGCATGGTGACCTGGAATTCCAGTTCCTTCTGCGCGTTGTCAAACGGGATGTATTTGGTCGGCTCCCGCTCAATGGAGGTGGCGTGGGCGGTGCGCAGTTCACTCTCCATCGCCTCCACTTTGGCCCGGTTCACCTCATAGGAGATGACCAGTCCCTTGCGCATGACGTTGATGGCCTCATCGAGTTGTTCGTCCAGTTTCTTCTGGGTGGCAACCGCATCTTTGACAATGGGGTGTTCCGGACCGTAAGTCTGCAACAGTTTGACCAACTGGAGTTCCGCCGACTGCAACGCGTTCTGAAGATTGGCAATGGTCAAGTCTCCGATGATGGACGGCGACGCGCGCTTCAATTCCGCGTTGGTCAGTTTCTGGATCTGATCGTTGCGCGTCTTCTCCACCAACATCTGGATCATGGCCGTGCTGCGGTCTCCATGAAGACGCTGGATGGTTTCGTCGTTCAGCCGGGAACGATTGCCGATCACATCCAGATCGAGGTCCTTGCGGAGTTCGTTGACCTTCTGTTGCGCGGCCTCCACCAATTTCTGTTGGGCGTTGTATTCTTCACGCAGTTTCTCAAGGCCCATTTCGATCTGGATGGTCGGCTCTTCCAGACGACTGTCGCGGTAAATGAGCGAGATGGAATTCGCGAGGTCCGCGGCTTCCACCGGCTCGGTGGAGTAAACCCCCAACTCGACCAGACTGGAATTGCGCACCGGCAGAACGTTGAGACGACCCCGGAGAATCTGAAACGCCTGTTCCTTGGCCATGTTCTCCGGCCCGCCGATCTGCCACTTGGCTACCAGTTGTTCCTTGGTC
>JBAZIR010000211.1:0-10089 GCA_041651735.1 Verrucomicrobiia bacterium | reverse complement strand
CGGTCTTGCCGCCAAGCTTGATGACCTCCGTGCGGTCGCCGGCGAGTTTGAGCACCTCCGCGTCCGACCCGACCGCCACGATCCGCCCATCACGAATCGCCAGCGCCTCCGCCACGCGCTCCTGCGCATCGAGCGTAACAATCCTACCATCGACCAAAATCGTGTCGGTTGCAGAACTGTTTGAGGCTGCCAACAACAAGAGAGCGACGATGTGGAAACCCACCAGCACTACGCGTTGACGTTTGGGTTGCATGATACTGCTCCTTTGCCATCGAATTGTTGGTCCACCGCTGCTGTCAGCGACACCTGCCGAAGTGCCCCAGCGAAGCACGCGTCACCGCATTTGCCATATGCAAAGCAGCAAACCATCCAATAAGCTCTCACTTCCTCTCTTCGGTCTTGTTGCCCTTCAACTTCTTGCCACCTTTGGCTGCTCCCGCTCTCCACGAATTAGCGGCGGGATCCATCTCCTTAAGCAGCGCCTCATCGGGGCCGCCGCCGAATTGTTTCCAATATTGTTCCTTGAACGGGTTGATCTTCGGGCCGGTCGCGTTCTCGTTGACAAGTTGCGGTTGGACGGAGTCCCACCAGTTCTCGTAGGCCGCATCGAGTTCCTTGATTGCGTCAGGATGCTGTGCAGCCACGTCGTTCAGTTCGCCGATGTCCGCCTTCACGTCGTAAAGCTGCCACGTCTTCACGCCGCCCTTGCCGGCGGAAACCAGATGCCATCGCGTATTGCGGACGCTGCAAACGGAGTACTTGCCAGTGGCGGGCGCCGCGCCCTTCGGCCAGCGGCCCAAGTGTGTGAACAAGATGCGGTCGGGCCACGCAGCGTTGGCGTCCTTCAGCAACGGCACGAGGCTGCGCCCCTCGACCTGCGCCTTCACGTCATCGTTCAGCTTCGCCCCAGCGATTTCGGCGATGGTCGAAAAGAAATCAATGTGGGCACAGAGTCTGTTGACTGTGGCGGGCCGGAGCGTGCCGGGCCATCGCCAGAGCGAGGAGGCGCGCGTACCGCCGAGCCAGGCAGTGCCTTTGGTGCCGCGCATGCCGGCGTTGAAGACCTTGCAGCCCGCGGTGCCGCCGTTGTCGTTCATGAAGACCACCAGCGTGTCACGCTCGATGTCCCACTCGGCCAGTTTCGCCAGCAGACGGCCGACGTTGTCGTCGAGGTTCGCGAGCATGCCAAAGAACTTCGCCACATTCTCCGGCACTTTGCCCGCATAGCGCGCCTCGTCCTCCGGCCGAACCTGAAGCGGCGAGTGAGGCACGTTCGTAGCAATGTAGGCATAAAACGGCTTCTTGCCCTTCACCGACTCAATCCACTTCGTCGCTTGCCGGAAGAATACGTCCGTGCAGTAACCATCGGTCTTCTCGAAGCGGCCGTTGTGTTTGATGGCCGGGCTGAAATACGTGTTGCCCGGCGCGTCGCCGCAACTGCCGGGATACGTCTGGCCGATGCCGCCTCCGCCGTGAACGAACGCCTCGTCGAAGCCACGTTTCTCCGGTTGATATTCGTCTTCGTCGCCGAGATGCCATTTGCCAAAGACGCCGGTGGTGTAGCCGGCGGACTTCAACACCTGCGCAAGCGTCGTGGCCTTCGGTGTCATCCGCTCGCGTTCGAGGATGGTGTGCGTGATGCCGTTGCGGAACTCGTGCCGGCCTGTCAGCAACGCCGAACGCGTCGGTGCGCACGTGGGCGAGACGTGGAAGTCGCTGAACCGCACACCCTCGTTGTGAATCCGGTCAATATTCGGTGTCTTGAGAACCGGGTTGCCGTTGCATGAGAGGTCTCCGTAACCCTGATCGTCGGTAAGGACGAAGACGATGTTCGGCCGCGCAGGAAACGGCGTCTCGCCGCCACAAACACCCGCGAACATCACGAGCAACCCGATACGCGCTATTCCCAGGAGCCAGGCTTTCATGGTCAAACTTCGACGATCGTTTGGTGATCAGTTGTTGTTCTTGCTCTTCCCCGGCTTCTTCGCCGGCGCTTGTGCTTTGGTCGGCTTCCAAATGTCCACGGTCACCTCGTTCTTCTGCGGCGCTCCGGGCGTGCTGCGGCCCTCGGCTACGTATTTCTCCAGCAGTTTCGTCAACCGCGCGACCACGTCAGGACGCTTTTCCTGCAAGTTGACCTTTTCGCCCACGTCGCCAGCCATGTCGTAAAGCTGCACCTGCGGCAACCCCTGCTGAACCGCTTGCGGGTCACGCGGGATGCTCCAACCCCCGGAACCGGGACAAAGCTCCAGCTTCCATCGGCCCTCACGAATGGAGAACTTCCCGTTGATGGAATGATGCACCACCGTTTCGCGCCACCCTGTCGATCGCGTGCCGATCATCGCAGTATACAAGTCCGTTGGCGTGCCCTGCAGCGCCATCATCATGCTCACGCTGTCTTCGCCGGCATTGTCAGGCAGCTTTACGCCGAGAATGGCCGCGCACGTCGCCATCAGGTCGGTGAGACAGACGAGCTGTTCGCTCGAACTGCCGGGCTGGACTTTCCCCGGCCAGCGCACGATGAACGGGATGTGATGGCCGCCATCCCAGATGTCCGCCTTGGTGCCGCGGAAATTGTGGCTGGGATTGTGCCCCTTCGCGAGCAACGCGGGAAAATCAGCCTGCGGCGAGCAACCGTTGTCGCTGGTGAAAATCAACAGCGTGTTGTCGGCTACGCCGTTTTCGTCCAGCGCTCGCATGACCGCGCCAAGGGTTGCGTCGGTCTGCATGACAAAGTCTGCGTAGGGATTCAGCCCGCTCTTCCCCTGCCACTCCAGTGTCGGCGCGATCGGCGTGTGTGGCGCGTTCAACGGCAGGTAAAGGAAGAACGGCTTGCCTGCTTTCGCATCCGCGGCGCGCGCCGCAATGATCTCCACCGCCTTGCGCGTGAGAGTCGGCAATACATCCACATCCTCGAATTTCTCCGCCGCCGGGCCAAGCCGCGACGGCCGCCCCTCCTTGCCGTGCATCAACGGAAATGCTTTCTCCACCGTCGGCACGGCTACCACGTGATCATTCTCGATGAACGTGTAGGGCACCATGTCGAGCGAAGCACTAATGCCAAAATAGCGGTCGAATCCGACGCTGTTCGGGCCATTGGTGATCGGCTTGGTGAAGTCCACGTTCCAGACCTGTTCACGCGACTCAATGTTGAGTTCGCTTACGTCCTTGCCTTCCTTCTTCACCCAATCCATGCCCAAGTGCCACTTGCCGACGCAGGCGGTGTAATAGCCCTGCTTCTTGAGCAATGCGGGCACCGTGAGCCGGCCCGGCTCGATGAGTCGCGGCGAGAGCCCGCCGAGGACGCCGGTTTGAAGCCGCGAGCGCCAGTTGTAGCGGCCGGTCATGATGCCGTAACGGGTCGGAGAGCAAACCGACGAACTGCTGTGCGCATCGGTAAAGATCATGCCTTGCGACGCCAGTTTGTCAGCGTGCGGTGTGGCAATCTTGCCTCGCGGATTGAGGCAATGCACATCGCCGTAGCCGAGGTCGTCACAGAGGATGTAGACGATGTTCGGCTTCGAAGCGGCGGCAACAACGGTCGAGGCAGTGAGGAACGCGGCCCAAGCGAGGCACGCGCACAGAATCATGGCGGCTCTTGTCTTCATAGCGGCGGGATTCTGGCAGAAACCGGAGTGCGAAGAAACAACTTCTTCGCATCAGATGAAGCACCAGTCGAAGACAGCAGTCCTCACGCGGAGCATGAGGATTTCCGCATTACGGTTTCGCAGGCAGCTCGCGCTTCACAACTTTATCCGCGGACATCTCTTCCGGCTTCGGCGCTGGCAGCGTGACTTTGCCGGTGGCAGCCCATTCCGTGCCACGCGCGAGTGTCGCCTGAAACCCGATATCCACCATCGAAGCCGGGGCGTGGCCAAGCGCGTCGTGAAAGACACGACCCTTGCCATACGCGATCGTCATCAACATCGGTTCGTGCTCACCCGTGCCACGCTTGGCGGGATCGGCAAACGCCGTAGCCAGCACCGTCAAGTTCTTCGCCGGGCCACGCAATTTCGAGTAAAGCTCATCAATCGCATGCAGCCAACGTTTCGGCAGACCCTTGGTAATTGGATGTTCCGTGTCACGAATCTCGACGACATACTCATGCTGCGGGCCGTGCGTGCCGCCGGGACCGGGTGACTCGTCCCGCACGATCTTTCCGTCGCGCCAGCGGATCATCGGGCCAGACTTCTCGTTGCGCCCGCCCCAGCCGCCAACACCGATCATCTCGTTGAACTCCGGCCAGTCGGGAAACGCGTTGTCCGCGGCATGAAAAATCACCAGTCCACCGCCGTCGCGGACATACTTCTCAAACGCCACGCGCACCTCGTCAGGCCAGCGATCACCGGCGTAGTTCGCCACGATCACATCGTAGGCACTGAAGTTCGGACGCCATTTTGCCCAGAGCGCCGTGCTGGTCTTTTCAAACTCCGCCTTCTGGCCCGGCAGCATCAATTTGGGCGCGCTTGGTGGTGTCGTGGACACATCCACGGCAAACCGCCCGCTTTCCTCTAGAATCCATTTCAAAACAGGCGTCGTGGTGGCCCAACTGTGGTTGTTCTGGCCGTCCACGATGAGCGCCTTGAGTTTTTCTGCCGCCAGAGGCGACGGGCAGCCAAGGGTGAAAAGAATCAGTCCAGCACTCAGGAAGATTTGCAAGGTTCTCATAGGTTCTCCGCTGGCTCGTCTATTCGCCTATTCTTCGCCGGATTCCAATGTTTTTCTCAACATCAGGGCGAGCCCGTCAAGAACCAGAACCTGCCCCAATCCACAGAACAAAGAGCACCGGGAGATCACAAAAACGGTGAAGATAAGCGATTCTGCCCGGTTTTTGAGCATTATTTGAGCATTATTCCCGTTGCCTCATGGATAAATGACACCGAAGGATTCTGAGTAGGCAGGTGTGATGGACTCAGTCTTTCGTGTTTGTTGGATAGCTTACTCTTGCTGTCAATCCCCCCTCCATGCGGAGGAGCGCCCTGCGGGGGGTGGAGCGTAGCGGGGAGGCGCGTCAGCGCCTCACGGCGGAGCGTAACCACCCGCAGGGCGGGGCAGAACTTCCGCCGCCGCCAGGATCGGTTTCAACCGTCGTTCCAATTCCATTTTCAACACAAAGGGATCCAAGCTCTCGTAGCGATCCCGCAGTTGCTGCCGCGCTTTCTGACCGAGCACGCCTCTGTCCAACAGCCGCTCGTAGGCCGTGCGCGCCGGCTCGTATCGTTTCTTCCACTGGCTTTTCTCCCGCCACTTTTGCTTCAGCTTCAAGCCGGGCAGGAAGAAGTTCATCAACGGTCCCCACACCTCTGCATAGAGCGCACTGATGGGCGCCACGAGTTCTTCCCGCTCCAAGCGACCGTAACCCAACAGTTGCCGGGGCCACATCCAGTTCTTTTGCTCGACGTGCGCGTTGTCGTCGCTGTGATAGGGGCGAGAGCGGGTGAAGGCCACCGGCTTCTTGCGCTCGTGCAGGTAGCCCCACAGATGGTGATTGAGGAATTCGCTGCCGTTGTCGCAGTCGAAACCCCGCAGCGCAAACGGTAGTCCCGCCTCGACCGTGCGCGTGGCTTCGAGCACGCCCGCAGCGCCTTTGTTCCACACCGCCCGGCCTTCGGTCCACTGGCTGGCGAGGTCGGTGTAGGTCAGGCTCCAGATGAAATCGCCGGCGAGGCTGGCGCCGCAGTGAGCCACGCTGTCAGCTTCCAGATAGCCGGGGCAGGTCACGTCCCAAGTGCCGGTGCGAATGGGAATCTGCGTCTTGAGCAGGCTGCCGGGCTTGGTGCCGCAGCGGCCGCGCAGAGGATGTTGGGCGCGGGCAGGTGCCAGCAACCGGTCGAGGGAGGCGGGGCTGATCTGGCGGAGGGCTTCACGCTGGCGCGCACTGAGCGGGCCGTGGTGGCGCTGGTAGTGCGGCAGCCACAAGGAGAGGGCCGGGGCCAGGCGTTTGCCGCAGGGCTGCTCGGCAGCCAGCCAGATCATGCGCACGATCGGCTCGATGAGGCTGTAGCGCGGTTCGGGTCCCGGATGGACTCGGCCGCAGGGCGGGGGCACGGTGCCGCGCAGCAGCTTGATGGCATACTTGCGCTCGTAGCCGTAGTCCTCGCAGAGCTCGTCGAGCATCCGGGTTTTACCGTCGCGGCTCCGGCGGGCGTAGCGGGCTTGGAGCTTGGGCAACAGGTCATTCTTGATCGTTCGGTTCATGTTCATGGCCACCCTTTTCGGGTGTCTTTTCTCCATGAGTCAACGACCCCTTTTTCGCCCCCTCAGCCCGTCCCCTTCGGTGTCTTTTAATTTGAGTCAACGCGTATTTAGGATTAGGTGTTGGGAATCCTATTGACTTGGCGGAGTCCTTGGCTAGCATCTGCGGCTTACATTTGGAACGTCAGGAGAATTACAAAGTATGGCGAACACAAAATCGGCCACGAAAGCGCTGCGAAGCAGCGGGCGCAAGCGGCTGCAAAACAAGTCGGTCAAGACCGCGTTGCACAGCATGGAGAAACGTTTTCTGAGCCTCATTACCGAGGGAAAGAAAGACGATGCGACCAAGCTGTTTCCAGAGGTAAGCTCGGCGCTCGACAAGGCCGCCAAGCGAAACGTTATTCACGCCAACCATGCGTCGCGCCAGAAGTCCCGGTTCGCCGCACGGCTGGCCGCGATGGTCCCGACCGTCGCGAAGTAGAACTCTCCGCCAAAAGGAAAGGCGGTCGGTGATTCATCCCGACCGCCTTTTTCTGTTCTCCCGATCGCTGCCTACCAGGCGTCCACGATGCGGTCGGTGATCCGACGCGCGAGGTCATCGGCCGCCAGCGGGAATGCCTGCCGTTCGGCCTGCGTCATGTCGTCGCCGAAGAAATACTGCGTCTTGCCAATGTACTCACCTTCGAGGAGCCGTTTGCCCGTGCGGTTGTCCGTCAGAACCACGCGAGCCTCGATTATAAGCTGGTATTGCTTCGCGACCAGCGTGTTGTCAGCGCGGAACAGCAACGGCTCACGCGACCAGGTAGTGATTTCGCCTGTGAGCGTGGCATCGGCGGCCTCCTCGGACACAACACGGATGGAACCATCGGTCTGAATGCGCTTGATGACCGCGTCGGTCACCTGCACGGAAATGCGCGGCTGGTAGGTTTTGTTGTGGAAGTTGGGAACGGCGATGGAGTGCACGTTCATCGTGCTGGTCGGTCCCACCCGATAGGCGCAACCCGCACAGAACACGGCGGTGAGCGCAACGACAATTAGGCGTAGGGCAGTGTTCATTGTTTCTCTTCAGCCTTTGGACCTGGTTTGAGCGCCGCCAGCCGTCGAAGCACTTCGACGCGCTGCTTGGCCTCTTCGCTGTAGCTGGACTTCGGATGGCGGGCAATCAATTCGTTGTAATATACCAGCGCACCGGCGACTTCCTTCTGTTTATCGTAGAAGCGCGCCACCTCGAAGAGGCCACGTGCCTGGTCCGTCTGCACCTTGCCGATGTGCTCGCGCGCGATGTCCGCTTTTGCGGCGCCAGGGTATTTGGTGCGGTATTCATTGAAGGCATCGACCGCCTTGTTGGCGTAACCCTGATCATACTCCGCCCGCGTCGCGGCGCGATAGTACGCCAAGCCGATATTGAAGTAAGCCTCATCCACCAGCGAGCTGCGCGGATACTTCTCGATCAGCTTCTGGTAGGCGGCCACCGCATCATCAAAACGTTTCTGTTTTTCCCGCGCATAACCAATCGCCATCTGCGCCGATGGGGCAATCTCGCTATAAGGAGCGTTCTTGATCACCTTCTCGTATATCTCCACGGTACGATCCATGGACGGGAACGTCTTGATGAAGAGAAACTTCACGCGCTCGCCCGCCAGGAAGAGATTGCCGATCTTGTATTGGCGCTGGATGAGTTCGTCGAACTTGTCAAAGCCCTGATAACTGTCCGCAACCTTTTGGTAGGAAAGAAACGCCTTGTAGTAATCCCGCTGTTGTTCCTGGCAGTAGCCGATCCGGAACTGCGCCTCGCCAGCATGGATCGAAGTCGGCCAGCGTTTAAGCAGCATCCGATACGAGTCCATCGCATCGCTCCAATTCTGCACTTTCTCGAACTCCTTGCCCTGTTCGAGCTGGTCCTTCGGCGTGACGGCGGCAGTCGCCGACCCCTTGGTTTCCCAGCCTTCGCCCGGCCGATAAACGACCGGCGCGGGACATCTGGCTGGAAAAGCCAACAGCGTCGCCGCCACAGCCAACGCGAGAATCCTGAAACGATGCATTTGATCGTCAGCCTAGCGAACGCCCTACCCCCCTGTCAACCCGCCCCGCAGTCCCGAAACTGTTTCCCACCCTGCCGGACTGTGAGCTTTCCGATTGATTTTCCGCCGGCTTTGACTAGCGTCAGGTTGATGATTTTGCCTATCATTAAATATGGCCATCCCGTATTGCGCCAGCGCGGAAAGCGGATTGAGGCGGTAACGCCGGAAATTCGCGCGCTGGCGGACTCCATGCTGGAAACGATGCGTGCCTCGGCCGGCGTCGGCTTGGCGGCGCAACAAGTGGGACAGCCATTGCTGCTGATGGTCTTGGACGTGCGCGATTCCGAACGCCCATCGAGCCTGCAGATAAAGGACACTGAGGCTGACCTCGCGGCGCACATGCCGATGGTGTTGATCAATCCCGTCCTCAGCGAGCCGACTGGCAAAGAAGTTGGTTTCGAGGGCTGTTTGAGCTTCCCCGCCATCTCAGCCGACATCTACCGCGCCGAATCCATCCGCGTCAGCGCCATGAATCTGGAAGGTAAATCGCTGACTTTCCGCTGCGCGGGTCTGTTGGCGCGCGTCATCCAACACGAAAATGATCACCTTCACGGCGTGCTATTCGTTGATCGAATGGACTCCGCAACCAAGGTCAGCCTCGGTGGCGCCCTTAAACGACTCCAGAAAGAAACCCAGGCCGATCTGCCGCCCACGCGCAAACGCGGCGGCCGCGGCCTCTTGACCTCCCGTCAGACGTGATGGATTTCCTTCGCACACTGCTGGGCGTCTGTTCGGGAATGAGGTTCTACCAGTTGGCTCTGGACTGGACACCCGCGGACGCGTTGAAATACCTGCTGAAGTTGGCGCTGTTCCTGGCTTTGACCGGCTCGCCGCTCGTCCTCTGGAACGGCTATCGCTGGGCCAATGTTGCGCTGGACCAGCTCGAATACTCCAATGTGTTGCCTGAGTTTTCCATCAAGAAGGGCCGTGTGCATGCCACAGCGCCACAACCCTACCACCGTCTCTTCCGGGACTTCGCCTTCGTTCTCGACACGACGAGCGCCAAACCACAACCTCCTGCCGGTGCTGTCGCCGGCATTACGATCACCGCCGACAGCATCCTGCTATGGTCGGAGATCAACCCGAACCCAGCCCCGATTGAGACCAAGCTGTTTCCTGATGGGCGAGTGGACGTCGCTTACCTGCGCGCGTTGCTGCGTGAATCGCTTTGGGTCAGTGGCATTCTTCTGGCCATCATGATATTCCTGTTGTTTTTCTGCGCCAGCCTGCTGCAAGTGACGATGTTTGGCGGTCTTGCATCGTTTGTCGAACAAGGCATCGAACCCAGTTACCGGTTTGATCAGTTGTTCAGCTTCGGCACGCTCGCGATCACCCCGGCGGCCGTTGCTGCTTTGATCTACATGGCCTTTGGCATTGGTTTCGAGCACCTGTTGTTGGTTTATCTGTTCGTGTTTGCCTTCTATTTCACCGGCAGCACAACCGTCTGTCGCCGCCTGTTGTTGCCGCCAAGCGCAAGGGTGGATGATGATGAATAGCCGATTACAGCAAGCCGGCCCCCGCAGATTTTTCTGTTGTCGGCGGGCGGCACGGGACACAATTCTGTAATTCGATGAACAGGAAGCTGGCTCACTTGATGGATCATGCGGTGATCCGTTTCGCAACGTGCATGATGCGAGACGGTCATCAGGACCATCATGAGCATCCGGAACAGCAAGAGAACTGGCGGTCGTATCCGCGCGACCTCGGCTCATGGGACACCCTGTTTGCGCTGCCCGAGCCAGTGCCGAATCTCCACGATTGTCTCGGCAAACCGCTCCGGCTCGGCCCGGTGATCCACCGATCGTTCCAATTC
>JBAZIR010000210.1:0-10098 GCA_041651735.1 Verrucomicrobiia bacterium | reverse complement strand
GAAGCTGCCGCACTACATCAGCCCGGAACAGGCGCAACAGAAGCGCGACGTTGATTTCCGCGCCGACATTTACAGTCTTGGCTGTGTTCTCTACCACATGCTTGCCGGCAAGACGCCTTACGAAGGCGATGACGCGAAGACGCTGCTGGCGAGTCATGCCAGCGAGCCGCCGCCGGCCATTGTCAAAAGCTGGCCGTTGTGTCCGGCTTCGCTGGAGCGGTTGTTGGAGAGAATGATGGCCAAGCAGCCCGGCGACCGGTATCGCAGCTACGACGACCTGATCAAGGAACTGCTGGACGTGCGCGAAGAAGTCAAGCGGATGGCCCAGTCGCGGATGCCTGCTCAGAGGAAAACTGAAAGCCGCTCGTTCGCCGGCTATACGTTTCTCGCCAAGCTTGGCCAGGACGACATCGGCGCGAACTATCGGGCGCGCGAAACGGCCTCGAAACGTATCGTGGTCGTCAAGGTGCTGGCGCAGCGTTTCAGCCGGGAGGCTGGTTTTGTAGAGCGATTCAAACGCTCGATGTCTGCCGTCACTCGTCTCAGCCATGACAACATCGTGGAGACCTATGCTGCGGGCGAGGCCGATGGCGCGTGTTATTTCGTCAACGAATTGGTCGAGGGCCGGACGTTACGCCAACGGATGGAGCGGCGCAGCCAAATGCAACCGCGCGAGGCCCTCGCCGTCGCGTTCTATGCGGCCCAAGCGCTGCAGCACGCATGGAACACAGCCGGGCTGACGCATTGCGCCGTGACTCCTGACAATGTCATCCTTACCGATGCCGGCGCGGTGAAGATCGGCGATTTCGGCCTGGCGAAGATCATGGAGACGGAAAGTACCGCGGCGGATCGGAAAAGCCCGATGGTGGGTTCGCCCCACTACATGAGTCCCGAACAAGCGCGTGGCGTGAAGGCACTCGATTGTCGTGCGGACATCTACGGTCTTGGATGCTTGCTCTACCACATGCTCACGGGCAGGACGCCCCACAGCGGCGAGAGCCCTGCGGCGATCATGGCGAAGCACAACAGTGAACCACCGCCTGCGATTCTCAAGGCGTGGCCGGGTTGTCCTGCCACGCTCGCCCGGTTGATGGACAGGATGATGGCCAGGTCACGCCACGCCCGGCCTCCGAACTACGAGGAACTGCTCGCCGAGTTGGTGAAAGTGCGCGAGGAGTTCAGGCGTGTCAAAGTCGTGCCGCCGCCTGTGCCGGAAAAAGACGCGCCGGACGATTCCACGGCGCCCATGGCCGAGCCGGGTGAAGACGAAACCGAGGAGGCGCCGGTGGCGTGGAACCGGACACCGCTTTTCGTTGGCGCTGGCATTGCGGCGTTGGTTTTGATGGGAGCGTTCCTCGTCTGGGCGCCTTGGAAGGAACCGGAGATCCAGTCTCCGTCGCAGGAAGAGCCGCGTGCGGATTCCACCTCCTCGCGCGTCTTGCCGTTCGCGGAAACACCACCATCGCTGCGCGAAGTGCCGCGCGTCACTGCCAAGCCGGACACGACGACGACTTATGTGCCGCCAACTTCCAAACCGATGCCGCCTGCGCCGAAGTCAAAGAAGGCACGCAGCCCGCTGCCAGAGCCGCCGCCGGCCCCGGTAACAACCGTTGCCAAGAAGGCGCCCGACACGCCTTTGCCGTCCGAGAACCCTCTGGCTCCTCGTGCAACTCTGGCCAGAGTCGGGAGCCGTGAGATTGTGTTGGATATGCCCTCGACCGCTGTTCCCAGCGAAAAGCCAATGACCGACGAGGATTTCGCCGCCGCGGTCGCTGCGTTGCCGCCGCAGGAACAGGTCCGGCGCGTCGTGGGCAGGCTCCAGGAACTCAATCCCGGTTTTGACGGCAAGGCGAACTACAAGATTGAGGACAACGCCGTGGCGGAAATGACGATTTCGACCACAGGCACGTTGGTTTCGACAGTGGGCGTGACCGACATGACACCCCTCAAGACGCTGAAGCGCCTCCAGCGTCTCGTGCTCGTGCCAAGGAAACCCAACGAACAGGGCGCACTGGTCGATTTGTCGACGCTGAGCGGGATGGCGTTGACGTGGCTGGACTGCCACGGTAATCCGCAGCTCAGCGACCTGTCGCCGCTCAAGGATATGCCTCTGACGGGACTGAGCTGCGGTGGCACGCTGGTGAAGGATCTCTCGCCGCTCAGCGCCATGCGGCTGGCCACCTTGGGCATCAACGACACGCCCGTTGAAGACATCTCGGTGCTGGCCGGCATGCCGCTGACGGTCCTGTGGTGCCACAATGCCAAGATTACCGATCTTTCTCCGTTGAAAGGCGTGCCGCTGCTGGAGCTGCGTTGCGATTTCGTGATGGCGCGCGACGGCCCCGTCTTGCGCGGCATTACCACGCTTGCCAGAATCAACGACCTGCCGGCGGCGACGTTTTGGAAGCGCGCAAACCTGGGCACCTCGTCGGCTTCAACCGTCGCCAGCATCCTGAAGACGGCGACTGACTTCAAAACGCTGTTCAACGGCAAAGATATGACCGGATGGAAACAGCGCACGGCCGACCGGACGAGCGGCTGGCGTGTGCGCCGCCACTCGTTGGTTAACACGCCACCCAGCGATGATCTCATCACGAAAGACCAGTTCGGTAACTTCGAGTTCTACTGCGAGTTCAGGATTCCCCGGCGCGGCCGTAGCGGCGTGCTCTTGCGCGGTCGTTACAGGATTCCGTTGCAGGATGACATGGGCAGTTCACCTTCAGTGACCAGCAGCGGCAGCGTCTTCAAGTTGATCGCGCCGACCAAAAACGTGAGCAAGCCGGCCGACTCCTGGCAGGCGCTCTACGTGAGGCTCGTGGGTGGCACTGTGACGGTCATTCTCAACGGCAAGAAGGTGATTGACGCCCGCGACCTGGTTGAAACCGCTGGCTCGGGCGCAGATGAAGTGGTCAAGTCCGGCCCCATCGTTCTACAGGGAGGAGGCGGCGTTACTTTCCGAAACCTCCGCATCAAGCCGCTGGTGGAAAAAGGCGGCTAGGCGCGCTACTTCACGACCTCCAGCCAGCCAAGCGAGGTCGGGACGTGAAAATCCGGCTCCTCGGTCTTCGGGTCTACCCAGCTCATCCACGCCTCGATGGGCGGCGGGCCGTCGAGATGTCGGCCGCGATTGTGGAGACTCGCTCGCTGTACCACAGGCCGGCCGCTGCGGTCGTGGCTGAACTCCGCGCGAAACAAACCGCAGCGAATCTTGACCCCCGGACGCAGTCGCGGAAAGCCCATTGCCTCGAAGCTCGCCAGCGGAATCCGCCCCTCGACAACGTAGCCGTTCGGCAGCGGCGAGGCCGCTGTCTCCAGACCGTTCCAATTCCAGGACGGATCGAGTTGCCGGTAGTAGGAGCCGCGGTAGTCGTAGGCGCGGCCGCGCGAGTCCACCTCCATGCAGTAGTAGTTCTTCATCTGATCGTCGGGCGCGAAATACAACTCCGCGCGATCCTCAAACACCGCGTCTTGTTTGTCGCGCAGCTTCTCCAGCACGACGATGTCGTCGTCCTGGATGCGGAACGTGAAATAGAGGTGCGAGTCGTCACACAGCGCTCGAAATTCCGTGGCCGGCGCGGCGGTCTTGTTCCATGGGAAGATGAACTGCTTCTCGACGGCGGCCTCGGCCCATAACGGTTCGTTGGCGCGACCGTCCACCTTGATAGCGGCGTTCGGCACGTAGCGGACGCGATACGTCTGTTCACTCAGGCGGCGTGGCAGGAAATCATCCTCTCGCACCTTGATTCGCAGCGGGCCTTGAAACGTCGTGACCCACAGCTCGCCCGGCACTCGCTCGAACACGTATGGATACGAGAGGCGATACTCGGCCTCCTTGTGGCCCGGCTGCAACGGGTCATAGGCCACCACCACAGGCTCCGTCCACGAGCGACCGTCGTCCTCGGAGAACGCCATTGAGAGCTGCTCGCGCCGGCCGGTCTTCTTCGCCGCGTCTATGAAACGGTTCCAGAACAACACCAGCCGTCCGCTCTGGAGCCGCTGCAACTGCCCCGGTGAACCGCTGGCCGCGATCGGTCCCGGCTTGATGTCGCCCCACGTCAGACCTTCGTCCGTCGAGAACGCCTCTGTGAAACACCCTTGATACGTGCGGATGAGCATCCAGAGCCGCCCGTCCTTCAGTTGTGCCAGCGTCGGCTCGATCCCGCCGCCGTGGTCGCCGTAGCCACCGTATTTGCCGAGATCAATTACATTGCTCTTCTTCCAAGTCTTGCCCTCGTCGTCAGACACATAGCTGAAGCTCACGTGCCGGCCGGGATTGGACACCGCCACCTGGCAGCCCATCACCAACCGCCCGCTGCGCAATTGGATCATCGTACGCAGCGCGCCGCACCAGCCATCCTGAACCTTCTGCGGCTCTTCCCACGTCTCGCCGTCGTCGTGGCTCCGCGTCACATAAACGGGAATGCGGCACTCCGGCTGCGGCCCGCCTTTCTTCTGGTCCCATCGCAAGACCATCTCTTTCACGTTGAGGAACGCCAGCACCAGCACGCCGTCGCGCGTTCGCAGTAATGTCCGCTCGCCACGGCACTGGAATTTCTTGTTGTCCGCAAACAACGGGCGCGGTTCCCACGTCTTGCCGCCATCCTTGCTGACGAGCGCGCGGCTGTCATCCACCGCGACGATGCCGCCGTCGCCGCGCTTGGCGAACGGTCCGAGCAGCGTCGTGGGCAGTGCCTGAGCCTTCGGATGCAGCAGCAACGTCTTTTTGCCGAACTCCACCTTGTTCCAGTCGGCCATCGCGGCCGAACACAGCAAAACGAGCAACACAAAGTAGCGCATAGATGTTTGTTCCACTAACTGGTTAGGTTTTTTCCTTCGCCTTTGCATCCGCGATTATTTGCAGCATCAATTCGCGAAAAGAGGGCGCAATCTCAGCAGGCTTTCGAATTCGGCTCCAACAAAGAATCCCTTCATGGTCGATCCGGACGATGCGATAATCCCGGTCTTCCCGATGACTTCCGCGCGAATCAAAACACACCGGGTCATGGGTCACGTCCGGACCTTTTCCGAACTGAATGAATCCACCAGGAATCAAGCTCTCAACCAAACCTTCATCTGCGAATATTTCTTGAGTGAGTCCAATGAAATCCAAGATTCCAGGATTCGGCAAGAGCCGGAGACGTCCGAGTTCGACTTCGTCAGACCATCGGTATGACAGAATGAGGCGCTCGTACAGAGGAGGCAAAGGCGCTGGCAGGCGAGAAGATAAAGACGAAAGCCACGATTTGTCCGAAGTGAGCTTAAATGCATGAACCTCTCCAAGAATGGGGAAAGTAGCTACGAACTCCGTGATTAGCTGTTCGTCATCCATCAGCCACCGCTTATACCGCCGGCGTGACGGTGGGGCAAGGCGACTCTCAGTTCTCGTGCGTTCCGTCCACATCGGCATTCGCCGGGTGAAGGCACACGGCCTACGCTGATCGCTTGAACTCGCCGATGACTTCGCAGTGAGCGGTCTGGGGGAAGAGATCGACTGGCTGGACGCCGATGAGATTGTAGCCGTGGTTCAGAAGGAACTTGGCGTCGCGGGCGAAGGTGCCAAAGTCGCAGGAGACATAGACGATGTGCGGCAGGCTGGCGCTGGCTACGCTTGCCAGCACGGCGTCGCTGAGGCCGGCGCGGGGCGGGTCCACGAGGAGGGTGGTTTTGTCGTGAGGGAGAATTTCCAGTGCGACACGCATCTGGGCCTCGACGGGGCCTTCGAAGAATCGTAGGTGGCGGTGGCCAAGGCGGCGGGCGTTTTTGCGTGCCCAGACAGTGGCGTGCTTGTCGAACTCGATGCCGACGGCAGCGTCGAGCTGGCCGGCGAGGGCAATGCTGAAGAGGCCGACTCCACAGTAGGCGTCGAGCAGGTGGCGGTGGCCGGCGGCGGTGACGCGTTGGCGGACTTGGGCAACGAGTTCACCGGTGAGGGCGCTGTTGACTTGGAAAAAACCATTGGCAGGCACCTGTAACATGACGCCCCCGATGGTTTCTTCGAGCACCTGGCTGGCGGTGCCAACGATGCCACGGGTATCAACCCGCAGCAGCAAGGTGTAGGGCCGTTCGGCGGGCGGCGGCGCGGCGCGGTGGGTGGTGAGGGCTTGGTTGATCGGCTCGGCAAGGATGGCGCAACGTTCGATGTCCAGAGGGGTGCGATGGTCCACGGCATGGAAACCAATGAACTTCCGGCGCGGGTCCACTTGCATGGTGGTTTTGTTGCGATAACCATACGGTTCGGGCGACGGAATCGGGTCGCTCACGGGCGGCTCAGCGAGACCGCCGATGCGCTGGAGCGTGGCGATGATCTGGCGTTTCTTGATGGCGAGTTGTTCCGCATAGGCGATGTGCTGATATTGGCAGCCGCCGCAGGGCATGGTGGCACCGGTTGCAGTCGGCCGCGGCCCGTAATAAGGGCAGGGCGGTTGGACGCGGTGCGGCGAAGCCTCGAGGACTTCGACCGGCTCGACGACGACAAAGTTCTTGCGAAGTGAGGTGACGCGGACGCGGATGCGTTCGCCGGCGATGGAATAGGGGACGAAGACGACTTCGCCTTCGTGTCGCGCCACGCCGCCACTGGCTGCGACATCATGGATGGTGACTTCAATCAAATCGCCGATGTTCATACGGGTAGGTTGGCACACATTTGAATAAGTTTGCATCATTTGTATTTTCAAATTTGACAGCGAGGCGAGAGCTTTCTACTCTGTCGCGCTCACGGTGCCAGGGTAGCTCAGAGGTAGAGCAGGGGACTCATAAGCCCTTGGTCGGGGGTTCAATTCCCTCCCCTGGCACCATTTTCCTTTTTTGCGGCTGCGCCGGTTTGCAGTCCACGGGGTTTCGATGGGCGGTATTGCGTCGGGTCAACGGTGGATTTGCCGCCGCAGGTGAGCGCCACAGCTAATCTCGTCTTGCGCCGGTCAAGCCCGGCGACTAGACTCGCACCTGCTATGAAAATAACAAAGGCCGTTGGCGCATTGACGACGCTGGTCCTTCCGATGACTGTGTGGGCGCAGGAGGCAGCAGCACCGTTGAAACCTTACACGCCCGAAGGCATGAGCCTGTGGGAGATTGTGAAAGCCGGTGGCTGGGTGCTGGCACCGCTGGTGTTGCTCTCGGTCATCGGACTTGCGATGGTCGTGTATTACTTCCTCACGTTGCGCCGCGAGAAAATCGTGGACCCGGATTTCATCGAAGGCTGCCGGCGATTGCTGCGCGACAAACGGCTGGATCGGATTGAGACACTCTGCAATTCGTCCGGCCGGCCCATCGCGAGCGTCCTGCGGGCGGCGCTGGAAGCGCGAGTGACGCGAGGGCCGGCGGATACGCTGGCCATGCGCGAGGCGGCCGAAGCCGAGGGCGAGCGGCAGACGGCAGCGTTGTGGGACCAGATTCATTACCTGATGGACATTGTGGTGGTGGCACCGATGATCGGGCTCCTCGGCACGGTGATCGGCATGATCCGGAGTTTCTCCGGTCTGGCGCTGGACATCAGCGCGGCCAAGCCGATCCTGCTGGCGCAGGGCGTGTCGCAGGCGCTGACCTGCACCGCGATGGGATTGTGCGTGGCGATCCCGGCGGCGATTTTCTACGCTTACTTTCGTGGCCATGTGAACAAGCTGACGCTGGAGATGGAGGCGGCGAGCACGGACCTGGTGAATCGTCTTGTGGCCGCTGACGCAGCGATCAAGCAAACCCCGGGCACCCCGTCATGAACTTCCGCCGCCGCATTCGAAATGAGCCGATGGGGTTTCAGATCATCCCCATCGTGGACGTCATCCTGCTGCTGTTGATTTTCTTCGTCTCGACGTGGACCTACGCGCATTGGGAGAAGGAAATGGACATCACCGTGCCGACGGCAAAAGAGGCGACGACCACGCCGCGCACGCCGGGCGAGATCATCATCAATGTCGGCCGCGTTGGCGAGGTTGTCCTGAACCGCAAGACGTTGACGGACGACGAACTGCGGTCGGTGCTGTCGCGGATCGCAAAACAATTCCCCGACCAGCCCGTGATCGTTCGCGGAGATGAGGTGACGCCATACAAGTTCATCGTTCGCGTGCTGGATGTCTGCCGGCAGGCGGACATTTGGAATGTGGCATTCGCCACCAAACCGCCGGAAGCACAGCCACCCGCTGCTGCTCCGAAGCGGTAAACCATCATGAGACTGAGCGCGAGAGTGTGCCGGCAGTCCTCTTTTCACGGCGTGTGGACAGTATTGTTCATCACGACTGTGGCTCTCGCGCAGGCAGCGCAGCAGCCGGCAGGCACCACGATTCCCGCGCCGCCGCCCGTGGTGGTTCCACCCGCCGCTGTGGCGCCGCCTTCGTCGCCCTCAGCGTCTTCAACACCGGCCCCGGCGAAACCGCCGATGCCAACGATGGCAACGGCGCCCATCTCCACGAACTCACCAGTCGGCTCATTGAGCAATGCGGTGCCGCTGGATGCGGCTGTTGCGCAGCTCGATTTTGCCAACGGACTATTCAAGCGCCAGTTCTATGACATGGCGCTGATGGAATACATCCGCTTCAAGGACAAATATCCCACTCACCCGCTTGTGGACGAAGCTTACTATCGGATGGGCGAGTGCCAGCGCGAGTTGAAGTTCAACGATCAGGCGAAAGAGACGTTCCGCAGCGTGACCCGGCAGTGGCCGGGCAGCGAGTATTCGGGGCGGGCGCATTTCCGGCTCGGCGAGCTGGCATATCAGGCGAAGCAATACCCGCAGGCGATTCCGCTGTTCATTGCGGCGACGCACCAGACCACGGACGATACGGTGCGGACTGCGGCGACGTTTTACCTGGCGAAGGCCCAGCTCGAAAGCGGCCAGCAGGATGCCGCGATGGAGAACCTGCGGCGCGTGCTCAAGTCGAAGACCGGTGGCGAATTCAGACCATTTGCGGAATCGGCGCTGGCCGGGATGTATCTGAAGTCAGGCGACTCAAAAAGGGCGCTGGCGCATTACGAAAGCCTGATGGATTTGCCGCTCTCGCCCGATGTGCGCGAGGAGGCGCTCTATCAGATCGGCGCGCTGCGCTATGCGCAGAAGCTTTATCCAAGCGCGATCACGGCGTTTCGGGATTTCATCAAGGAATTTCCCCGCAGCCGGAGCGTGACCGACGCGGCTGTCGGACTGGCGCGCGCGTTATATGAGACCGGGAAACACCGTGAGGCCGCCACTGTCGCCCGCGAGTGGCACGGCACGGCTCCGAAGGAGGTGCGGTCCGAACTGGCGATGATGGTGGCCGTGGCGTTCCGTGAAGACAAGGCGCTGCGCGAAGCGGCCGACTGGTTCGAAAAAGCGGAAACGCCCGCCGCACGCACGGAAGCGGTGCGTTGCGCGTTCATGGCGCAGGACTACGCCCGCGTCGTCCAGCGTGGTGAGGTGTTGATCCAGGCGGACCCGAAAGGCCCGTTTACGGAGAGCGTGCTGCTGCTGGTGGCGGAAGCGCTCGAAGCGCAGAAGGAATGGGTGCGCGCGTCCACGACGTATCGGTTGTTGATGGAGCGGTTCCCGAAGACGGCGTGGGGCGCTGACGTGCTGTGGCATTCCGTCACGTGCTGGCAGCAGGCGAACAAGATTGATGAAGCGGTGAAAGACCTTGAATACGTGGCAAAGGCGTTCCCGAAGGATTCGCGCAACGAAGCGGCATGGTATCAACTTGGAGTTTACTGCGGCCAACTCAAGCGCACCGACCAGATGTTGGCGGCGTTCGACAAGTTGCAGGCGCTTTACCCCAAGAGTCCCAACGCCGCCGAGGGGCGCTACTGGCTGGGCGCGGATTATCTGACGAAGAAGGAATGGGCGAAGGCTGCCGACCACCTCGAAGCGGCGCTCGCGATGCGGCCGGCGGACAATCGTGTGCGCGCCGGCACAAAGCTGGTGGCCGTCTACTACCAACTGGAGAATCTGGACAAAACCATCATGCATGTGCAGACGCTGGTGGATGGCGGCCATGCGAAACTTATTCCAGCGGAGATTTATGCATGGGTGGGTGAAAAGCTGATGGAGGGTTCGAAGCCCGATGCCGCATTGCGTTATCTGAAGCTGGCATTGGACTCAAGCAGTGACGCAGCGTTGCGGTCGCGCTGTAGCAACGA
>JBAZIR010000209.1:0-10123 GCA_041651735.1 Verrucomicrobiia bacterium | reverse complement strand
GAAACACCGCGGCGGGCCTGACGCAAGAATGTGCCTCGGCAACGAGCGGATGATCTCGCGCTGGCCGGCCCGCGGTGGACCGGTGGTTGTCGGAGACACGGTCTACTACGCGGCCGGCATCTGGCCCAGCGGCGGTGTTTACATCCATGCGTTGGACGCGAAAACCGGTCGCGTTGTCTGGACCAATGATCGCACCGGTCAAATGCTCATGTCCCAGCCACATGGCGGTGCAAACGCTTACAGCGGCGTCGCGCCACAGGGTTATCTGCTGGCCGCGGGCGATCACTTGCTCGTGCCAACAGGACGCGCAGTGCCCGCGGCGTTCCGGCGAGTGGATGGTGAACTGGAGCATTACCTGTTGCAGGAGAACGGTTCCATGGGAGGGTCACGTGCGCTGGTTGCCGACACATTCGTCGTCAACGGCGGCTGTTTCCTCGAACAAGCGACCGGCAAGCTCGCCGCCCGCGCGGGCCGTGGGGTGTTCAGCGTTGGTCCCGAGGGCGTCTTGCAGTTCACCGGTTCTCAACTGCTGTCCTATCGTTGGGGTGAGGTCGAGACTCGTGACCGCAAGGGAAATACAATGCGTTCGCGCGGGCTGAAGAAGCATGCACAAGTTGACCTGTCACCCGAGAGTGATGCCGTCCGCCGCGCCGCCCTCGCCTCCGAGACGCTCAAATCGCTGAAGCCGTTGTTCCGCACCGACATCATCTTCAAGAACGCCGACCCCGTCGTGGCCCAGCAAACCGGCTTGGAGCGTGTCCTGGCGCAAGCACGCCCCGATGTGGAGCGTCTCGGCGCCAGCGTCATGCCGTTCATGGCAGCCGCTTATGAACGCACGTGCGAAGTCATCGCAGCCGGTGACGAAGCTGTCTGCGGCTCGACGAACAGCGTCGCGATTGTGGACTTGAAGGAAAGCCGGGTTCGCTGGACACGCAAGGTGGAGGGCAATGCGGTTGGATTAGCTACGGCGCGGGGCACGCTGCTGGTCTCGACGACAACAGGCGTGGTTTACTGTTTTGGCGAAGGGAAGAGGGCCAAGCCGCTGGCCAGCAAATCACCGCCGACCTCCAAGCCGTCTGCCGAAGGCGCTGACACGGTTCTGGCGGCGAAGGAGATTTTGCAGAAAAGCGGCGTCCGCGAGGGATTCTGCCTCCATGTCGGTTGCGGAGACGGACGGCTGGCGCTGGCGCTGGTTCGCAAGTCCAAGCTGCATGTCATCGGAATCGAGAGTGACGCCGCCAAGGTGAACCAAGCGAGGCGGATGCTGGCCGATGCCGGCGTCTATGGTAACCGTGTGACCATTATCGAAGGCAAGCTGAATGGGCCGTTGTTCCCACATTACTTCGCCGACCTGATAGTTTCCTCCACACAACCCGACAAGGAGATGGTCGAGAAATGGCAGCATCCCGCCGGTGGTGTCCTCTGTGTGGGAACCCCCGGAAAACTGGAAGTGCGCCGCCGCGGCCCACTGGAGGGCGCAGGACTATGGACTCACCAGAATTCCAACGCGGCGAACACGCTCTGCTCCGACGATGCACTCGTGCGCGGGCCGTTGGAAATCTCCTGGTATCACGACGGAGCGATGGAACTCCCGGATCGTCATGCACAGACTCCCGCGCCGTTGTTCAACCGCGGCGTACTGGTCGTCGAGGGCGTGCAAGGTCTCTGCGGCATGGACGCCTACAACGGCCAGCCACTGTGGACCTACCCCATCCCAAAACTCCTGAGCGACTGGGACGGTGTTCACCATGATGTCGGTGTCGGCGACAGTGGCAGCAATTTCTGTCTGGGTGATGACTCCGTGTTCGTGCGGACCGGGCAACGCTGCCTGAAGCTCGATCTTGCAACCGGCAGGAAACTGGCTGAATTCACAACGCCTGCGTCTGGCGCGTCCTCGAACCGCAACTGGGGCTTTGTCGCGCATGCAGACGGGCTGGTGTTCGGGACCGCGTTGAATGACGAGCATACCGTCAGCCCGCGCTATAAAGGCATCCGGATGCGAACCGAGTCGGTGCTGCTGTTCGTGTTTGACGCGAAGAGTGGCAAGCTGCGGTGGCAATACAAACCCGAACACTCGTTGCGCAACAACGCCATCGCGATCGCCGATGGCCGGCTCTACCTGATTGACCGCCCGCTGGCGCTGGCCGATCGCATCACCGCCCCGAAACCGAACGGCAAGACAGGTGCGCTGCTGAAGCCCGGCGAACAACCCGGCGGCACGCTTGTGGCATTGGACGTCCACAGCGGCGCGCTGCTATGGAAGACGACCGACGACATTTTTGGAACGCAGTTGGCGGTCAGCTCCAAACAGGGAGCGCTGCTGATATTCTACCAGGGTGTGAAACACAACTTCTTCAAGCTCCCGTCCGAGGTTGGCGGACGCATGGCGGCATTCAGCACTTCCAGTGGCCAGCGAATCTGGGACAAAGCCGCCATCTACAAGACGCGCCCGATCATCAACGATGACATCATCTACGCGGAGGGTGGCGCGTGGAAGATCAAGACCGGTGAGGAGGTGCCGTGGAAACTCGAAAGATCCCATGGTTGCGGCCAGATCGCGGCCAGCCGGCATCTGATGCTCTTCCGCTCCGCGACACTCGCTTATCGTGATCTCTCCCGTGCAGCCGGCACGGAGAACTTCGGCGGCATCCGGCCAAGCTGCTGGTTCAACGCAATCCCCGCCGGTGGCATGGTGCTCGTCCCCGATGGTTCCGCAAAATGTGCCTGTAGCTATCAGATGCAAGCATGGCTGGCGTTGCAGCCTGCCGAAATACGATAGAAAGAGGTTGCCCCATCTTCTGAGTCAATTCAGCTTCAACACCAACGGAAATCATTGCCAGCCCCAACGCAGCACAGCGCGATTGCCCTATCGCTTGTTCACAGCACACTTGTTCCACATCGAGTCAATCCAGTATAAACTGTCCTCCTTACTATGAAACATGCTCACGTCCTCTCGCTCACCGCACTGCTGCTGACTGGCGCGGGTCTTCTTTCCACCGCAACAGCCACGGACTTCTACGTTGCCCCCAAAGGTGACGACACCAACACCGGCACCAAGGACAAACCATTTGCGAAGCTGGAGGCTGCGCGCGATGCGGCGCGAAAAGCGGGTGCTGGACCCCACCGAATCATTTTGACGGCGGGAGACCATTTTCTGACGAAGATGCTGGAACTCGACGCGCGGGACAACGGGCTGACGATTGAAGCGAGCGACGGCGGCAAGGTCACGATTTATGGCGGCACTCTCGTAACTGGATGGCGGCGTGATGGCGAGAAGTTCTGGTGCGCAGACTTGCCGGACGTGAAGGCGGGTACGTGGGATTTCCGCGCGCTGGTCGTGAATGGGCGGATGCCGGAGCGGGCGCGGTTGCCGGAAACGGGAACGTTACTTCACAAGAGCGTGTTTGACGTGCGCTGGCTGTCGTCGGTCGGTGGCGGCTGGGAGCGCAAGCCGACACAAGAAGAGTTGACGACGATGATCTACGACCCGAAGGACATTCCAGCGACGCTCGAACCCAGGAACGCCGAGGTGCGCGTCTATCACATGTGGGACGAGTCGCTCTGCGGTGTCGCGCGCAATGACACGGATCGCCACGCGCTGCTTCTGACCCCCGCGGCCAAATCGCCCCCGGGCGCGTTTGGCGTGAAGAAATACGCGGTCTTCAACACGTGCGAAGGCATGACCCAACCGGGTCAATGGTATCTCGACCGCGCCGCAGGGCGTGTGGTGTATTGGCCTCTGCCGGGTGAAGATATGACGAAAGCCAAGGTCGTCGCGCCGCGGCTGGAACGAATGATCCGAATCGCCGGCAACGCGAAACAGCCGGTGGAAAAGATCACGTTGCGAGGACTCGCGATTCAGGCAACGACCACGCCGCTGAAGTCCGGTGGATTCGGCGCCTACGCGTTCGAGGGCGCGCTTAGCGTCGAGCGCGCGCGGCAATGTGTGTTCGAGAAGCTCGAAGTCTGCAACGTCGGTGGCCAAGGCATCGTGGCGAGGTTAGTCACCGATTGCCGCATCAGCGACAGCCACATCCATCACATCGGCGCTTGCGGCATCAAGGCGGAAGGTTCCACCACACTCATCGCGAGCAACCACGTCCATCACGTCGGTTTGTATTATCCAAGCGCGGTCGCGCTCTCGGTATCCACGCGCGGCTGGGACAAGGGCGAGAAGGGTTTCCAGGTCTGCCGCAACGAAGTCCACGACGCGCCTTACAGCGGCATGATCGGCAGCGGCGGCGGCCACGTCTTCGAGGAGAACCTGATCTACCGCGTTATGCGCGAGCTGCAGGACGGCGCTGCGATTTACGGCAGCATGTCGCGTTGCATCCTGCGCGGCAACATCGTCCGCGACGTGGTGAAGATGGGCGAAGGCTACGGCATCTCGTCCTACTACCTCGATGAAGGCGCGCGGGATTGCGTTATCGAGCGCAACGTCTCCGTCGGCGTCGAACGCCCCATCCACAATCACATCGCCCGGAACACCATGATCCGCGACAATGTCTTCATCGCCGCGACCAATATGACGCTGTCGCTCGCACGCTCCGGCGACATCACGTTTCAGGGGAACACGCTGTTCGCACCCGGTGAGCTTCTTGTCACTCCGCCGAGCGCCGTCAAGCTCTGGACCAACAACGTCGTCTTCCGCAGCGGCGTGGACAAAACCGGCGCGCCACAGGCGTTCACGATCACCCCGGCCATGCCGCCAGCGAAAGCGCCCGCGCGTCGGACCTACTCCGTCGCCGTCGAACGAGTTGCGCAACCACCGGTTCTCGATGGCGAGATCGGCTGGGACGAATGGCCTCACGCATTGTTGCACCTTGAACGCGAACCATCGCGCTGGAGCGCCAGTGGCGCGCCGGTGTACGCCAAGCTCGCCTATGACGACCAGTGCCTCTACGTCGCGGTGAACGTCGTTTTCTTTGACATCACCAAGCTCAGCAAAGGTTCCAAATGGGGCAAAGACGACGGTGCGGAGGTCTGCATCGCCGGCAAGACGCCCGACGGCAAGCCCGTCAACTTCGTCGTCCACGGTTTCGCTGGCGGCACATTTGAAAGCGTCACCCTCGCCGGTGCGCCCGCCGACGCCGCCGAGCGGCTCGGCAAGGCCGTGCGTTTCTGCGCCAAGCCCTATGGCAAGACGAAAGGCGATTGGAAGAGCGGCTGTCGTTACGAATGGGCCATTCCGTGGGACGCCATCGGCCTGAAACCCGCGCCGAAGCAGAAGATCGCCTTCAACCTCGGCACCTTCCGCGCCGAAGACAGCGTCTGGCGCTGCTATGAAGGCACGCTTCGCCAGAATTGGCGGCTCGATCAGGCGGGGACGATGCAGTTGAAGTGATTCGCCGTGTTCGCGTCGCGCAGGAGATTTGCTCTTGATAAGGAATCGGTTGCTTTCACCAACCAAGTTGCTAGGCTTAAGCCGTGCCAGCACAAACCATCAAACCAGAGATGCTGTGGAAGACGGTGTGCCGTCAGGACGTGGAACGGCGTCGCCGAAATAGCCGCGCCTTGGCCACAGGCCAGGCGACTCCACAGCAACTGCGCGACCGCAGTTTCTGGTTCGCCGGGGCGACAACGTTTCGCAATACCGACGCCGCAGACCGCGCACTCCTCCGATGCCTCCACCAAAGCAAGCCCGGTCGCTGAGGGACTTCGGCGACCTGTTGCCCCACCTCCAGGATTGTGGCGAGGATTCGCCGGTCATTATTGGCGGACAAGCCGTCGAGCTTTACGGAGAGAAATTCGCGCCAGCGGAACCTGAACTCCGCCTGCTCCTGCCCTGCCTCACCGAAGACCTCGACCTGCTTGGCTCACGCGCTTTCGTCCGCAAACTCGGCCAAGCCACCGACTGTCCCACGCACGTCACCGACCCTTTCGCCAAGACCGACTCGCCTCTGTCCGGCACCGTCTATCTTCCCAAGGGACACGCTCACGTCCTGTTTGCACTGCGTCACGCCCGACTGCCTCTTCGCGACATCCGCCAATCGGCGGTGCAAGTCGAGCACGAAGGCCGGGTTTTCCGCGTCATCCATCCGCTGTTGTTGCTCAAGGAGAAAGTCCATCTGACTGTCTGCCTGAATCAGGCTGACCGAAACGACGCAGTCCATCTGAACATCCTGATCCCGTGCTTGCGCGCCTATCTCGCCGACAAGGTCGCCGCTGCCAGGAACGACGCGCGCAAAGGACGCGAGTGCGTCACGTTTCTGAAGGCCGCTCTGACGATCATTCAGTCCAGAGAAGCTGAAACGGCAGCCCGGCGTTACGGCTTTCAGTGGGAGCTGCTGCTGCCGCTTGACGCGCTCCGGCAATCAGCCAATCCGAAGCTCGCCGCATTCCGCGACAAACAGTTGCCGCGATTCCTCAAATCATCGTGAACCTCTCATTCGCTCGATCCGGTGGCCAAACGCGGCCCAGAAGTATCGTCTCGACCAGGCGAGCACGATGCAGTTGAAGTATAGAGTCACCATGAAGATGTTGCTCATTGTCTTGGCTGCCGCTGGCTGGATGTGCTTGGTCGCGCCTGTCGTGATGGCGGAACCGGCAGCAGCACTCCAATCTCAGAAGAATCTTCTGCGAAATCCCGGGTTCGAGCAACTCGACACTGCCAATACGCCAGCCGGGTGGAAGCTCACTGCTGGCCGGGTCAAGACGCCTCTTGCGGCCGAAGCGCCACATGGCGGAAAGACTGCCATGCGCGTGGCGGGCGACGGCCAGAGCGTCGCGTGGCAGCAGGAAGTCGCCGGCTTGCCCACGCGCCACTACATGGCTTCCGGATGGTTTCGCGCCAACAAACTCCAGATCAATACGGACGACAACCGGAAGGAATACGCCCGTTTCTACTTCCACATCCTTTACAAGGACCGGCCTTACGCGGATACGACCCACGCTTACGTGGATATCCCACCTGGCACATATGATTGGAAGCGGCTCTCGGTCCGCCTCATCCCAAAAAACCAGTGGCCCATTGAAAAGATCCGCGTGACCGTCACCGCCCATTTCAATGCGGGGCAATTTGATTTTGACGACATTTCTCTCGCTGACGCGCCATTACGGAGCGGGGCGTTCGCCGCCGAGTGGCGCAACGGCTTCAGCCCTGTGGTCATCACGGACATGGGGCTTTGCGCTCCCAAGAGAGTTCTGTCACCCAAAAGCGCAAAGGGTCGCTGGCAACTGATGGATTACGAGGCGGGGACGCTGAAGGGCAGAATGCTCTGGGCTTCTGACGAAGCCAACGCCCCTCCCCTCACCCTTCCGCTGAACACCAACGGCTGGCACGCTGTGTATGTCGGTCTCGCCGATCCCTCGGTGCTCGGCTGCCATGCGTTGCTTCGTCTCACAAGCGATCCGGCATACGTCCCTCGGACCCGAACGGCGGGACAGATCGAGGAAACGTTCTTCAAGGTCGCTGACCTGACGGACCAGTCCCTCCTCATCGCACAGGAGTCCGGCGGACAGGGACGCAGTTGCGGGATTGCCTACGTCAAGTTGGTCCCGCTCACGTCAGATGAGGTCGCCGCCTTCAAGACCGACAGGCAGGATTCATCGACTCACAAGCTCGTAACAACCATAGACGGGTTCAGTTTCATCTATTCCCGCCGTCCAACCTCCATCGAGGCGCTGCTCCCGGAAGTGGAAATCTATCGCGGCACGGACTTCGATACCCTCATCCTTCAAATGGGCGGCGCCGACATGGTCAACTATCCGTCGAAGGTCGGCGAGATGTGCGGCCAGAACCTCACCGTCTTTCCCCGCCGCGGCGACCGCTTTTACGCCGAGGCCATCCGCGAGCTCGCTCGCAAAGGCATCAACCCGACGAGAGTCCTCATCCAGGGAGCGCACAGTGCCGGTCTGAAGGTTCATGTCGGCTTGCGTCCTGCTGCATGGGTCCACTCCGAACCCTTCTCCGATTTTTTCAACAGCCGGTTCTACCAGATGCATCCCAACTGGCGCTGCGTGGATCGCGATGGCACTCCTGTCGCCCGCATGAGTCTGGCTGTCCCGCAGGTGCGGTCTCATCTCGTGGAGGTTCTCCGCGAAGCCGTCCGTTTCGGCGCTGATGGCGCCTCAATCCTCTACAATCGCGGCGTACCACTGGTTCTCTTCGAGAAGCCCTTTTGCGACCTTTTCAAACAGCGATATGACGCCGATGCGTTGACCGTGCCCGAGGACGACAAACGCGTTCTTCAACTGCGGGCCGAACTGCTGACGACTTTCATGCGAGAAGTCCGCTCAATGCTCGATAGCGAAGGCCAGCGCCGGGCAGATGGCAAGCACCTTGCCTTGAGCGCCTTTGTCATGCCGGATGAGTCGGATAACATCAGGTTCGGATTCAACCTGCGTGATTGGGTTGCGCAAGGTCTCGTGGACGAAGTCTTTCCATTCCTGGCGGCCGGTGGCGTGTCCGCGCGCAAGTATGATATGAAGTTCTTCACTGAAGTCTGCCGCCCCAAGAACGTGCGCGTGCGCCCGGCGTTTGTCGCTTGGAACACCCCAGATCTGGGTGCCGTCATGAAGCAGGCCCTTGATCTCTACGATTCCGGCGCTGACGGGATTACGGTTTGGGACGGCAACAGCGGCGCAGACCGCACCGACCGCTGGTCGGTCATCTCGCGCATGGGCCACATGGACGAGTTGCGGGAATCGGCCGAGGTCCGCCCGCCCGCGCCCGTCACGATTCGGTTTCAGAAAATCGGCGGCATGGTCTTGAACGGCCGCTATCGCCCCAATTGGGGTTACTAGTCAACCCTCAGAGAAGAACACCCTATATGACAAACATCTCCCGTCGAACCGCACTCAGATTGGGCGCAGCCGGATTGGCAGGCTTCGCGATTCCCTCTCTTTCGAGTGCAAACGAGAACGCCAACGCACACACGAAGCTGACAGGACTTCTGCAAAACGAGGACTGCACGAACTTCTTCTGTTTCCAAGATTTCCCAGATGGGAAAGCTGGCGAGATTGTGGACCGCTACGTTGACGTGCTGGCGGGCGCGGGCGTGAGCGCGTTGTTCTGCAACACCAACGCGCGCCGGACCAACTATCGCAGCAAAGTGTGGCAGGCCTTCTGGGATGGCTACGACCCCAACGGTTCCGATGACCAGCCATTCCTGGCCGCCCTCCCTCCAGCGCGGCGCGCACCATACCGAAAGCTTGTCGGCAACATGCTCGAAGTCGACAGGCAGGGCGTGGACTACCCCGCGCGAACCATCCAGCGCTGCCGCCACCACGGCATCTCGCCGTGGATATCGTTGCGGATGAACGATGTTCACGAGAACAACAATCTCGAGCATCCGTTTCACAGCGACTTCTGGCGGAAGCCCGAATTGTTCCGTCAGGGACATCCGGGCTACTACGCCCGCGCGCTGGACTACGCCCACCCCCAGGTGCGCGAGCACTACAGAGCATTGATCGCCGAAACACTCGAACGCTACGACGTCGCCGGTTTGGAATTGGATTTTCTGCGCGAGCCTTATCTATTCAGCAAAGGCAAGGAACAGGAGGGCCGGCGGATTCTGACCGAGTGGTTGCACGGCATCCGGTCGCTGGCCGACGATACAGCCAAGCGCCGCGGTCACGCTGTGCAATTGGGCGTGCGCGTTCCCTCCTGCCCGGATACCGCACTCGCTCTGGGACTCGATGCCCCCGCGTGGGCGAAGGAGGGTCTGGTTGATCTCGTGGTGGCTGCGCCTCGCTGGGCGACGCTGGAATTCGCCATGCCGCTGGACAAGTGGCGTGAACTTCTTGGAAACCGCGTGACGCTTGCGGGAGGACTGGAGGCACACTACCGTCCCAATCCTGAGACGCCTCAACGTCCAGTCACGAATGAAGAGGCAACGGGCGCGGCCGTTGCCGTCCTGTCGGGTGGAGCGGATGTGGTTTACCTCTTCAACTACTTCCAGCACGGCCATCCGAAGTGGCCAATCGCCGAGTATCAACGTACTCTGAAAACGTTCTCATCCCTTGATGTGCTCCTGAAGCTGCCGCGTCGCTATGCCGTGACGTTTCGCGATATCACGGTCCCTGGTGAGAACTACCGCGCTCCACTGCCGGCCAGCGGGACCCAACTTTCCTTCACCCTGGCCCTGGGTGCCGTGCCTTCGTCCGGCTGGCAGGCCGAGGC
>JBAZIR010000208.1:0-10155 GCA_041651735.1 Verrucomicrobiia bacterium | reverse complement strand
CGAGCAGGGGTTGAAATTGGAGCAGGGCCTGGTAATGCTCGCGACAGCGGTCAGCGGCGCGCCATTTCTCGGATTACTCGGCACGGTCTGGGGCGTCATGGACGCGTTCGGCGAGATCGCCATTCAGGGCAACGCCAGCCTTACGACGATGGCGCCCGGCGTCAGCGGCGCGCTCATCACGACGGTGACGGGCCTGCTCGTGGCCATTCCCTCGATGTTCGCCTACAACTGGCTGGTGCACAGCATCCGCGCGATGACGGTGGGAATGGACAACTTCGCCAGTGAACTGGCCACGGCGCTGGAGCGCGAGTTCGTGCGGGAGTAATGTCGCCATGCGCCGCTTCTCCCAACGTCATCTGTCGGTGTTGGCGGAAATCAATATCACGCCGCTGCTGGACCTGGCGTTCGTGTTGCTGATCATCTTCATCATCACCACGCCGCTGTTCGAGCAATCCATCGGTGTCAACCTCGCCAAGGCCGCCAAGGCACAGCAGCAGAAACCGACGCGCGGCCGCACGGTGAGCATTGACAAGACGGGGCAGATTTACATTGACCGCTCGCCGGTGGATATTGACACGCTGCGGGAGTCCATGAGCGCGCTGCACAACGAAGACCCGGACGTGGCTGTGCTCATCCGGGTGGACAAACAGCAGCAGTTCGAGAAATTTGTACAGGTGCTGGACGTGCTCAAGAGCGCCGGCATCAGCCACGTGGGCATCGTGGCGTTGGGCGAAAGTCAGTCACGTTAGCAATGGAAGCGAAGAACGACGATCCCAGATACCGCTGGAACCTGTTTGTTTCGGCGGTGCTGCACATCGTGCTGATCGGCGCGGTGATGATGTGGGCTGCGTTCGCGCCGAAGCAGGCCGATCAACCGGTGTGGCTCGAAATCGGCACGGGCGGCGAAGCCGGGGGTGGCAGCGGCAGCGAAGGCGGCGGCAACTCGGAGCCGTCCCTGCCCTCGACGACTCCGGCCGACGAACCCGCGCCCGCGCCACCCGGCGTGCCTGCTGTGGTTGAAGATGCGCCAAAGCCCACGCCGAAACCTGCGCCGAAGTTCGACACCATCAAGCCTCCTACGCCGCCGAAGCAGGATACTCGCCAGCCGGTGATTCACACCGAGCAGCCAAAAAAGATAGAGAAACCCAAGCCACAGCCCAAACAGCAGCCGCCACCCAAGCCTCAGCCAAAGTCCGAACCGACCAGCAAGATCAAGACCTCCACCACGCTGGTGCAGCGGACGAGAACCGGCGTGCCAAACTCCAAGGCCGTGAACAGCAAGGGCACGGGGCCCGCCGAGAGCAAAGGCAAAAGCACCAAACACGCCGCTCGCAGTTTCAACGCGGACAGTTTCAAGAGAGGCATGTTCAACAGACTCGGTTACGGCTCATCTGGAGGCTCCGGTCCCGGCACCGGCATCGGCAGATTCTCAGGACCAGGACGAGGCCGCGGAGCCGGCCAATATGCAGGTGCAGGCTCCGGCCCCGGCACAAGACCTGGCACAGGTTCGGGGCCGGGCACCGGGCCGGGCACCGGCGGTGGTCTGCCGTCGGAATTCGGCTGGTATTATCTCTTGATCAAGGACGCGATGGACAAGGCGTGGACGCAGCCGAGCCAGTTGCAGGGGCACCTGAATTGCGTCGTCTTCATCCGCATTCAACGCGACGGCACGATCAGCTACGTCTGGTTCGACCAGCGATCAGGCAATCCCGTGATGGACGAGTCGGTGCTTTCTGCTGTAAACAGTGTGGGCCGGATCCGACCGTTGCCGCCCGGCTTGGGCAACGCTTACGTGGACATACCGGTGGCGTTTGAACTGAAACCCAAAGGGCCGGGTTGATTTGATAGATTGCTTTGATAGATTAAGGAGTCACTGATGAAATATCGTATGTGGAGTGTTTTGTTTTTGTGCGGAGCAGCGGGCGTTGTCATGGCGGCGACGCCGGCCGTGCGAGTGATCAAGGGTCAGGCGCAGAAGATCAACATCGCCGTCGAATCGTTTGGCGGTGACGCCAACGCACAGCAGACTGCGGCAGTGCTTGCCAGCGATCTGGTGCGGTCGGATTGGTTTAACTACGTCGCCGCAGCCAATGCGGAAGTCATTGTGCGCGGCACCATGTCGGGCGGCACGCTCAACGGGGCGGTCTTCAGCCGCGGCGGATCGACGCCCGTGCTTCAAAAGGTCTGCTCGGGTGACGGCTCCAGCCCGCGCAGCGTGGCGCACCAGATGGCCGACGAGATCGTGCGCAACATTGCCGGCAAACCCGGCATTGCGCAGACCAAGATCGCCTGCGTCGCCAACGGCACGGGCAGCAAGGAGATTTACGTGATGGACTACGACGGCGCCAACGTGAAGCGCCTCACCAACGACCACACGCTCACCGTGCGGCCGCGTTTCGGTCCGAACCGCCGCACGCTCGTCTATACCAGCTACCGCAGCGGCTGGCCGGATGTTTACATCATGTCCGACATCGCCGCGCCCGCGCCGCGCCGTGTGGCTTATTTTCCCGGTCTGAACACCGGCGGTGCGATCTCGCCCAACGGCCGGCAGCTCGCTGTCATTCTCAGCAAGGACGGCAATCCGGATCTCTACGTGATGGATCTGGCCGGCGGCGGGCCAGTGCGTCTGACCCGCACGCGGCAGGCGGAGTCCTCGCCCTGCTGGTCCCCGGACGGGTCACAAATCTGCTTCGTCAGCGACCGCGCGGGCCAGCCGCAGCTCTACATGATCCCGGCCTCCGGCGGCGAAGCGCGGCGCGTCACATTCGGCGGCTACAAGACCGAGCCGGACTGGGCGAGTTGGTCGGTGGCGCCCGAAGTGCCAGACATCTGTTTCAGCGCGCGCGCCGGGAAACAATTCCAGGTCTTCGGCATGAAGTCGCGCACCGGCGAGGAAATGCTGCTGACGCAGGACGCCGCGGATAACGAAGACCCGTGCTGGGCGCCGGACGGCCGGCACATCGTTTACGCGCGGACGGTCAACCACCGGTCGTCGCTTTATATCCTTGACGCATTCACAGGCCGGACGATAGAACTCAACCCGAATTTGCGCGTTCTTGGCGATTGCACAGCGCCGGCGTGGTCGCGTTAAGTTGCGGATGTGGCATTTCAAAAAAATCGTTGGATAGTTAAGGAGACAAGATGAACACCAGATTGTTGACAAAGATTAGCGTTCTCAGCCTTGCCGTCGTTCTCAGCGCTGGCATGGTCGGCTGCAAAAAGAAGACCCACGCCACTCCCGGCCCCGGCCCCAGCGGTTTGGAAGGCGCCGGCCCCGTCTCCGTAACGCCGCCGATGGATACAACGGGTGTGATGCCCGCGCGCATCGGAGACCCGACCCAGCGCAATCAGCCGCCACGTCTCGCGGCCGACACCGTCCATTTCGCCTTCGACAGCTCGGTGGTCAACCCCAGCGAGCGCCCGAAACTCGACGACATGTCCGCCTACATGCGCGAGAATCCGAACCATATCATCACGATCGAAGGCCACTGCGACGAGCGCGGCACGGCCGAGTATAACCGGTCGTTGGGCGAGCGCCGCGCGCAGGCTTGCCGCGAGTATCTGACCAGCGTTGGAGCGGATGGCAACAAACTGCAAACCATCAGCTACGGCAAAGAGAAGCCGGCAGACCTTGGCCACGGCGAGGAAGCCTGGTCGAGGAACCGCCGCGCCGAATTCATCATCACCGGCCAGTAATTGCAGCGGCTGGTTTTCAATTCGAAACGGCCCGGATGACGCGTGTGTCCGGGCCGTTTTGTCCAGCGGAGTTGGAGTTTTACATTTGGCCACGAAGGTCTTAACCTTCTGTGAATCTTAGGAACGGAGAAGAGACATGAACGTAATACTTGGTGTTTGGGATCTTGGGATGGGACAAATTATCCTCATCCTGTTGGTGGTGCTGTTGATGTTCGGCGCGAAAAAGTTGCCCGATCTGGCCAAGGGTCTGGGCCAGGGCATCAAGGAATTCAAGAAAGCCACGCGTGACATCCAGGACGAGGTCACCAAGGCGGCCAATGCCCCTGACGAGTCGACCTACAAGCCTGAGCCGCCCAAGCCCGAGCCGCCAAAGACAGCCTCCACCGAACCGAACAAGCCCGAAGATCCCAAGTCCTGATGCGCGTGCCTCGCGCGCAACGGCGCGGGGCGTTCGGCAAACTTGCTATGGCCGAGCCATCCGATACGCCGCCTCCCGATCAAGAGCTGGACGAAGAGGCAGAGCTGGAAACCAAGCCGTTTCTGGACCACCTCGAAGACCTGCGGTGGACCCTCCTGAAGTCGCTGGCGGCGTTGTTCATCACCATCTCTGTCGCGTTCTACGGTCTGCCGTGGATTATGGCCGCGCTGGTGTGGCCGTTGAATGGCGTCGCCGAGGTCCTTCGTGAACCAGTACCGTTCATCACGCGCGACTTGCGCCACGCCGGCGACCTCGCTGCCAAGCTGAAGAACCCGCCCGATGCGTTGTCGCAATACCTCGCAGACCACCTCTCCAAGAGCACCAAGAACGAGTTGCAGTCGCATAACCCCGCCCAACTGTCCACCCGTGCGCTGCGATCGGACTTGACGGATGACCTGAATAGAATCACGGGGGGAGAGTGCATCTACACGCCGGAACGTTTCGCCAACATCAAGCTCAGCGACGAGGCGTTGGAATGGCTGCAACAGAAGCCCGACGGCAACGACCGCGTTCGGCTCAATCGCCTGCTGTTGGAAGAAGCATTCCCATCCGAACTGGCGAAGCTCAAGGAACCCAAGGATTTTGATCCGGGCAAGTTCCTCAACACCATCGGCCCTGGCGAGATTTTCATTTTCTCCATCAAGCTTGCCCTTTACGCAGGCTCGATTCTGGCGCTGCCGTTCATCCTCTACTACATCGGCCAGTTCATCCTGCCAGCGCTGACACGGCGCGAGAAACGCTACATTTGGCCGGCGTTCACCATCGGCGGCGGATTGTTTTTCCTCGGCGCGGGCTTCTGCTTCTTCTGGATCATGCCCCGCGCGCTATCCGTCAGCATCGCCTGGGCGCGCTGGATGCACGTGGATGTCACGTTCTGGCGCGTCGGCGAATACGTCTCCTTCGTCACCGGCTTCATGCTCGGCATGGGGTTGGCGTTTGAGACGCCCGTGGTGCTGCTGTCGCTGGTGAAGATGGGCATCCTCAGCCACGCCGGGCTGAAAAAAGGCCGCCGCTTCTGGATTGTGTTCTCTCTCGTCGCCGGCGCGTTGCTGACAACGCCGGAAGTCTTCACCCAACTCGTCATGGCCGTCGTCCTTTGCGCGCTCTACGAACTGAGCGTCTGGGGCGCGTGGCTCATCGAGCACCGTGAACGCGCGGCTGCCGCCGCTGCGGAAAAAGCGGACTGACAACGCGATTCTCGCAACCGGAGATTCTTATGGCCTTGAAATCCTCCTACGACCTCGCGATGGAGCGGCTCGGCAAGACGCTCGGCCCGGAACGCAAGCTGACCGGGGATCAGAAAAAGCAACTGGCCGAAATGGACTCCGTCTATAAGGCGAAGATCGCCGACCTGGAGCTTTCCATGAGCGACAAGATCGCCGCCGCCCGCGCGGCCCAGGACGTGGAGAAGGTCCTAAGTCTGGAGCAAACGCTGCTCACCCAACGTCAGAAGCTGCGCGATGAGTGCGAGGCCAAGAAGGAAAAGCTCCGCAAGCTCTCCTGAACGAAACCGTCTCCCGGTTTCATCGCCACCGGACTGTTGTCATTGACCAGCGATCAAAGCTGACCGTGGCGATGGCATTCCTGCCAACCAACCTTCGGTGTCTGTGTCCAATGGCGTGCCCGCCAAAATCAGAGGACCCCTTTGCTTTTCAGAAACGGCACATAGTCCTGGTCAGTGACCTTGATATGGTTGAGCAACCAGTCTTTCAGACGATTCAGCACTTCGCGTGATACCCCGATTTCATCGGCTTGCACCCGCCGCTGCAAGTCGAGCACCTGGGCGACAAAGGCATCATGGATGGCTTTGTGTTCGGCATATCCGGAATACCCGTGCGTGGACATGAGCTTTTCTTCGTCGGCAAAATGGGTGCGTGTATAGTCAACCATGGCCGCGAGCGTTTGCCTCAGAACGGTTTTCCCCTTGCCGGCCAGCATCGCTTCGTACAGATCGTTGATGAAACCCACCCAACGTTCGTGTTGCGTGTCGATCGTCCACAAACCGACCTTGATGCTGTCGTCCCAAGTAATCAGAGCCATGCTTTTGATGCTTAGCACTTGGGCTGCAAACCGCAAGCCCAACTTGATGCCCATGTCTGGCAACATCGGAGAAAAGTGTCGCCAGCGCGCCAAGGAGGGAAAGGGCGGAGCCGTGGAATCCCCGAAGGGACAGGCACCGCACATATGGCGCGCCGACGACAGGCGCGGATAGTAGATTCAATTCCAAAGAGGGCAAGATAAAATCGTTTTATCGGTTGCCGAACGGACATCAGCACGGACTCTAAAGTGTGGACTCCAACACAACCCGGGATGATGGCCGCCGACCCGGAATCTGTTTTGCCGCAAACAGACTTACTGCCAAATCATCAAAAAGCTTGCTCCGGGGAAAGCCAGGTTTTAGTCTGCTCGAAATTGTCGCAAGGAGTAAACGAGGTTTAGAACAGACACGTGAAGATTTCGCTTTTTATACCGTGTTTCATTGACGCGTGCTTTCCGCAGGTCGGGATCAGCATGACGAAGGTGTTGGAGCGGTTGGGCCATCAGGTGGATTATCCAGAAGATTTCACCTGCTGCGGCCAGCCGGCGTTCAACTCCGGCTATTGGGACGAGGCGCGCGCGGTCGCCGAGAAGGTGATCGGGATGTATCGCAGCGCCGAAATCATCGTCGGCTGTTCCGGCTCCTGCGGCGCGATGATGATGACGTTCTACAAGGAGTTGTTCCACGGCACGCCGCTCGAAGCCGAGGCCAAAGCGCACGCGGCAAAGTGCTGGGAGTTTTCCGATTTCCTCGTGACCAAGCTCGGCGTGACCGACGTGGGCGCGAAGTTTCCGGCGAAGGTGACGTTCCACGACGGTTGCCACGGTTTGCGCGAGGTGGGCCTCAAGAAACAGCCGCGCGCGTTGCTGGCCAAGGTGCAGGGTCTGGAACTGGTCGAGATGGACGCGGCGGAAAGCTGCTGCGGTTTCGGAGGAACGTTCTCGGTAAAATTCCCGATGATCTCGTCGGCGATGGGCGAGGTCAAATGCGACTCGGCTTTAAAAACCAAGACTGACTACATCGTGTCGTGTGACGCCAGTTGCCTCATGCATATCCAGGGCCTGGCGGACCGGCAGAAAAAGCCGTTGCGCACGATGCATCTTGCGGAGGTGTTGGCCAAGCAATGAGCACCATCGCCCAGACTTTCAAAGAAACCGCCCGTCGCCTCACGCGCGACCTGCGCCATCGGTCGTTGATCCAAAACGCGCTCGGCAAATACTACGTCGGCCGCGATGAAAAGAAGGGGCGGTTCCAGAACTGGCAGGAGGCGCGCCAGGCCGCGGCAGAGATCAAGTGGGAAGCGGTCAACCACCTCGACACGTATCTGCAGGAGTTCGTCAAGAAGATCGAGGCGCGCGGCACAAAGGTTTTCTGGGCCAGCACCGGCCAGCAGGCGTGCGATTACATCGTCGAGGTCGCCAAGAAGCATCGCGTCCGCTCGATCGTCAAGTCGAAGGCGATGACCGGCGAGGAAATCCATCTCGCGCAGGCGCTGGAAAAGTCCGGCGTCGAGGTCGTGGAGTCGGACCTGGGCGAATACATCGTCCAACTGCGCGAGGAGCCGCCCTACCACATCGTCTTCCCGGCGATGCACCTGACGCGCCACGAGATCAGCGACCTCTTCAACAAGAAACTCGGTAGCGCGCCGACCGACAGCCCGGAAGAGCTGACGATGATCGCGCGGCGGACGTTGCGGAAGAAATACTGCGCCGCCGACATGGGCATCTCCGGCGCGAACTTCGCCGTCGCCGAGACGGGCATGATTTCGCTCACCACCAATGAGGGCAACGGCCGGCTCTCGACCTCGCTGCCGAGGATCCACGTCGCGCTGATCGGCATCGAGAAGGTGCTGCCGACGCTCGACGATCTCGCGCTGTTCCTTCCAATGCTGGCCACGGTCGGCGCGGCGCAGATGCTCAGTTGTTACAACACGCTCATCGGCGGCCCGCGGCAGGAAGGCGAAGCGGACGGTCCGGAGGAGTTTCACGTCGTGCTGCTCGACAACGGCCGCACGCGCCTGCTGGCCGACGCCGAACAACGCGACACGCTGCACTGCATCCGCTGCGGCGGCTGTCTCAACGTTTGCCCGATCTATAAGAACATCGGCGGCCACACCTACGCGACGACCTACATGGGCCCGATTGGCTCGGTCCTTACGCCGCATCTGCGCGGCCTGATGGAATGGAAACACCTCTCGTTCGCGTCGTCGCTCTGCGGCGCGTGCACCGAAGCCTGCCCGGTGAAGATTGACCTGCATCATCACCTGCTGCAAAACCGCCGCAACGCCATCCGCTGCAAATCGCCGTGGTGGGAGAAGCTGATCTTCCAGGGTTTCGTGATCTTGATGAACCGTCCGCTGCTTTACCGCCTCGGCGTGAAGTTCGGCTGGTTCGGCCAGAAGTTCCACGGCCTCATCAAAGGCACGAAGATCGACCCGATGTATGCGTGGACCCAGTCGCGCGAGGCGCCGCAGCTGGCCCTTCACACTTTCAAGGATTACTGGCGGAGGAGACAATCTTGAGCGAGCGCGAACAAATTCTTGGACGCATCCGCGAGGCGCTGCGCGTCGCCGCGCCGAAACCGGGCCTGCTCTCCGGGCCGGGCCAGCGCGTGCCCGCCCACGAGAAGCGGCCCACGGATTTCAAGCCGTGGCTGCCGGCGGTGGGCGACAGCTTCGACGAGCGCGCGGCCCTGTTTGCGAAGAACTCGGCGGAACTCAAGACTGACTTCCAGCTCGTCGCCAACCGCAACGAGCTTCAGGACAAACTTCTCGCGCTGGCCCACGCCGAAGGCTGGAAGAAGATCGCGACGCACGCTGGCGAAATGACCAACTTCGCCTTCGCCGCGCTGGGCCTGCCGGTGCTGCAAACCGGCGCCCGTTACAACTTGAGCGAACTTGAATCGTGCGACGCCGGCATCACCGAGTGTGACGCGCTCGTGGCCCAGACCGGCTCCGTGGTCCTGACGACACGCAGCGCCGGTGGCCGCGCGCTGTCGGTGTTGCCGCCGCATCACGTGGTGCTCGCGCACCGCGACCAGTTGCTGCGAGACCTGCCTGCGGCGTTTGCGGCGTTGAAGAATTGTTATGGCAGCAACTATCCGAGCATGATGTGCCTTATCACCGGCCCCAGCCGCACGGGTGACATCGAGCGCATCCTCGTCCTCGGCGCGCACGGCCCGAAGAAGCTGACGGTCTTCTGCATGTAATCGGCGGAGCGGCCGGCCGGCGGTTTCGACAGTGCGTTCAGGCTTATGTTGACCCGCGACATCGCAATCCAGGTTCTCAAGTGGCTGGCCCTGCTGGCGCTGGTGTGGTTGTTCCTGCGCTGGTTCGAGTGGCGCAGCGTCTTCATCCCCTATCGCCAGGTCGAGAATACGCCGGCAGATTTCCGGCTGCCTTTTGAAGACGTGACATTCACAACCGCCGATGGCGTGAAGCTCAACGGTTGGTATCTGCCACAGTCCAACGCAAAGCTGACCGTCCTCTTCTGCCACGGCAATGCCGGCAACATCAGCCATCGGTACGAAAAACTGCTCATCCTCCACGACCTCGGCGTCAACGTTTTCATCTTCGACTACCGCGGCTACGGTCGCAGCGAGGGCTGGCCCTCGGAACAAGGCACCTACAACGATGCGCTCGCGGCTTGCGATTGGCTGCGCCGGGAAAAGTCAATTGCGCCGGAGCGGATCGTGGTCCATGGCGAATCGCTCGGCTGCGCGGTGGCTGTTGAACTCGCCCGGCAGCAACCCGTTCGCGGGCTGGTGCTGGAGAGCGGGTTTGCCAGCGTGCCGGAGATGGCGCGCGCAATCTATCCGTGGCTGCCGATGCACTGGCTCTGCCGCATCCGCTACGATTCGCTGTTGAAGATCGGCTCGGTGAAGGCGCCGTTGCTGAGTCTGCACAGCCGTGAGGACGAGATCGTGCCGTTCAGCCAGGCGGAAC
>JBAZIR010000207.1:0-10199 GCA_041651735.1 Verrucomicrobiia bacterium | reverse complement strand
CTCCCGGAACCGCGATGCGCCCGCGCCAAACTCGACCGAATATTCCTGCAGCTTGCATTCACCCGCCTGGTCGCAGATCGGGCAGTCAAGCGGATGATTGATCAGCAGGAACTCCAGCACGGCGTTCTGCGATTGCGTCACCGCCGCGGAGTTGGTGACCACCACCATGCCTTCCTTCACCGGCGTATTACAGCCAATGGCCAGGCGCGGCTGCATGACAATCCTGGGTTTGCCATCAGGGTTCAGCACCGGCCGGCGATCGGGCGTAAGCATCGCCTCGCCGATCTCAACCATGCACATACGGCAGTTGCCGGCAACGGCGAGCTTCGGGTGGTAGCAGTAATGTGGAATGAACACGCCGGCATGGCGCGCCGCCTCGATCACGTTGATGCCCTTCGGCACACGGACCTTGCTGCCATTGATGGTGACGTTCACCATCTCAGGCGTCGGCGCGGTGGTTGTCGGTATCTCCGCCATTATTTCTCCAACTTCGCAAAATCGTCCCGGAACTTCTCAATGAAACTCTGCACCGGCCACGCGCACGCCTCGCCAAACGGGCAGATCGTGCGGCCGGGGATGCCGTCGGCGATGGACTTCAAGTAATCGGTGTCGCCTTTCATGGCGCGGCCGTTCGCCATGCGCCGCAGCGCCTTGGCCATCCAGAGCGAGCCTTCACGGCACGGCGTGCACTGGCCGCAGCTTTCGTGCGCGTAGAACTCGGCGATGTTCGCCACGGCTTTCGGGATGTCGGCTGTTTCGTCCAGCACGATGACGCCGCCGGAACCTGCCATCGAGCCAATCATCGCGACCGAGTCGAAATCCACCGGCACGTCCTGCCAACTCCAGTCAAATTCGGTGCCGTCGCGCTTCCTGCCCTTGAACCGCTCGTCACAGCGGATCACCTTCGCGCTGCTCCCGCCAGGAATGATCGCCTTCACCTTGCGGCCGCCGCTGACGCCACCGCACAAACCGTTGATCAACTCGCCCAGCGTGATTTTGCCCAGTTCAACCTCGTAGCAGCCGGGCTTGTTCACATGGCCGCTGACGCACATCATCCGCGTGCCGGTGTTGTTTGGCGTGCCGATCTTCGCGAAGTCCACGCCGCCCATCGCAATGATGTGCGGGATATTGCAGAGCGTCTCGACGTTGTTGACAATAGTCGGGCACATCCAGAGGCCGAGCACGGCAGGAAAATACGGCGGTTTGAACCGCGGATAGGCGCGCTTGCCTTCGAGGGATTCGATCAGGCCCGTCTCCTCACCGCAGATGTAAGCGCCCGCGCCGCGATGCACAAAAATGTCCAGCGAGTAACCGGAACCGAGGATGTTCGCGCCGACGAAGTTCTTCGCCCGCGCCTCCTCGATGGCGGCCAGCAGAATCTTGCAGCCTTCCGCAAATTCACCACGGATGTAGATGTACGCAGTCTTGACGCCGTTCGCGTAGGCCGCGCATACCATGCCCTCAACGAGCGCGTGCGGGTCCTTGTAGATGATCTGCTTGTCCTTGAACGTGCCCGGCTCGGACTCGTCTGCGTTGCAGATGAGGTAGATCGGCTTGCCGCTCCTTCGGTCCGCCAGCGACCACTTCAATCCGCAGCCGAAACCCGCGCCGCCGCGCCCGCGCAGGCCGGCCTTGCTCACTTCAGCGCGGAGGGTCTCCGGCGTCATCGCCAGCGCCTTCCTCAACGCCGCATAGCCGCCCGCCGCCAGATAGCTATCCAACCGGTTGCTGTAACCGGGCTGAGCCATCCGGGCGGTGATAAGTTTGCGTTCGACGGCGGCCATGGTTATTTCAGGTTCGCGAGCAACTGCTCAGCCTTCTCCTTCGTCACCTTCTCGTAAAACTCGTCGTTGATCATCAGGCACGGCCCGGTGCCGCATGCCGCGAGACACTCGACCCAACTGATAGTGAACTTGCCGTCCGGCGTCGTCTGGTCCATGCCGGTGCCGATCATCTTCTTCAGTTCCTCGCAAAGCTTATGGCTCCCGGCCAATTCGCACGACAACGTGCGGCAAATCTTGATGTGATATTTCCCGACCGGCTTGCGGCGGAACATCGGGTAGAACGTCACGCACTCATAGACGTGGATCGGCTTGCATTCCAGCTTCGCCGCGACCCACTCGATCATCGCGTCGGAGACACAACCACACTGTTCCTGCACGGCGTGCAGCACCATGAGCATCGCGCTCCGCTTGTGCTCCGCCGGATAGTGCGCCAGCAGCGTGTTCACTTCGGTTTCGAGATGGGGAGGCACTTGTTGCATCAGCGGTCGCATTCTCCCATGACGAAATCCAGCGAGCCGAGGATCGCCGCGATGTCGCCGATCATGTGGCCCTTCAACAAATATGGCAGCGCGCTCAGGGTGCAGAACGATGGCGAACGGATCTTCATGCGCCACGGCACCCCGCCACCCTTGCTGATGATGTAGAAGCCGAGCTCGCCCTTCGGATTCTCCGCGCCAAAGTAAACCTCGCCCGGCGGCACGTTGGGGCCTTCGGTGACGATCATGAAATGATGGATGAGTTGCTCCATCTTCGTGAGCGCCTGCTCCTTGGGCGGCAACACGTTCTTCAGGTCCGGCGCCTTGACCGGCCCATCCGGCAGCTTGTCGCAGGCCTGCTTCAGAATGCGCACCGACTGGCGCATTTCCTCCATCCGCACCAGATACCGGTCGTAGCAATCGCCCGTCGTCCCGACCGGCACGTCAAACTCGAAGTCTTTATAGCAGAGGTATGGATGATTCTTGCGCAAATCGAACTCCACGCCGCTGCCGCGCAGGTTCGGGCCGGTGACGCCAAAGTCAATCGCGACTTCCTTTGGCAACACCCCGACGCCCTGATTGCGGTCCACGAAAATGCGGTTGCGCGTCAGGAGCCGATCCACCTCGTCAATCATCCGGGGAAAATCACCGAGGAATTTCTTCAACTCGGTGATCCAGCCGTCGGGAATATCGCGCGCCACGCCGCCGACGCGCATGAAGCTGTTGGTGAGCCGAGCGCCGGTCAGTTTCTCCATGAGCGACAGCAGCCGTTCGCGTTCGGTGAACGTGTAGAGGAACACTGTCATCGCAGCCAGATCGAGCGCCATCGCGCCCAAGCCAACCAGGTGTGACGCAACGCGCGCCATCTCGGAGCAGATGACACGGATATATTGACAACGCGGAGGCACCTGCAGACGCATCAACTTCTCCACGGCCATCACGTAGGCAACATTGTTCGCCAGCGGCGACAGGTAATCCAGACGGTCCGTGTAAGGCACGAACTGGTTGTAGGTGAGGTTCTCGGCGATCTTCTCGTCGCCGCGGTGCAGGAAGCCCACATCCGGCTTTGCGTTCACCACCACCTCGCCGTCCAGTTCCAGCACAATACGCAACACACCGTGCGTGCACGGGTGCGACGGCCCCATATTCAGAATCATCCGCTCGCCCGCAACGTCCTCCGTGCCCTTCGGCTCCGCAGGCCATGGTGGCGGTGGGGCTGGCGCGGGTGTTTCGACCGCCGGCTCAGGCGGCTCGGGCGCTTTCGGTGCGGGCGACGGAGCCGCTGCCTTGGGCGCGCTTGGCGGTGTCGTTGGTTTCGCGACCGCCATCGCCGCCGGTTTCGGCGTCGGTGTTGCGGACGGTTTCACTGCCGCGGGTTGGGCTGCAACAGCAGGCGCGGGCGCCGGCTTCGCGGCAACAGGTACCGAGACCTTTGGAGCAGGCGTTGCGGCCACCTTCGCAGGCACCGCTGCGACTTTGGCCGCGGGCGGCTGCGGCGGCACAGTCTTCGCAACGACTGGCGCGGCAACCTTCGGCGCAGGCGCAGCAGGCACGGGCGGTGCGGACGGCTTGGCGGTCGGCGCGCCGTTTGGCTTCGCCGGCTCCTGCTTCTTCGCATCTGCGTTGGGTTTGTCTGGCGTCACTCCGTTTGAAAAACCGTTCTTTACGATCCCTTGGTCTTGTCCCGCACGTCCGCCGCTAACGCGTTCTCGCGAACGCGCGGCTCGCGCTCACCAGCGCGCCCCGCTGGCACAGTCACAAACGGCCCGCCTTGCAGCGGCGCGGCCTCCGTGAACGCCACCTCGGGCACGTTGCTCGGCTTGCCTTCGAGCGGAAAATCTTTTCGCAACGCATGAAATGGATACCCTTCCCACATCAGGATGCGCCGCAAATCGGGATGACCCGTGAACCGGATGCCGAACATGTCGTAGCATTCACGCTCATGCCATTCCGCGCCGCGCCAAACTTTCGCCACGCTCGGCACTGTTGCGTCCTCTTCTGGCACGCCAACCTTCAGCCGCAGCCATGCGTTGGTCTTGTACGAGTAAAGCAGATAGTCCACCCGGAAGCGCGGGTTCGCGTCGTAGTTGTCCACACCGCTGATATCCACGAGGAAATCAAACGCCAGCGCCGGTTCCTGTTTCAAAAGCGCACAGGCCTCCGCGATCACCTCGCGCGCCACGGTCACGCTCATCTCGTCGCGCCCCATGACCTTGTCCGAAAACGCCACCGGAGACCGGACCTTGTCGCCGAAGCGTTTCGTGAGTGAATTGATGGCTGCGAGTGCGATGGCCATTGAATTAAATCAGGTTGCGCTGGCGGCTGGCGCCTTCTTGAGGTTCTTCAGCCCCGGCTCGCGAGAAATCTTCGTCTGCAACTTGATGAGCGCGTCGAGCAACGCCTCGGGTCGCGGCGGACAGCCGCTGACATACACATCGACTGGCAAAATCTTGTCTACCCCTTGCAGCACGGCGTAGCTGCGATACATCCCGCCCGTAGACGCGCACGCTCCCATTGCAATACACCATTTCGGGTCGGGCATCTGGTCCCAAATTCGCTTCACCGCCAGCGCCATCTTGTAGGTCACCGTCCCCGCCACAACCATCAGGTCGCTCTGCCGCGGCGAGAACCGCATCACCTCCGCGCCAAACCGCGAGATATCGAACCGCGAGGCCGCCGTGGACATCAACTCGATGGCGCAGCACGCCAGACCCATCGGCATCGGCCAGAGAGAATTCTTCCGCACCCAGTCTACCGCGGCATCAAGCCGCGTGATGATGGGTTCGTCCTCCAACCTGCCCGTATAGCCTATGGTTGTCGTCGAATCAGCCATGAACCGCCTTGGACGCAAGAATCCGTTAAAACGGTAGGTAGATTAACCTGCCTTTGCAAGTGAAAGTTGTGTTTCAGGCCCATTCTGTCCCTGTGCCCGCAAAATCTTCACTCCGCACCGTCCGTTGTGAGTTTCGCGAGGACGGCCATGCTCAACTCCCCCGCGCTGGCCACCCGCAAGTCGGCGGCGTCGAGGTCGTGTTCGGCCGTGAGCCAGTTGGGAATCGCAATGGCTTTCATGCCGGCAGCCTTCGCAGCGACGATGCCGGGTTGCGAATCCTCAATGGCCACACAACGGTCAGGCGCGATGCTGAGGCGGCGCGCGGCCAGCAAATAGCCTTCGGGATGCGGCTTGCGGTGCGTCACGTCGTCACCGGTCACGATGGTGCGAAAGTAGCGTGTCACATCGAGTTCCGCGGTGGCGCGGTTGATCCACGATGCTTCGGCGCTGGAGGCGAGCGCCAGCGGCACCGCGGCGGCATGAAGTTCGTCAAGCAACGCACGCACGCCCGGGAGCGGTTCCATCTTGATCACCCGCCAGAAGCGACGGCGCTTCTCCTCACGCAACGCGTTGGAATCCACCGGCCGACCAATGATTTCCCCGAGCTTCGCGAACCAGTTGCGTGTGGCGGACCAGATGCCAACCTCGCCGCGCCATTCCTCCGCGGTCAGTTCCACGCCATGCTCGGCGAAAATCTGCCGGTGCGCCTCGAACTCCGGCGTCTCGCTATCCACGATGAGACCATCGAAGTCGAAGACGACCGCAAACGTCGGCGGTAAAGAATTCGTGGCCACGCCTTTCTGCCGCAACCAGCCCCGCGGTTACTTCGGCTGAATCTGTTTGTAGGCGTCGTAAACGCGCTCACGCACGACCTCGACCGGCGCGTCGCTGACCACGCTCACAAGCTTGCCCTTCTTGCCGTAGAACTGGAGCAGCGGCGCGGTCTTGGCCGCGTACTCTTCGAGCCGGCGGCGGACTACTTCGGCCTTGTCATCGTCGCGTTGGATCAACTGCCCGCTCTTGCACTTGGGGCATTCCTTGCCAGAGAACTCAAGCACGTCGAAGATTGCGCCGCATTTGTTGCACACCCGGCGGTTGGCGATGCGCTCGACGATCAACTCGTTCGGCAGGTTGATGTTGATGACGCTGACCGGGCCAAGCTCGATACTGGCGGCAACCTTCTCCAACGCCTCCGCCTGCGCGACGGTGCGGGGAAAACCATCCAGCAACAACGCCGGCGGCGGATTGGTCTTTACGCGCTCGGACAGCGCGTCGCGGACAATCTCGATGATGAGCGTGTCGGGCACGAGCAGGCCCTTGCTCATAAAGCCGGTCAGTTCGACGCCGCGCGGGCTGCCGCTCTTGGCGATGCCGCGCAGGAGACTGCCGAGGTCGAAGTGCCCTGCCCCGGCTCGCTCCGCGAGCAACTTGGCATGCGTGCCTTTGCCGCATCCCGGCGGTCCTAAAAAGATGATAATCGGTATGGACATGTGTTTTCCTTTGGGTTGATTGCGAAAGTTTACTTCGTGGCATACGGCAGCGGGAAGCGCGCGGTCAGCGCCTTGACCTTGACCTTGACCTGTTCGGCCACCTGCGCACTCTCCGGCGCGCGCAGCACCTCGTCAATGTAGTCGGCGATGAGCTGCATCTCGGCTTCCTTCATGCCGCGCGTGGTGACGGCGGGCGTGCCGATGCGAACGCCGCTGGTGACCGTCGGCTTCTCAGGGTCGAACGGTATCATGTTCTTGTTCACCGTGATGCCGGCCTTGTCGAGCGCTTCCTGCGCGATCCTGCCGTTGAGCTTCTTCGTGCGCAGGTCCACGAGCATCAAGTGATTGTCGGTGCCGCCGCTGACGATACGGAAGCCTTTTCCTGCGAGCGCGGTGGCGAGCGCGGCGGCGTTCTTGACGATCTGTTGCTGGTACGTCTTGAACTCCGGCTGCATCGCCTCCTTGAAGCAGACTGCCTTCGCCGCAATGATGTGCTCCAACGGGCCGCCCTGGATGCCGGGGAAAATCTGCGAGTTCACCGCCTTGGCGTGCGCCTCCTTGCAGAGGATCAGGCCGGCGCGCGGGCCGCGCAACGTCTTGTGCGTCGTGGTCGTGACGATGTCGGCGTGCGGAACCGGGCTCGGATGCGCCCCGGCTGCGACGAGGCCGGCAATGTGCGCCATATCCACCACCAATGCCGCGCCGACTTCCCTGGCGATCTTCGCGAACGCCGCAAAGTCGAGCGTGCGGGGATAGGCGCTCGCGCCGACGACGATGATACGGGGTTTCTCGGCATGGGCGAGCTTCGCCACCTCGTCCATGTCAATTCGCTCGGTGCTCTGGCTCAGGCCGTAGGGAACGATCTTGAAAAGCCGGCCGGAGAAGTTCACCGGCGAGCCGTGCGTCAGATGGCCGCCGAAGTTCAGGCTCATCGCCAGCAGCGTGTCGCCCGGTTTGGCCAGCGCGAAGTAAGCCGCCATGTTTGCCTGTGAACCGGAGTGCGGCTGCACGTTGGCGTGGTCGGCGCCGAAAAGCTGCTTCGCGCGGTCAATTGCAAGCTGCTCGACGACGTCCACGCATTCGCAGCCACCGTAGTAACGCTTGCCGGGATAACCCTCGGCGTATTTGTTTGTCAGCACGGTGCCGGCGGCTTCGAGGATCGCGGGCGAGACGAAATTCTCGCTGGCGATCAGCTCGATGTTTTCCTGCTGACGGCGCGCTTCGCTGCAAACCGCCGCGTAAATCTCGGGATCAACTCGTTGGAGTGTTTTCATGGTAGAATCTTGAACCTGCGTTGACGAATCCGGGGCGATTTCGATCTTCTTGACGCGCCGCTCGTGGCGGCCGCCCTCGAACTCCGTGTGGAGAAACGTCTCGATGATGCCGCGCGCCTTCTCTGGCGTCACATCGCATGCGCCGAGACAGAGCACGTTGGCGTCGTTGTGCTTGCGCGTGAGCCTGGCCACTTCCTCGCTCGTCACCACCGCGGCGCGAATGCCGGTGATTCTGTTCGCCGTGATGCTCATGCCGATGCCGGTCTTGCAGCAAAGAATGCCGAAGTCGAATTTCTTCGCCGCCACCTCCTGCGCCACCGTCCGGGCAAAATCCGGGTAATCGCAACTGGTGTTCGAATGCGTGCCGAAGTCGCTGTAAGCCACGCCAGCTTTCACCAGCAAATCCTTTACGGCATTCTTCAATTCAAACCCCGCGTGGTCCGCGCCAAGCGCGACGCGCATGGCGCCGGGCTTGGCCCCGGCTGCAGCCGGTTGCGACCCGCTCGTTTCCTCCACAAACCGCAACACACTCGGCATTGCCTCCACAATCGCCGTGCGCGCTTCCACATAGCTCTTGAGCGGCATGCCGATGGGATCGGGAATATCCTTCCGTCCGGGCGGCATGTTTTCCAGAAACTCCCGCACCAAGAACACCCGCTCCGCGACCTCCGGATACGCCATGACGATCGAGTCCACGTGGCCCTGCGTCATCCCGAAGATGTAATCCGCATGCCGAACCAGTTCCGCAGTCACGCGCTGGCTGCGGAACTTGGAAAGATCCACACCCATCTGCGCCATTGCCTCCACGGCGTGCGTACTGGCCGGCTGGCCATTGGGCGCGCCAACGCCCGCCGACAACACCCGCACGTCGCTGCGGCCCGACAACAGGTGCCGCGCCCACGCTTCTGCCATCGGGCTGCGGCAGATGTTGCCGGTGCAAATAAATAAGATCGTCTTCATCAAAAATTCTATGACGAGCCAGAAACCGCCAGTCGCCGAATAACACCCCGGCAACCGCAGTGTCAGGCCCGCTGTGTGACTAATAGTTCTGCCTGCTCGGCCTTTCAAGAGCCAGCCAAAAGTGATGGCAACCCTGTTTGGTTTCCTCACGCCTCCTTGTTAACCCGCCCATGCGCCTCGTCGATGTGACGGCGTCGTTCGGTGTTTTTAAAGCGAACCGTTGAAGATTTTTCTGACAGAACTTTTTTCTTGCATGTCTAAAACAGAGAGGTTGAATGGTTTTATGGAATAAACGTCTTCAACAATTCGGCAGGGCGCCACACGTGCGACTCCCTCCCCTCCCTCCTTGGTCGTGCGTGCCCCCCTTCCGGCGGGACGAGCCGGATTGGCGTTTTGCATCGTCTCGAAAGCCTCGCGTCGCAAGATGCGGGGCTTTCTGTTTCCTCGCCGCCCGCCCGTGCCGCTCTTGAAAGACGGCGCGAATCCATGCCACCATCCAGAGCGAGATGGCTCTTCGTTGGAAACAGATTGCAGCCTTTCAGCTTATGGAAACAAACCTTGCTCGCACCCTTGGCTTTGGCGCTTTCATCCTTGCCTGCGTGGTCGCCTGCCCGGCTGCCGGGATCGACGATGACGTTGCGTCTCGACTGTCGGACATGCCGCGGCCATGGAAAGAAACTCCTCGACGGCCGAACTTCGCTGAGATTTCCGCGACGCTTCGATTCTGGTCGGAGAAACACCCGGACAAGTTCACATTCGAAACGCGCGGCAAAACGAAAGAGGGACTGCCGATCTTTCTAGCGTGCATCACGGACAAGGCGGTGCGTAACGATGACAAGCAGGTGGCGCTCATCACGGCCACGCACTCAGGGGCGGAGCGCACCGGCACGACCAGCATCATGCACTTTGCCGAATGGCTGCTGGGCAACTCGCGCGAAGCGGTCGAGACGCGGCGCAAGCAGATCGTCCTGCTGATGCCGGTGGTGAACCCGTGGGGTTACGAGACCACCGAGAGCAACGCCAACTCGCAGGGCATTGACCCTTACAGCGGCCAGCGCGGCAAGGCATGGGACCTCGCCACGCTGACGCTCAAGGAGCCGGCCAGATCGCCCGAGATCGTCGCGCTCCAGTCCGTGTTCGATGAGTTCAAGCCGGATGTGCAGTGGGACATGCACGGTGTGCCACTGCGCTGGAACGGCCACCAAGTCGTCGAGTCATGCGGCACCGCCTACTCGAACTACTCGTTGCGACCGTGGGACTGGCGTGTGACGGAGGCAATGAACGCCGAGGCGCGCAAGGCGGGCTACGGGATTGACCGCGGCGAGGCGGATACGCAGCGGCTCTTCTTCGGACCGGACATGCCGCCGATCGCCGACCGTCTC
>JBAZIR010000206.1:0-10244 GCA_041651735.1 Verrucomicrobiia bacterium | reverse complement strand
ATGATCAGCGTGTTGTCGTCGAGGCCGAGCTGCTTGAGCCGTTTCGAAATCACGCCGACCTGCGTGTCGAGATAAGTGATCATCGCCGCGTAGCCCTTCTCCGGTGCGGGCCATGGTTTGTCTTTGTAGATGCCAAGGTCGGGCACCTCGGCGCCGTTGCCGAGTTCTTTCGCAGCCTCGTTGTTCGCGTGGGGGATCGTCGTGGCGAAGTAGAGGAAGAACGGCTGCGATTTGCTGCGCTCAATGAAGCCAAGCGCCTCGTCGAGCATCAACTTCGGGCCGTAGACGACCTTCTTCGTCGCGATGCCTCCCGTGCCCCACACGCCGTTCTTGCCGACGGGAATGGGCCGCACCTCGTTCGGCAGCGTCACCTTTTCGCGGTTCCGCCACAGCCACTCCGGGTAAAATATGTGTGCGTGGACTTGGTCAAGGTAACCGAAGAAGAAGTCGAAGCCCTGTTCCAGCGGATGACCCGGCGTGTCGGCCTCGCCAAGGCCCCATTTGCCGACAAGCGCCGTCGCGTAGCCGGCTTTCTTCAGCAACGCAGCCACCGTCAAGTCATCGGACATGAGCGACTGCTTCAACCGCTGCGTTGTCGGCGCGTTGCCGCGCACGCGGCAGCGTCCGCCGTGCTTGCCGGTCATCAACACGCAACGCGACGGCGCGCAGACGCTCGCGCCGGAATAGAAATGCGTAAACTTCATCCCCTCGCTGGCGAGCCGGTCAATGTTCGGCGTCTTGATCTTCGTCGCTCCATAGCAGCCGACATCGCCATAGCCGAGGTCGTCAGCGAGAATGAGAACGACGTTGGGTCGCGCCCCGGACGCCCCCGTCTGCGCCGAGCCCGCTTCGGCAGCCATGAGCAAATGGCCGCAAAAAACACAACAGGCTGCAAGAAAGGCGAACCGATGTTTCATGGAAGAGTCACCTCACAGTTTTTCAGTCAGCTTTGTCCACGACGCCGTCGCCGGCGTCTCTCGGTATCTCCTTCAAGTCGCCTGCGCGAAGGTCGGCGAGAATGGCCTGCAACTGCTTCACCCGCTCCGGCTCGGCTTGCGCAAGATCCTTCTCCTCGAACGGGTCGGCGGTGACATTGAACAGCTCGATGCCTGCCTTGTTCTTCTTCGTCGCCTTGCGGACAATGAGCTTCCAGCCGTCGCGCAATACGATGGCGCCCGACGGGTGCGGAATGTAAATCGTGCGCGGGGCCGGCTTCTCCACCGCGCCGGTCAGCAGCGGCCACGCGTCCTGACCGTCGAACTTCAGGTCCGCGGGCGGCTGCCACCCGGCGAGTTTCGTCAACGTCGGCATCCAGTCGACGGCGTGAAGCGGGGCCGTGAGTTTGCGCGGCGCGAGCTTGCCGGGCCAGTTGGCGAACGCAGCCACGCGCACACCGCCTTCGTAGAGCGTGTTCTTGTGGCCGCGCAACGGCAGGTTGCTGCTGAGCGCGGGTGAATCGGGCACCTTGCCAACGTATGGATTCCGGCCCGCGGGCTGCCCGCCGTTGTCAGAAGTGAACACGATGAGCGTGTCGCGGCGCTGGCCGGTTTCTTCCAGCGCGGCGATAAACTCGCCGACCTTCGTGTCGAGTTGCGTGACAAACGCCGCCAGCCGCAGCAGCGAATCGTTCTTCGCCGGATCCTCATCGAACTTCACGCCGGCGTAGAGCCGTTTGTATTCCCCCGGTGTGTCCACGGGAATGTGAACGGCAAAGAACGGCACGTAGATGAACCACGGCGTCTTCTTCTGGCGAATCCATTTCAATGCCTCGCGCGCGACCAGCTCGGTGGCGTTGCCTTCCTCGTCGAGGCGCTTGAGGTCGCGGTGCCAGGTGTCCTCGAAGGGACCGGGGCGATACTTGTGCGTCCACGGGTCCACCGCGCCGCAGAGCGCGCCGTAGCTGTGGTCGAAACCGTAATGGTTCGGACCCCATTCGAATTTGGCCCCGAGGTGCCACTTGCCGGAGATATGCGTCGCGTAGCCGCATTGCTTGAGAGCGGAGGCAATCGTCGGTGTGCCGGGCGGAAATGCCCGCGAGTTCGACGGCGCGAGCACGTGCGGCCCGAACCGGCTCGTCCAGCGCCCGCTCATCAACGCCGTGCGCGTCGGCGTGCAAACCGGTTGGACATAGTGACGATCGAGCTCCACGCCCTCGCGCACGAGCCGGTCCAACACGGGCGTGTGGAACTTCGCACCGTGCCATCCCACGTCGGCCCAGCCGAGGTCGTCGGCAACGAGAAGCAGGATGTTGGGTTTGGAACTCCCGGCGGCAACGGCCGGCAACGAGGCAGCGACGAGCGCGCCACAGAGAACAGCAACGGTTCTTACATTCATAAGTCCGAACCCTCGATTTCCTGTCTACCGCCCTCAGGACGGCCGGAGTGAACAACCTGGAAAATTCCGATCCAAGTGTCAGGCTGTTGGGCGGAGCGACCGCTTCGATTCCAGTGTTTCACCGACGGTTCGGGGAGTTAAACACGCGGGGGGTCACTTCGTTGCGGAGTTTTTTCCTCCAGTTACCGGCGTTGCATTCCCAACAGAGGCAATCATGGCACGTCCGTCAGTCGGGCGAGACTGACGCGGTCAAGGCCGGCGGAATGGCTTGGCGCCGGCACAGCGCCCGATCAACAGGAGATACAGAAAAAACTCTTGACACTATATTATATATGATATGAAATCCGCTGCCATGGCAGACATCCTCAAACGCCACCTTCTGCGAGACCAAATCCGTGATCATCTCCTGGACCGCATCGGCAGCGGCGTGCTCGCGCCCGGCGACCGGATCGTGGAGGCTCGCGTGTGCGAGGAACTCGGCGTCAGTTCGATCCCCGTCCGCGAGGCCATTCGCGAACTGGTGACGATGGGCGTGCTCGCCGCCGCCACGCACAAGGGCGCGTGGGTCCGCGAGGTGAGCCTCGACGAGACGGTGGAGGCATTGCAGGTCAAGTCGGCGCTCGACGCGCTGGCGGCGCGTCTGGCGGCGCCGAAACTGAAAGGCAAGTGCGCGGAGCTGAGGCGACTTTACGAAGACATCAAGAAGGCGGCACGGCGGCGCGATTTCGTAACCTATCAACAGTGCAATCAGGCGTTTCACCGGCACATTGTGGAAACGGCGGGCAATGCGGCGTTGCTGCGTTCGTGGTCGTCGCTGGCGTTTGAGGTGCGCACGCGGTTCATCATGGATTTTCTGGCGAATGGCGACGCTGCCGGCATTGCGTTCGAGCATGAGCCGATCGTGGAGGCGTTCGAGGAGGGGAAAACGGAGTGCGCGGCGAAACTGCTGGCATCGCACTCCAATAATCTCGTCGCTTATTTGCGGCGGCTGCGCGCGACCCCGGAAAAGGAGCCACAGCCGGCGCATTCTGCGAAATCCAAGGAACATCAAAACAAGTGAGCAAGACCATCATGCACAACAATCCTCCGACCCGGCGTAAATTCATTCACACGAACGTCTCCCGCCGACAGTTCCTCGCCGCCGCCGCCGCAACCTGGGCGACAACCCACATCGTTCCGCGCCACGTCCTGGGCGGGCCGGGACAAACCGCGCCGGGCGCGAAGGTCAACCTCGCCGGCGTGGGCGTTGGCGGAGTGGGATTCGGCCAGCTCAGGGCCTGCGATCAGGAAGGGTTCAACATCGTTGCGCTCTGCGATGTGGATGATGTTTACGCGGACAAGGCCTTCAAGAAGTGGCCTCAGGCACGGCGCTATCGTGACTATCGCGAGATGCTCCAAGCCGAGGGCGACAAGATTGACGCCGTCTATTGCGGCACGCCCGATCACACGCACGCGGTCATCACGCTCGCCGCGCTGCGCCGCAAGAAACACGTCTGTTGTGTCAAGCCGCTCACCCGCACGGTGGAGGAGAACCGCGCTGTGGTTGCCGCCGCGGTCCAGGCGGGTGTTTGCACCCAGGTCACGGCGCAGGCCAACACGAGCGAGCCGGCTTGCCGCACCTGCGAACTGATTCAGGCCGGCGCGATCGGCGCGGTGCGCGAAGTCCACATCTGGAGCAATCGTCCTCTCTGGCCGCAAGGCATGACGCGCCCGCCGGGACAGGACGCGGTGCCGAAGACGCTGGACTGGGACCTGTGGATCGGCCCGGCGGCGATGCGGCCGTTCAAGAAGGAATGGCCGGAAAATGACCTGGTGCTGCAGCAGATCGTCGCGACCCGTGGCAAGAAGCCGTACCACAAGAGTGTGTATCATCCGTGGAATTTCCGCGGCTGGTGGGACTTCGGCACCGGCTCGCTCGGCGACATGGGTTGCCACTATTTCAACACACCGTTCCGCGCGTTGAAGCTCGAGCACGCGGTCGCTGTGCAGGCCTCCACCACGCGCGCGTTTGATGAGACCGCGCCGTTGGCCGCCATAGTCACCTACGATTATCCCGCGCGCGGCGAGATGCCGGCGGTGCGCGTGGTGTGGTATGACGGCGGACTGAAACCGCCGGCCCCGCATGAACTCAAGGGGCGGCCACTGCCCGATGACGGGGTGCTCTACATCGGCGACAAAGGCAAGATGCTCGGCCCAAAGATACTGCCCGTCACGGAATCGTCGAAGTTCGACGATCTGCCCAAAACACTGCGTCGCCGCGGCGGTACATGGGCGGAGTGGATGGAGGCGATCAAGGGCGGCGAGAAGGCCGGCTGCCATTTCGAGTGGGCCGGCCTGCTGACCGAGGCCGTGTTGCTCGGCAACATCGCCATCCGCACCGGCCAGCGCATCGAGTGGGACGCTCCCAACGCGCGCGTCACCAACGTCGAGTCAGCCAACAAACTCGTTGCACAGCCGTATCGAAGCGGCTGGACGCTGTGACCGGGAAACGAATCAACCAGACTCCGAACACTCCCATGACTACGAAAACGCATTGGTTTATGTGGATCGCCGGACTGGCCGCGCTGCCGCTCTCGTGGCTCTGCGCCGGCGAACCGATCCTTATCCCGACAAAAATTGACGGGCCGAAGCATGACCCGGCCAATGACAGTTATTGGTTCGGTCCGTTCAGCGAGTGCTGCTCGGTGGCGGACTTCAACGGTGACGGCAAGCTGGACATCGCCGCGGGCCGCAACTGGTATGAAGCGCCCGACTGGAAGAAGCACGCCGATTTCCGCGACGGCGCAGAAACCAACGGGCCAGAAACCGACGACAACAGCGAGTTCGCAATGGACGTGAATGGCGACGGGCGGCCGGACATTGTCAGTTCGGGCTGGATGCGGATCAAGGGCGCATTCTGGTATGAGAATCCCGGCAAGCCCGGCGTGAAATGGAAGGCGCATCGCATCCATTCCGCGAAAAACATGGAGGGCGTCATCCACGGCGACATCGACGGCGATGGTGACGAGGATATCCTCTGCAACCATTGGGCGCCGGTGGAGGGACAAGGCTTGACGTGGCTGGAACACATCGACCGCGAGCCATGGTTCGTCGAGCACGTCATCGGGACTGAGGGGGAATACCACGGCAATGGCTTGGGCGACATCAACGGCGATGGCCGGGTGGATATCGTCACGCCGACCGGCTGGTATGAAGCGCCGGTTGATCGCGCGAAAGGCCGGTGGATATTCCACGCCGACTACACGCTGCATCCGCTCGACAACCCGGAGGCCCGCACCGCGGCGTCGCATCCGGTGCTGGTCTACGACTGCAATGGCGACGGCAAGAACGACATCATTGCCGGCATTTCGCACCACTACGGCCTGGCATGGCTGGAGCAGGTTGTGGACGCGTCCGGCAAACGCAGTTTCAAGCAACACTGGATCGAGAAGGACTTCGGCCAGTGCCACACGATGGCCATGGGAGACATCAACGGCGACGGCAAGCCGGAGTTCGTGACGGGCAAACGGCTCTTCGCACATCACGGCCGGGATGTCAGTTGCTACGACCCTCTCTTCGGCTTCTGGTATGAGATACAGCGCGGCGAGTTCACGCGGCACATTCTCTACTACAACCATCTCCCGTGGTATCCCGGCGCGAAGAACATCAATCCGCCGCCCAACGGCGCCATCTCGATGGGCATGAAAGTCCTCATCGTTGACATGGACAAGGACGGCCGCAACGACATTGTCGTGCCCGGCAAGGCCGGCCTTTACATCTTCTACAACGTCGCCAATGCGCCGCAGCCCAAACTCCCGATACGCCTGCCGCTGGAGGAGACATACAAGAGCTGGAAGCCATGGCGCGACAACCTGCCCGCAAAGAAATAACAACCATGAAACCAACCATCCATCGCATTCTCTGTCCGACCCTCATCGCTTCCTTCATGATCGTATCGCTGGCCGCGGCCGCCGAGCCGGGCTTCGTCCCGCTCTTCGACGGCAAAGGACTCGATGCCTGGCAAATGGGACCGGACAAGTCCTGGGCCGTCGAGGACGGTGTCATCACGCTCAAACATGCCGACTACGACGGCAAGGAACACAATAGCGACTATTTGTGGACCAAGGAGCAATACGGGGACTTCATCCTGGAGCTGGAGTTCAAGATCCCGGAGAAAGCCAACAGCGGCGTATTCCTGCGCACGTCGGACCTGAAGAATCCCGTCTACACCGGCATCGAAGTGCAGATCACCAATTCCTACGGCAAGACCAACCTCTCTCGCGGCGGCACCGCAGGCGCCGTCTACGACTGTCAGGTGCCCTCCAAGAACGCAATCAAACCGCCCGGCGAGTGGAACCATTACCGGATCACCTGCAAGGGCAGCAAGATCACCGTCGTTCTCAATGGCGAGCATCTCGTGGACATGGACTTGAACCAATGGACCGAGCCACACAAGAACCCGGACGGCTCGAAGAACAAGTTCCCGAAAGCGCTCAAGGACTTCGCCCGCAAAGGCCACATCGGTCTGCAAGACCACGGGCGGCAGGTGTGGTATCGCAACATCCAGGTCAAGAAGCTCGATTGAGGCCATTCGCCATGCAAACCAAGCAACCCTCCAATCTTCGCCGCGCGCTGTGGCTGTCGCTCCTGACCGTCGCCGCCGTCGCGACAACCCAAACCATGCAAGCCGCCAACTACACCCTCGTGCCGGATGACTACGGCATGACACTGAAATCACCCGAAGGCCGCGTCGTGTTCACCTACATGACGCGCAAGCCGGAGAAAACCAATCTGGCCGCCAACAGCACGTGCTGTTTCCACCCGCTCAACACGCCCTCCGGCGAACGGCTCAGCGACCTTGCCCCCGGCGATCACCATCACCACCGGGGTGTGTTCCTCGCGTGGCATTCGATGGAATTCCGCGAGAAGGCTGATTTCTCCAAGTTCGGGCCGCTGGGACCGACCCGCGGTTTCATGATCAACCGCGGCGATTTCTGGGGTTGGGGCCAGTTCGCGCCCACCACGGGTCGCGTCATCACCAACCGATCCATCAAGCTCGCCGGCACCGAAGCGCGCCACGCAACGGTGGAGATTCGCAACGACTGGCAGATCGACGGCAAAACCATGATGGACGAACTGACGCTCGCCACAGTGCGCGAGCAGGGCGGCGTCTATGTGATGGACCTCGACTATCAGCTCACGCCGGTCTGCGACCTCGTGCTTGGCCACACGGCCTTCGGCGGCTTCTGCGTGCGCGCGCGCAACGACGGCGAGTCGTGGTATGCGGACCCGAAAGGCAAAATCAACCTGCCCGACCCACACTACTCCGTGCCCGAACTGAACTGGCCGGCCAGCGAGTGGTCCGACTACACGATCAAGCTCACGAACGGCAAGACCCTCGGCGTAACCGTGCTCGATCATCCGGCCAACCCGCCAGCGACCTGGCACAACCCGCGTTACGTCTGGATGGTCAACCCGTGCATCGTCGCAAAAAAACCGGTGATGCTGAAGGCCCAGGCGCCGTTTCATCTGCGCTACCGCCTGATCATCCACGACGGCCTGATGCCCGCCGACCTGGTCAAGGAACTGAACCGCGAGTGGCGAAAGGGAAAGAACTGAAACTGTTGCGGCTGCCAGCGCGAGGAAACGGCTGACGTATTGTCAGCGGACGACGCTCCGCGTTCTCACGTCAGCGAGTGCGACCCACCCAAACTAGACCCGTCATGAAAAATCAATCCTATCCTCATCTATTCGAACCTCTTCCCATCGGCGCGATGCTGTTGCCCAACCGCATTGCGATGGTGCCGACCGACATCAGTTCCGCCAACGCCGACGGCTCGGTGAACCAGCGGGTCATCACCTACCACGAGGAAATCGCCAAGGGCGGCTGCGGCTTCATCATCGTCGGCGCAACCACACCCGACCGGGCCACCGGCCGGCCCACCGTCACGTGTCTGGCAGCCGATGAAGACCCGTTGATCCCCGGTTTGGCGAACCTCGCCGAGGCCATGCACCGCCACGGCGCGAAATGCGCCGTGCAACTCCAGCATCCGGGCCGGCAGGCTGCCTGGCCGCGCAAAAATCTCATTTCCGCCAGCGACAGCGTGGTGGACCTCCCCGGCTCGGCAGGTCATGAGGTCATCTATGCCGAGAATATCGCACAGGGCAAAGCCAGCCGCGCCATGACGCCGGAGGAGATTTACGCGCTGGCGGAGAAATTCGCCGAAGCGGCCTGGCGCGTCCAACAGGCCGGGTTCGATTCCGTAGAACTGCACGGCGCGCACGGTTATTTGATCGCGCAGTTCATGAGTCCCTACGTCAACAAACGCAACGACCGGTTCGGCGGCAGCTTCATCAACCGGATGCGGTTCGTGCTCGAGATCGTCAACCGCATCAAGCTCAAGTGCGGCAAGAGCTTCCCCATCGGCATCCGTTACTCCGGTGACGAATGGCTCGAAGGCGGGCGCACGCTCGATGAGAGCATCAAGATCGCGCAGTTGATGGAAGAGAGCGGGGTGGCCTACGTGGATATCAGCGCGGGCATCTTTGAAACCCCCGGCACAGTCATGGACCCGATGTATTACCCCGAGGGCTGGAACACCTACGCCGCCACCGCCGTCAAGCAGCACGTGAAGATTCCCGTCATCACCAGCCACTCGTTGCGCAATCCGGACTACTGCGAAAAGATTCTCGCCGAGGGCAAGACCGACCTCGTGGGATTCAGCCGCCAGTTGATCGCCGATCCCTATTGGGCCAACAAAGCCAAGGCCGGCCGCCCCGAGGAAATCCGGCGTTGCATCTCCTGCCTCGTGGGTTGCTGGCAGGAATCGCTGATGATCAAACGTGACATGCGCTGCGCCATCAATCCCGCCGTCGGTGACGAACGCTTCATCCACCTGCCTCCGGCCCGCCAGCCCGCGAAGGTCGCCATCATCGGCGGCGGCCCTGCCGGCATGGAAGCCGCCCGCATCGCCACCCTGCGTGGCCACAAGGCCACGATCTTCGAGAAGACCGGCGAACTGGGCGGCGCGATATTGTGCTGCTGCACCGTGCCCGGCAAGACGAAGATGCGTTGGTATGCCGACTGGCTGCGCTGCCAGATCAAGAAACTCGGCGTCGAGGTTCAGTTCCACACCGAGCCGGACGTCAAGCGGTTGAAGGACTTCGACGCGGTGCTGCTGGCCACCGGAAGCCGCGTCGTGCGGCCTGACGTTCCCGGCATCAACCTGCCGTTCGTCACCACCTTCGAGGACGTGTTGCGCTGCAAGAACAAGAAGTGCCAGCACTACCCTTCCGACAAACTCCCGCCCGCCGAGTGCGGCAATACCGTCCTGATCTGGGGCGACCATTTCGGCGCAGCGGACGCCGCCGAGCGGCTCGGCCACGCCGGCAAGAAGGTTTACGTTGTCACGCCCCATCGCGACTTCGCCGAGTGGATGGAGCCGTGTCATCGCGATGTGATGATGAAACGATTCAAAGGCGGCAACGGCGAGGGACTCAAAGGCAAGACCTGCGCCCAACCCGTCACGATCGTCCGGCAATCCACCGTCACGGAAATCAAGAAGAGCGGCGAGGTGGTCCTCATGGACAACGAGTTCCGCTGCTCCAGTCTCAAGGTGGACAGCGTCGTGTTGGCGCTCGTTGAAAAAGACGCCCGTCTCTACGAATCGCTGCTGTCTGCCGGCCTGAACGTCGCGAAGATCGGCGCCGCCGTCCTCGTGCGCAACGTGCGCGGTGCCGTCACCGATGGCGCCAACGTCGCCCTCACGCTCGAAAAAGATTCCGTCCTCAACGCCAACAACGCCCTGATCGCCAACCTCCCGACAGAAGTGTAGAACGCGGCCGGTGCGTCTGTTTTCAGCAATCCCGCATCTACGGGCGGCGCGGCGGCAGGACGGGAACATCCTTGTTCGTCTGGTCGTAAATGGCCA
>JBAZIR010000205.1:0-10248 GCA_041651735.1 Verrucomicrobiia bacterium | reverse complement strand
GGGGTCGAGCGGTATATACGAAGGCCCGATGTTCGGAATGCCATACTGGCTCCAGATGGTGAAGACGGACTTCACCCGCCCGAGTCCGCCCGCACGGACGAATTCGCACACCTGCCGGATGCGCGGAATGGAACGGTATTGCGTCCCCGTCTGGAAAACACGTCCATGACGCCGCACCGTCTCCACAAGCCGCCGGCTTTCATGGATCGTCAACGACACCGGCTTCTCGCAATAGATATCCTTGCCCGCCTGGGCCGCCAGGATCGTCGCGGGTGTGTGCCAATGGTCCGGCGTGGCGATGATCACCGCGTCAATGTCCGGCCGGGCCAGCAGTTCGCGAAAATCGTTATAGGCCACGCACCCGCGATAGACACCGCTGGCGCGCTCGGCGGCGTAAGTTTCCTCCACGAGACGCTTGCCTTCTTCGCGCCGCTCACGGTCCACGTCGCAAACCGCCAGCACCTGCACTTCCCGCCGGCCCATCATCGCGTGCAGGTGTCCCCGGCCCATGCATCCGCGCCCGATCAATCCAATCGTGAGCCGTTTGCTCGGTGCAACTGCACCACGCGCCGACGCGGGAATGATCCACGGCGTCGCGACAGCTCCCGACACCATCACCGCGCGGTTGAGAAACTCACGCCGAGTCATCCTCTGAGTGCATGTATTCACAATGCCCGCGATATTCTCCGCACTTGAAGAGAAATTCAACTAGTTCGGCGGAACACAGTGCGGAATTTTTCCACTTGGCGCGCATCTGGCGGCTGCTACGCTGCTGTTCGCGAACAGGAGAATCATTATGAATCTTACATTCCCCGCGACGCGCAAACTCTGGCTCCTTGCGGCGCTCGCGCTGAGTTGCGGTCTCAGCTTCGCCGATCAGCCCTCGCGGCCGCCGCTTGCCTATGACGTGCGCGACTTCGGCGCTGTCGGCGACGGCAAGGCCGACGACACCAAGGCCATCCAGACCGCCATCGCCGCCGCCCTTTGTTCCACCGGCGTGCACAAGCGCGTTGTCGCCTACAAGGGGAACAAGGAATACCCCGGCATGGCGCCGATCACTGTCATCATTCCGCGCGGCACCTATCTCGTCAGCCAGCCCATCCACATCCAGATGGGTTCCTATTCGTGGAACTCCGCGCTCGTCATCCAGGGTGAGTACGCCCGCATTCGGGCAAGCCAGCCGATGGAAAGCGTCATGCACGTCAACGTCGCCTCGCACGTGCTCATCTCCGGCATCACCCTCGACGCCAACAAACAGGCGAAGCACGGATTCACTGCGTTCAAGATCAGCGGCCGGCCCAACGCCATCCAACGCGTCAACGCCGAGAACGCGCTTTCCCACGGTTTCGTCCTGGAGAAATGCCAGGGCGGCAACTTCCGTGACTGTTCCGCCTCTTCCAATGACGGCGACGGCTGGCAGATCGTGGACTGCAACGCCGGCGCTTATGACGGCTGCGTGGCCATGCACAACAAGGGCAACGGCTTCACCATCGCCTCCAAGAATTTCTCCGCCGGCTGCTTCGTCTCCTCCTTCTGGTCCGAGGCCAATGGCGGTCACGGTGTCTTCATCTCGCCCAAGGTCGCCTCCACGGTCGTGCTGCGCGACGCGTGGATCGAAGGCAACAAGCTCGATGGTGTCAATATCGGCGGCTTCGGCGCGCATCTGACCGCGCTTAACATTCTCGGCAATTTCCGCGAAGGCGATCCAGGCCAGACAGGCCATTCTCCCTGCGCTTCGATCCGCCTCACTCCCACGGCGGCGGGTTGCTACATTTCCGGCTGTCTCATCCGCGGCGGCGGCGCCAAGGGTGGCAACGTCCGCTGTGAAGGCGATCCTGCCAAACATCACGTTGCTGGCAACTTCCGCGGCTGGGGAGCCAGCAACACGAATCCGGTCACAGTGGACGTGGCGAAACCGGAGGCGAGCCGGCCCCCTGCGCCCGAACCGACGCGCGAGTAGTGACACGAGCGGCGGTAGCGGTCACTTGATCTTCAGACTCTCGCCGTTGAAGAACTCCACGCAACGCGCGATCTCCGGCAGCGAGTCGGGCCCACTGCAGGGATACTCGAGGCCGAACATCGTCGGCCGGATGCCGAGCCGGCGCATCTCGTGGAGAACCCCGCTGGTCTTGCCGGCGCCGCTGCCCCACGGCACGTCGCGGCCGGCAAGGCTCCGTTCGCTCACGTCGTGCATGTGGACGGTAATGAGGCGCTCCTTGAGCGTCTGCAACGCCTGCATCGGATCGATGCCGCAACGCAGCCAGCAACCGAGATCGCCGCACGCGCCGAGCCGTTTGCTGCGGGCCGCGCACGCTTTCAACACGCCTTCCGGCTGCCAGTAGCGCGGCGTGTTCTTCTGGTCGAGGTTGTGGATGGCCACGTTGATGTCAAAGGCATCCGCGAACTTCTCGATCATGTCGAGCGTCTCCGGCGCCGGCGCGGACATGATCGTTTCGACGCCGATCTTCCGCGCAAACTCGAATACGCGCCGGCAACCGGCTTCGTCGCCCGGGATATTGTGGATGTAGTATGTCAACAACCGCACGCCGGCTGCGTCGAGTTTCAGCCGGATTTGCCGTTGTTCGTCGTCGGTGAGTTGCGGATCGAAGTTCTTCGGAATCTCCTGGCTGACCTTTTGGGAATCCATCCCGCCCATGAATAGCACGCCGAGCTGCGCGGTCTTCTCGATCGCCTCGAACATCGTGGACTTCTGGAATGTACCGGCCTCGACGCCCAGCCGCCAGCCGAGCTTTTCCTGCGCGCGGATGGCCGGCGTTAGTTTGCCGCTCGGAATGGTCGGGCAGGGGAGATCTCCCAGCACGAACTGCGCCGCAGCGAGATAGAACCGCAGCATCGTCGCATCCCAAAAGATAGACGGGTTGTGAGCGATGGTGCAGTAGAAGGTGCGACCGCGGCCGTAGTTTCGCGCCCAGGCGAGCGCGTAGTCGTTGTCGGCGCGTTCCATCCGGGTGCGCTTGCCGCCCTCGGTAAGATCGGTCTTCGCCGTGTCGATGCTGAAGAGCACGCGCAGACGGTCGCGCGAATACGGCTCGTGGACGCGGAAGAACTCCGAGCGATACTCGAAACCCTTGCCGCCGAAAGGCTGGTTCAGCGGATGCTCCGGGTCGTCGAGTTTGATGAACACATGCTCGGTGTTGACGCGGTGGTTTGCGCCGCGCCCGCCGATCATGGCGCCAAATTCCGGCCAATCTTCCTTCGCGCCCGGCCAGCGCGTGAACGCCACCGATGTGCCGTGGACGCCCATCATTCCGCCACCGGCATACACGAACTCGACGAGGCTCTGCCGCAGCGCGGGGTCCTCGAAAAGGTTGCCGACATTGTTATTGAAGAAGACCGCGTCGCATTGCCGCAGGCTCTCCGGTTTGAATACCACCGGGTCACGGCTGACCGTCGTCTCGAATGCGCCCGTCTTCCGCCCCATCAACTCGAACGCGAGATTGGCGGTGGGGATGGAGGGATGCCCGCCGTAGTTGACGTTGAGGCCGAAGATCAGGAGCTTGCGCGGTTTGCGCGGCGTCACAAACGCCTTCGTCGGAATCGCCGCCTCCACTTTCTGCCGTTCCGAAAGTTCCGCTTCTGCCGCGAACAACTGCGGCATCGCGAGCATTCCCGCTCCTGTCGCTGCGCTGCCAAGGAAGTTGCGTCGTGTGATGTGATGAGTGTGCATGTTCACAAGATGAGTTATGGGTGTCTGTCTGCGTCCGCATCGTAGCCTCACGCCGCTGGACGGCAAGCGCAGAGTGGGCCATCTCAGGAAGATTCCATGCAAACAGTCGTTGCCGCCCGCGCCCGTCCGCGTATCATGCCGGCCGACCGCGACAAACCATGAACGCAAACACATCCAAGCCACTGCTGCTTCTGATCTTCCTGGCTCTGGCGACGCAGGGCGGCGCGGCCGACTCGCTGGAGTTCCAACCGGGCGAGGTCTGGCTCGACACGGACGGCAAGGCCATCAACGCCCACGGCGGCGGCATGTTGTTCCACGCGGGCGTTTATTACTGGTATGGAGAGAACAAGGAGGGGCGCACGTGGTTGCCGGAATCCACGAAGGCTTGGGAAGGCTACCGTGTGGATGTCACCGGCGTGCGCTGTTATTCGTCGCGGGATTTGCTTCGCTGGAAGGACGAGGGCCTTGTGTTGCGCGCCGTGACGGACGACCCGGCGCACGATCTGCATCCGTCGAAGGTCTGCGAACGGCCGAAGGTTATCTTCAACGCGCGCACGAAGAAGTTTGTAATGTGGATGCATATCGACAGCGAGGATTACAAGGCTGCGCGCGCCGGTGTAGCCGTGGCTGATTCGCCTGCGGGACCGTTCCGCTACATCGAGAGCGTGCGGCCTGAGGGACAGTACAGCCGCGACCAGACGCTGTTCCAGGACGACGACGGCAAGGCCTATCGCATCTACTCCTCCGAGAACAACAAAACCACCTACATCTCGCTGCTGACTGACGACTATCTCAAGCACAGCGGCAAGTTCGCCCGCGTTTTCGAGGGACGGCACATGGAAGCGCAGGTCGTCTTCAAACACGCCGGCAAATACTGGCTCATCGCGTCGGGCTGCACCGGCTGGGCTCCGAACACCGCGCGCTCAGCCGTTGCTGATTCGATCTGGGGGCCGTGGACCGAGCTTGGCAACCCATGCTGCGGCCCGGAGGCGGAAATTACGTTTCGCGGCCAGAGCACGTTTGTGTTTCCTGTCGCAGGGAGAAAAGATAGATTCATTTTCATGGCCGACCGTTGGAACAAGACAAACCTCGCCGACTCGCGCCACCTCTGGCTGCCGCTCCAGTTCAAGGATGGCCGGCCGGTTGTTGAATGGCGTGAGAAGTGGAACCTGTCGTTCTTTGCACATTGAGCCTTGATCACGAAAATGAACAAACACTGCCTCATCCTCGCATCCCTCCTGTCACTCATCATCGTCACGCCGGCTCACACTGCCGACGCGCCCGGCCGCTGGCCGGCCAAGAAGGCCAACGCGTGGCTTGACGAACATGGCTGGCTGCTCGGCTGCAACTACATCCCCAGCACCGCCATCAACCAACTGGAGATGTTCCAGGCCGACACGTTCGACCTCGCCACCAACGACCGCGAATTGGGCTGGGCCGCGTCGCTCGGCTTCAACTCCGTGCGCGTGTTCCTGCACCACCTGCTGTGGGAGCAGGATTCGAAAGGTTTTCTCGACCGGCTCGACAAATTCCTCGCCGTTGCCGACAAGCACGGCATCGGCGTGATGTTCGTGCTCTTCGATTCCTGCTGGGACCCGTTCCCGAAACTTGGCAAGCAACGCGAACCCAAACCCGGCGTCCACAATTCCGGCTGGGTGCAAACGCCCGGCGCCGAAGTGCTCAAGGACCCGGCGCGCCACGCCGCGTTGCGCGACTACGTCGTTGGGGTCGTCAGCCGCTTCCGCGATGACCGGCGTGTGCAGATCTGGGATGTCTGGAACGAGCCGAGCAATCGCAACGACAGCGCCTACGGCGCGCACGAGCCAAAAGACAAGGTCGCCTCTGTGCGGTCATTGCTGCCGAAGGCGTTCGCGTGGGCGCGCGAGGCGCGGCCAACGCAGCCGCTCACCAGCGGCGTCTGGCAGGGCAACTGGGCCGATCCTGCCAAGCTGCAGCCGATGGATGCCATCCAGATCGGGAACTCCGATGTCATCAGCTTTCACAGCTACGGCAAACTCAATGACCTGAAACTGTGCGTTCAACATCTGCGCCGTTACGACCGTCCGGTCCTTTGCACCGAGTACATGTCGCGCGGCAACGGCAGTTTCTTCGAGCCGCATCTCGGGTGGATGAAGGAACAGCGCGTCGCCGCCTACAACTGGGGCCTTGTCTCCGGCAAGACGCAAACGATCTACCCGTGGGATAGTTGGAAAAAGACCTACGTTGGTGAGCCGCCGCTTTGGTTCCACGACATCTTCCGCGCCGACGGCAAGCCGTATCGTGAAGAGGAAATTCTCTATATCCGCAAGGTCACCGGCAAGAAGTGACGCGCCCACTGACGCGGCCTTGCACGATCGGCCGACCGTGGTTGAGTGCTGGCGGGTGGTTGCGAAGACGTGCCCATGCGAGGATGTTGCGTTATGACTTCGACATTGTGCAGATTGCTGACGCTGCTGTTGCCTGCGGGGTTCTTCCTCTCATCATCGAATGCGCTCGCCAGCGACGAACTGATTATCTGCGGTTGGGACGAGGTGTTCGCTCTGAAAGTCGGCGCACCGGACAGGATTTCCACAAACAGAGTCTGGTCATGGCGGGCCAAGGACTGCCCAAATCTGCCAGAGCAACTCCGCAACAAGTTCGGCAGCACAGACGAGTGCAAGCCGGTGGAGGGCGGGAAGAAGATTCTGATCACATCCTCCGGCGGCGGTGTGGCACTGGTGGAGCGGGCGAGTGGCAAGGCGCTGTTCTCAGCCTTCGTCGGCAACGCGCATTCGGCGGAGATGCTGCCGCGTGACCGCGTGGTGGTGGCAGGCTCGACCCACGCGAAAGGGAACCGGCTCGCTGTGTTCGACCTGGGCAAGCCGGCAGAGGCGGTTTCCACCACGGAGTTGTATTCGGCTCACGGAGTGGTGTGGGACGAGAAGCGGCAGACGTTGTGGGCGCTGGGGTATGATCAACTGAACGGCTACCGGCTGGCCAACTGGGCCGGCACGGAACCAAAACTCCACATGGCGGATTCCTATCCGCTGCCGGACCCGGGTGGACACGATCTGCAACTCGCTCCCAATCGTGACATCCTGGTGCTGACCACCGGTTCTCATGTCTATGTGTTCGACTTGCAGCGCCGGGCGTTTTTCCCTCACATGACCTGGGGGAACAAAGGCGGCGTCAAGTGCGTGAGCATCCATCCCAAGACAGGATTGACGACCCTCATCCAAGGCAGCAACCGCCAATGGTGGAGCGACACGGTGCGCTGGCTGGATTTCGAGATAGCATTGAAGCTGCCCGGCGAACGGCTCTACAAGGCGCGCTGGAACGTGACGGAATAAGGACGCGCCCGGCTTCGATGCGGACGAGTCAACGCGGACGTTGTGCGAGTTGTTATTGCCGCTCCATCAACTATGGGTCATCATGGGCGACGGCCTGAACCGCATCATGAAGGCCATGACCCGACGTGACTTCATTCAAAGGATGACAGCGACGCGGGTGCGAACCAAAAGGAAACATCATGAGCACATCGGATGGAGGACTTCGCCGGCTTCACGGCCGCGGAGCATGTCTTCAAGGCAAGATCGTGGTGGCCGGGCCGTGCAGCGTGGAGTCCGAGCAGCAGATCATGGAGGCCGCGGTGCAACTGGGCAAGCAAGGCATCAGCGCGTTGCGCGGCGGCATCTGGAAACCGCGCACCCGTCCCGGCTCGTTTCAAGGCATCGGCGAGGCCGCTTTGCCGTGGCTCAAGGCGGCCGGCAAAGCCGCGAAACTTCCCGTCGCGTGCGAGGTGGCCCAGCCCGCGCATGTGGACGCCTGTCTCGCGCATGGCATTGATATTCTGTGGATCGGCGCGCGCACGACCGTCAATCCGTTCTCGGTCCAGGCGCTGGCGGATCGCCTGCGCGGCGTGGACCTGCCGGTGATGGTGAAGAACCCGGTCAATCCCGACCTCGAACTCTGGATGGGCGCCATCGAACGGTTGCGCCGCGCCGGTGTCACGAAGATCGCCGCCATTCATCGTGGTTTCTCGACGGCGCGCGAAACGATCTACCGCAATGAACCGATCTGGCGCATCCCGCTGGAGCTGCGCCGCCGGATGCCGGAGATTCCGCTGATCTGCGATCCCAGCCACATGGGCGGCACGCAGGAACTGCTCAAGCCTCTCTCGCAGGAGGCCCTCGACCTTCTTTTCGACGGCCTCATGATCGAAGTACATCCGCACCCGAACCAGGCCCAGAGCGACCGCAACCAGCAAATCACGCCGACGCAACTGCGCAGCCTGTTGGCGAAGCTCAAGCCGAAGAAGGAGCTTGCCGTCGTGCGCGATTACCTCCGCCACATGGCCGAGCTTCGCAAGGAAGTGGACAGTCTCGATCACCAGGTTCTGGATGGCCTGAGCCGGCGGATGGAGATCGTGCGGCAGATGAGCCACTACAAGGAGAAATACGGCACCTCCTCCTTCCAGCCGCACCGTTGGAGCGAGATCATCAAGGACCGCACCAGCTACGGCACGGCCCACAACCTCGACCAGGATTTCGTCCTCGACGTGTTCGAGATGATCCACGAGGAATCGATCCGGCAGCAAGAGCAGGAAAACGCTGTAATCCCGCAGAAAACTGCGGGTCGCAAGCGCGGCCAGCGCGTCGGTTGAGTCGCGGGCTGGCTTGCGGAAAATTGTGTGAAAGAGATTTCATGAAATCATTCTGGTTGAGTGGTTCCGAGACAGTTGGCCGTCGATTCCTGACACTTGTCGTTTGCCTCCTTGGGGCCGCGTCCCTCCCGACGTCTGCCGCAACGGCACAGTCCGCGCCGGCGAAGGGTGACGTAATCTTCGTGACCGACTTCGAGGGAACCAACGCGCTGGCGGGCTGGTCTGGAGCGCCGAAACTCGCGGCCGGTTTCCAGAGCGGGCATTCACTTTGCATCGACCGGACGACGATGACGCAGCGAACGCTGCCGGTGGAACGCGTGCGCGGCTGCGTATTGAGCTTCTCGGCGATGATCAAGGCCGGGAACGTCAGCGAAAAACCGAAGCCGTGGAACGGCGTGAAGTTCATGGCGCCCATCGTCGCGCCCGATGGCAAACAATGGCCCGCAGCATCGCTCGACACCGGCTCGTTCGACTGGAAGCGGTGCGCGTTCACGGTCCGCGTGCCTGCGGACGCGACGCAGATGCACCTGTGTCTCGGCCTTGAAGCAGTGACCGGCAAAGTCTGGTTTGATGACGTGCGTGTCGTCGTGCGCCGGCCACCGCTGCCGCCGCCGGTCCCGCGCGTGAATGCCGGCCCCGTGTTCACAGGCCACGACCTGCCGCGGTTGCGCGGGGCGATGATCAGGCCGGGCATTGATGAGGCGGGCCTGCGCACGTTCGGCCAGGAATGGAACGCCAACGTGATTCGCTGGCAACTCACCCGTCACGCGCGGCGCGGCGAGACGTCGTTCACGCTGGCCGATTACGACGCGTGGCTGGAGAGCGAACTGGCCAAGCTCGATGCCGCGCTGCCGCTTTGCGAGAAATACGGACTGCGGGTGGTCGTGGACCTTCACTCGCCACCGGGCGGGAAACGCACGGTCAGCGGTTACGTTGGCAGCGATGGCGGGCTGTTTGCCAGCAAGGATGCGCAAGAGAAGTTCATCGAGGTCTGGCAGAAAATGGCGCGCCGCTACAAGGATTCGCGAGCCGTCTGGGGTTACGACCTCGCCAATGAACCGGTCGAGGATGAAGTGGCCGAGTCGATGGCAGACTGGCAGGAACTGGCCGGGCGCGCGGCGCGGGCAGTGCGGGCGATTGACCCGAAGCACGCGATCATCGTCGAGCCGGCGCAGTGGGGAAACCCGAACGGCCTGAAGGAACTGCGTCCATTGGATGTGCCCGGCGTGGTCTATAGCGTCCACATGTATATGCCGCACGAGTTCACGCACCAAGGCGTCCACGACAAATCGGGGAAACAATTTGTCTATCCCGGCGAGATCGCCCGCAAGCACTGGGACAAGGCGGCGTTGGAAGCGGCGCTCCGGCCGGTCGTCGAGTTCCAGCAACGCTACGGCGTCCATATCTATATAGGTGAGTTCAGCGCCATCCGCTGGGCGCCGGAAAACAGCGCATATCGTTACATCAAGGACCTCATCGAAATCTTCGAGTCGCATGGCTGGGACTGGACCTATCACGCTTTCCGCGAGTGGAGCGGCTGGAGCGTCGAGCACGGCGAGGACCGCGCGAATACGACCCCGTCGCCGACGCCAACGGAACGCGAGAAGCTGCTGCGCGAATGGTTCGCCAAGAACCGCAAGCCGTAGCGGCATCGTGCCGTCAGGAATCAACCCCTGACCGGGTCGCGCAGTATTGGGTCTGCGGTTTCTCCCGCGAAAGAAGATCTGGAATCCCGAACGTCAGCGCGCCTTTGGGACACGCGGGGATGCACAGGCCGCAGGAAGTGCAATCGGGCAACCAACCTTTTCGTCCTTCGATCAAGGGCTGGAGGGATGGGCAAGGCGCGGCTTTGAGACAAGTACGGCAGGAGTTGCAGCGTCCCTTGTTGAATCGGATCCCGAGGATGGAGAACTTCTCC
>JBAZIR010000204.1:0-10269 GCA_041651735.1 Verrucomicrobiia bacterium | reverse complement strand
TCTGGCGCTGGGAACGGCTGACGCTCCGGTTCAAGCTCAGCACAACGCAAGGACTGGCGGCCGAGAAAGGCCTCGTGTGCCGCCTCCGCACCGGACCTGCGCAGTTTACCGACCTGCCATTTGCTGAGCCGCAGAAGGTCAGGCCGGGAACGTGGCAGGAGGCAGCCGTGCGCCTGGATTCGCCCGCCAACCCGCGCAACATCTACACGGCGTACTTTCATCCGATCCAGGAATTCACATTCCGGCTCGGTGTGGCCGAAGGTTGCCCGTTGGAGACAGAGTTCTCGGTCGCTGACATTCGGCTCTGGCCGAAGCCGGCCGCTGACGAGGCTTATGAACCTCGCATCACGCCTCGCAAGAACGGCGGGTTGCGCAAGGCGCTCGTCATCACCCATGCCGCGGCGAGCTTCTATTTCGCCCGCGAAACGCTCGACGCGTTGAACGTCACTGTCGAGCGCCGTTTCTTCCGCGGCTTGCACTTCCCGATCTTCGGCTTTCCAGCAACCGCACGTGAGCTGCGTGAATATGACCTCGTTGCGCTGGTGGATGTGGACCCGTATGTCCTGACGCAGTCAGAGATTGAACGGCTTTGTGATTACGCCGCGAGCGGCGGCGGTCTGCTATTCATCGGAGGTGCGAATACGCTAGGGGCTGCGCGCTTCTTCCCACGGGTGCTTGCGGAAATGCTGCCGGCGACCTTCGAGGAAGGTCGCCCGCCCACCAAGATCAACCTCTTCCCGCAATTCGGTGAAGCCCACCCCATCACAAACGGAATCGATCCCGGTTCACGGCGCATCGCTCTGGTTCACAGGCTCACCCCAAAGGCAGGTGCGACGGTCGTGGCACGCGCGGGAGAAAAGTCGTCGCTGTTGCTCACGCGGGACTTTCATCGCGGTCGCATTGCATTGCTGAACGGTGCGCCGAACGTCGCCGATGACGCGAACACGGATTATTTCACCAGCGGCGAGTACCGCGCGTTGCTGGCACGCACCTGCCAATGGTTGGCAAATCAGCAGCCAGTGGCGAATGGACTCGCCGGCTACACGCCAGCCCGCGCTGATTTTTCAGCGGCCCAGCCGCTTGACCGTACGGGCTTCTTTCCCATCGCGTCGTGGCTCCCCACGGGCGACGGCGGCCACCTGCTTGACGAACGCGCATTGCGCGAGCATGTAGATGATCTTTGGGAGCACGGTTTTAACACCGTTGCCATCGGTGGTCTCAGGAACCTGGCGCGCACGCCGTCGTCGAACCGCGAACGGTTGCTCGATTACGCCGCGCGTTACGCCCAATCGCGCGGCATGGCCGTCATGTTCGAATACACCCATCTCACCGACTTGAAATCGGATGGGCCGCCGCGCGTTTGTGTGTTCGCGCCAAACTATAAGGATGAGTTGGCAAAACAGGTCCGTCCACAACTCGATGCGGCAAAGTCCTACGCGCGCGGCCTGAGCGTGAAGATTCTCGACGAGCCAACGGCGAGCGACACGACGCCTGACTATTGCGAATTGTGCAAGCGCGAGTTCCAGACTCGCTACGGTCGGCCGCTCCGCAAGCGAACGGACATCCCCAACGATGACCGCGAGGGTCATCGCCAGCTTACAGAGTTCGTCAGCCATTACGTGGCGCGGGGCTACGATGCCATCCGGCAAATCGCGCGCGAATCATCCGCAACACCCGGCCTGTTGTTGACCTATATGAGTCCGGGTTTCGGCTACGCGGACACTCGCCGCAGCGTTGAAGACCCGTTCGCGTGGTCGCGGGCTGCCGACTTCGTGGACTTCGATGTTTACCCCTATTTCTATCCCGTCTCGCAGAACGTCCGGATGTTGCAGGCGCACTGGTGCTTCGGTGTCCAGCGGACCATCGCCGAACATCTCGGCAAGCCAGCCGGCTTCTACGTCGAACTCGACGACCGCAACTACCCATTCCAAATCAACCCGGTTGAGGCGAGCAGCGAATGCGCATGGACAGCCGTCAGCCAGGGCTGTCGCTGCCTCAACTCGTTCATCCATGTCCTGTGCCGCACAGGCAGCGGGGCGCGCCCGGAACGCTGGGACCATCTCGGGCGCGAACTGCGCAAAATCCGCGAGGCCGGCCCGATGCTGGCGCGCGTCCGGAAGGCTCCATCGCCGCTGGCACTCTACTTTCCCCATGCGCAGTGGATGAGCGGAGGGCGGAAGTTCGCGCCGGCTTACAGCTATCAACTGCTGTTGCGCGCGTTCGGCGAGTGCGACATCGCCCACGAACAGGTCGCCGTGGAGCGCGGCGGTTTCGGGTCAGTAAAAATGCTCGCGCTGGTTGAGACGGATTTCCTGCCGGCCGCCGCGGTTGCGCGCCTCGTTTCATTCGTCCGCAGTGGCGGCACATTGTTGTGTGACGATACGGCGACCTTGCCCGCCGAACTGCGCGACAATCCCGGTGTCATCCGTTTCGCGGGCAGCTTGGAGCAGCAGTTTCATGACGCGGTAGAGACACCCAACACGAAGATGTGCGCCGACCTATTGCGGCGAGTTCATGAAGCAACCGCAAAGGCCGGTCTGGCACCGCACGCACGCGCCGACAACGATAATGTAGAAACCAGTGTGCTCACCGGTGAAGGCATTGAACTGCTTGTCGTAGTCAATCACGCCCCGCAGCCGGTGACCACGACCGTGAGACTGGCTGGCCGTTCCGACCCGTTGCGGCTGCGGTTGGAAGCACGAAATGGGACGCTCGTAGTCACCCGCCCCGGAGACAACAAGAAACCGTAACGAATCTCCGTGGCACAAGAAACCCGCATGAGATATAGATAACACCCAAGGTGAATATGATGACACGAATGAATGTTCTGCGACCGTTGCTCATGGGCGTGCTGACTTTGGCGCTGTTGCCGTTGGGATTGCAAACAGCGCGCGCGGATTGGCCGGAGTTTCGGGGACCGTGGGGCAATGGTTATGCCGCCGCGCCGGGCGACAACAAACCCGCCGGCTTGCCGCTCCGCTGGAGCGAAACAGAGAACATCAAGTGGAAGACGGAGATTCCCTATCGCGGCTGGTCCACGCCGGTGGTGCTGGGCGATCAGGTCTGGCTGACCACAGCCACGGAGAACGGCCACGACTTTTACGTCATGTGCTTGGACTCCAACACGGGCAAGGTTCGGTTCAACGAGAGGATTTTCCATTGCGACAACCCCGAGCCGCTGGGCAATGCCGTCAACGGCTACGCCTCGCCGTCGCCCGCGATTGAACCGGGCCGCGTGTATGTTCACTTCGGTTGCTACGGCACCGCGTGCCTGGACCCCCAGACGTGCAAGGTTATATGGCAGCGGCAGGACCTGCCCTGTCGTCACTATCGTGGGCCGGCCTCGTCGCTGGTTATTTTTGAGAATCTTCTGATCCTGACAATGGATGGCGCAGACTTGCAGTATCTGGTCGCACTCGACAAACAGACCGGCAAAACCGTCTGGAAGACCAATCGCTCGGTCAAGTTCAACGACGCGGAAGGTTTCCAGAAATTCGCGAAGGATGGCGACCTTCGCAAAGCACACAGCACACCCTTCATCGCCGACGTGAACGGCCAGCCGCAGATGTTCAGCCCGGGCGCGAAAGCGGCGTATGCCTACGACCCGCGAACGGGCCGCGAGCTTTGGAGGGTGCATTTTGTCGCCTGGTCAGCCGCGCCGCGGCCCCTCTACAACCAGGGCCGCTGCCTGTTCATCACCGGTTCGGGCGCGACAGAACTCTGGGCTATCCGCCTCGGCGGCCAAGGCGACGTGACGGACACTCATGTGGCCTGGAAATATGAAAAACAAGTGGCCAAGACCGCCTCGCCGGTGATCGTGGATGACCTGATTTACATGGTCAGTGACGCTGGCGATCTCACCTGTCTCGAGGTCACCACAGGCAAACTCGTCTGGAAAGAAAAGATCGGCGGCAACTACGCCGCTTCGCCCATCTACGCAGACGGGCGGCTCTATTTTCCCAATCAGCAAAGCAAGACGACCGTTGTGAAACCCGGCCGCAGCTTCGAAGTGCTCGCGGTCAACGTGCTCGAAAAAGGATGCATGGCTTCGCCGGCAGTCTCCGGCAAAGCCCTCTTCCTGAGAACCAAGGGACACCTCTACCGAATCGAGAACGCAGCGGCGGGACAGAAATAGCATCAGCTATTCTCGCCGACAATGACTGTCCGCAGAGGACCGGTTGCAGGTTTCCTTATGGCTTGAGAGATACTGTCCTACGCTCGCCAAACCACGCTCGACCTTCGGCATACATCTCGAATGAAACCGTGACGGACTCGTTCACGGCGGGAACCAAGGTGAACTCCTTGACGCTTGCGTCAGCAAGGTAATCAGCATCAACCGCGATGGGTGCCTTGAACTCCACGCCGTATTCCTTGCGACCGGCGAGATAGACGCCGCCTTGCGCGAGGTTCGGGCGCGGCGCGAGCCATTTGGCCTCACCGAGGTTGCCGATGGACGCGCGGCATCGGACAGGCGAGCCACGTTTGACGGCTACGACGGCGCCGTTCTTCGCCTCCTGCCACTGGCCGTTGACATCCTGAATCTCCACCGAGTTGAACTCGGCATTGAGGAACTTCGGCGGATTGTGACCGTTGCACGGCGTGTTGCCCACCGCAATCAACGGCGTATTGGTTGAATCGGTCCCTGTGCCCGCGGTCTTGAGATAAGGCTTCTGTCCCGCCTTCACTGCATCGAGATACTGCTGGCCATAGAGCTGCCACGCATCGGCGTTCTGGGCGTCAAAGTCTACTTCCATGAACTTCGACGGCTTCGCGTGAACGACTCGCGAGAACTGCGGGTGCGCCCGCCGCATGATTTCGCACGCGGGGCGTTCCGTGCCGTCGGGTTCGAGCACGCCGAAGTCGCTGCGTTCACCCAATCTGAAGCCACCCGGAAGCCACCACGGCGCAGCGCCCCTTGCGCCCGACTCGAGGAACATCGCGTAGTAACTTTCGAACTCTGCGCGCTGCCGCTCCAACTGCTCCGGTTTGATGTGAGTCATGTCCGGCGTCCAAACGGCGTGGAAACCATTCACTGTATAGCCAAACTCCATCCATACGACGGGTTTCTCGCGGCTGAGGAACCGATAGTAGAGCGTGACCAACCCGCCCTTCCGCAAGTCGTCAGGAGGCGTTGGGGTGGCCCACCCGCCCGTCTGCAAGTTGTAGCCTTCAGGACACATGAAATCCACGTGCTTGGCCACGCCTGCGGAGTGCGAGTGGGCGAAGCGCCCACCATCGGGAATGCCGCATGCGCCGAAGCGGAACGTGATGAGATGCTTCGGGTCCCACGCGCGCAACGGGCTGATGATCTCGCGATAACCGCGGCTGAGCCGGTCGCTGAAGAACCGCCGGAACGCCGCCACGGCGCGGTCGTGCGAACCGTGCGTGGTGCAGAGCTGCTGCGACGGCGTCACCACGCAGCCGTCCTTGTCGCGCGCCAGTTTGAAAGCCCAGTCGGTTTCGGCGCTGGCAATCGAGCCGTAACGTTCGACGATCCAGGCGTTCCAGTCGGGCTTCAAGACCTCGGCTGACTGCGCCGAGTAGAAGATCGGTTCCCACGACAACTCCCACGAGAATATCGCCGGATGATCCTTGATGCCGGCGGCTGTGATGTAGGTCTTCACCTTCTCGAAATCCGCGCCCGCCAGCGGGCGCGCGTTGTTGAGGAAGAAGAACACCTTCATGCCATGCCGCTGGCAGCGGTTGAGAAAATCGTGCAGGTCCCGGAACGCTCCCGGCTCGTCGGGATTCGGCGGCACTGGCGCATGAATGGCGCTAAGGAAGTTGATGCCGATGGATTCCATCCACGCAAGATCGCGCTCGACGACCACCGGATCGTAGATGTCTCGTTGGAGGAAATCCGTCGGCGGCCGGCCGCCCTGGTCGTTGGGCCGATAGTTGATGCCTTTCATGAACCACTTCTTGCCGCCAACATAGAAATGGCTGCCGCGCACTTGCGCGAACTCCTGCCCCGGAGGCGGCAGGAAATCCACCGAGTGGCTGACTGAGTCCTGCGCCGTGTCGCCGTCGAGCAGTTCCGCGCGCACTTCATAACCGCGGCGGTCGAACTTCCCCGGCTGCCAATCCCAACTCACGCGTTGCTGCGTGCCTTCCGCGAGCGTGAGTGGACGGCTTTGTCGAAAGACAACCTTCCCACGTCCATCCACCACTTCGACCCGGCCGGTAACACGCCGTTCACCGTGACCGGCGTTGGATGCCAGAAAACCCAACTCGATCTTCTCACCGTCGGGATATGAGAAATAGCGGCTGCCGCCCTCGATCAAGAAACAGCCGCGCGCCATCGCCTTCGCCAGCCGCGCAATCACTTCGGCCAGACGTGGTGTCAAAGCGTCAGCCGGGTCAGACATGCCAACGTTGGCCCAAAGCGTGCCCGGGAATAAGCCATTGCCGACGAAGAGCGAGACCAGGGCGCCGCGATTGTGTCCGCGCGCGTCGAGCGACTCCAAGATTGGCAGCCAACGCCATGACTGGCCGCGATCCAGGCCGCGGCCGCTTGCGCGGAGGTTTGTGGAATAGCCGCGGGACTTCCACGGTTGTTTCCAGCCGGCCGGGACCATGCGTTGATCGCCGGCTGCGCGTAATGTCGCGCTCTCGTCAAGCGGATGCAGGCTGTAGGACGGGCTGATACCGTCGAGGTCTGGCACATGTGCATCGAGGTCGGCCGCTCCGGGGTCGGTGGCGGTGGCGATGTCCTTGATCCAAAAAGCGTGCTGCCCTGCCCTGCACTTCGGCGTGTGGCTGGAAGAAAGGCCGATGACGAGATGCGCGGCGTTGTGTGGATTGAAGTGATCCGCCACGCCACCGCGTTTCGCTTTGGAATCCTTCCAGTGCAGAAAATCTCCTGGCCGCAATAGATACGGCCGCCATTGCGGCGTCAGTTCGACCGTGGCAATCCAACGCGAGCCGTCACGCTCTCGGAATTCCAGCGCGAGTTGAGAGGTGGTCGCGTCACCCTTGGCGCGGAAAGTGAGCAATGTCTCATCTGCGCCGAACGCGTTGGCGAAACTCGCGTCGTAGCCATCCCACCCATCGAGGTCGCAGGAAAACTTCATCGCGCCCTTCCCTTCGGCGGCATCCTCCGTCATCGCTGAAGCGCGTTGCGGGTTGCGGCATGAGCGGTTCCACGATTGGATCGATACGCGCCGCGGCTTGACCAGATCGAGAAGGACATCGTCGTAGCGTTCGCGTGTGACCCACCGCGCGCCGGCCCCGCCCGGTGACTTGAATAACAGCTCGCTGAACGCCGGCGCGCCGATGGCGATGAGCTTGCCGCCTGCGCGCAGATACGACATTACCGCATTCGCCGCCGTTGCAGGCAACCGCCGCGCGTCCGCCAACACCAGCAGGTCGAGCGACTCGACGGGAACCCGGCCTTTGCCGGCATCCTCCCAGCGCAGCGGCGTCACACCGAAGCCGGCATTTTCCAGCAACGCGCAGAGCGGCTTTGCGTCTCCTTCGGACAGCACAGCCGCGCTGCCGGCTTCGCCGCGGCGAAAACGGATGTCCGCCAACGCCGGAGTGCGCACGCCTTCCACTTCGAGATGGCGAAACGTGCCGCTCATCCCGTGTGACAGAAGCGCAGGCCGCCCGCGACGCACTGCTCTTCCTGATGCAAACGAGAAGGTGCGCCGCCAGAACTGCCCGCCGGCCGTATCGTTGATCTCACCGACAACGCCGTCTTTCGAGAGCGACAGAATCAAACGATAGGCCGTGCCGTAGCTCCAGTTCCTAAGCGTCCCCTCGTCTTTGCTGGCCAGCCGGGTATTGCCGTGCGCGGATTGCGCTTGGTGGAGACCTTGATAGCGTTCGATCAACTCGAAGTAACGGCGGCCGTCCGGCCCTTCCACCAACAACAGTCGCCAGTCATTGTCCGGGTCTCGCATTAAGGCGATGCCGGCAGAGTCAAAAGAACTGCCCGTGCGCCGATCCGGCGTGAAAGTGACAACGATTTTCGCCCCGTCCAGTTCGTCAAGCCTCGCCGTGGCAAACGCGGCACGCCCACTACCCTTCACTATGCATGAATGGTCTTGGAACTCCCAGGAACCGCGTCCGTCCAGTTCATAGCGATGGCGACCGGAGAAATCATCGCGAAGCAGCATCTCCAGAGCCGGCGTGGCGTTCTGTGCCATCGTTGATTGAAACAGCGAACAAACGAGCAGCGATGCCACCAGCACAAGGCGTAGAATATTCATAACAGGTTCGCGGAGACTAATTGAAATGCCAGTCGTTCGACCAGATTAACCGTGGACAAACAAATGAATCACTGCGAGCACAACCATTCCAGTGTGGCGCGTGAGCACAGATTCGACAGGAGTTGGGTGAGTGTCTTGTCGGAGGATTTCCCGGCAGTGCCGACGAGATAAATACATCCGCCACGACCGTTGTGCTTGTAAGTCAGGAACGGCTGCTCACCGTCGGCCCTGTCCTTCTGGGAACGGTCGGAAATAATGGCGACCTCCGCGGAACGCGCGGTCGTTGCCCGGCCGCTGGCAGGAGTGCTGAGTGTGATCCAGCCATCGGTGGGAAGTCCGGCTGTCAACGGGCATGCCTGGACCACTTTGAGCCGGCGAATCAGGGCGCCGGCGTGAGCACGCACGCCAAGCACTGTGTTCTGCGTGAAATCACTGATGCCCTCGCCGTCGTCCACGCGATAGTTCGCGTTGGCGTCGAGCAGCAACAGACCCGAGCAGGTAATCAGCAACCCGCCGTCCCGCACGTAGTCATTCATGCCTTCATACATCGCCTGGCTGAACCATTCGCTGCCGGGCGGGATGAAAATGCGCCGATAGCGGTTCCGCTCGGTGCGATTCTTCGCCAGAAAGATGTCCACGTCCACCGGCTCCGGCGTCAAACCGGCTTCCTGAATCATCTGGAGCCACGATTTGAGCACGCCTTCCATGGAGCGTTTCGATTTCACCTCATACTTTTTCGCGTAATCGAGCACAGCGATTTCCCTGTCACGAGGGACGATCTTCGCAACTTGCGTGGTTTCCTTTTTGTTCGCCGTCGGCTCGCCCAATGCCTCGCGCGGCACTTCGGGATCTTCCACGCTTTCCTTGGCCTTCATGCCGGCGAACACGTCGGCTGACGCGTAGAGACCGCGAAGCGCATCCACCGGGTCTTTGGCTCCAGCGGTCAGGAGGAAGGGTTGATAGAGGTGCTTGACCTCGACCGGAACACCCGCAGCCAGTTGCGCTTCAGTGAAATCGCCAATTGTCGTTCCGGTGACAATATCCTTGAGACGGCAACCATTGGTGGGCAGACCCAGCTTCGCCGCGTCCAGCCGCACGGTGGCCTTGCCGTTACCCCAAAACGACAGGCAGACCAGCCCGTCCTTGGCCACGCCTTCCAGTATTCGCAGACCGGTGTTGTCGGTCAGCGTGATTGGTTGGCGGCTGATGTCACGGACGAGGCCAGCAAAGAACGGCGCGGCGTCCTCACTGCAACCGGCGGCGCAGAAGTATGCGTTGCCATTCTTGACCACAAGCGGTCCGCCGGTGGAGCGATGCTTCATCATCACGTCAGCCCCGCAAAGCCGCACCTGTTTGACGCTGCCGGACCAGAATTTCCCGCCGCACTCCGGCGTGAAATAGCCGGACAGGCCCGCGTCGGCTATCTCAACGCCGCAGAGTTCGCGCGTGAAGTCTTTCTCGTCCGTGAGGTCAGGCCGTGCGGTCGTCAACGGCGTCGAGATCACCAACAAGTTCCCGCCTTTGCTCACGTAGTCTTGCAGACACTGCAACATCGGCTTTGACAGCCCGCTGCCCATGTCCTCCGGGATGACGATGAGCGGGTAGCGGAGCAGGTTTTCGGTCTTCAACGCGAACTGGCTTTCCAGCAACAGTCCGTCCACATCTGTGAAAGTCGTCAACGCAGTCATCAGCGAGCGGACCTTTTTGTTGTATTCCGCGCCCGTCGCGAGCGGGTGCTTCATGATGAACGCGTTCGGGTGGACCGCGACCGCCACGCGTGCCGTGCTGCGGCCGCCCTGCCAGCGCGCCATCAGGCCAACCCAGCGTGCGAGGTTCTCTTTGCTAAAGTAGAGGTCCAGTTCCTTTTGCTGCTTGCCGGCGTAGCCGGTGTAGAAGTCGCCGTGCTTCTCTGTGAACCCTTTCGCGCCACGATAGTATCGCCGCATCTCCTCCAAATAGACCGGGCTGCGGTACTCGAAGTAGCTCAGCGGTCTGCCGTGCATTGCATAGCTATAGTTCCGCGGGAGAATCTGGCCGCGATAACTCGGCCCGAAAT
>JBAZIR010000203.1:0-10275 GCA_041651735.1 Verrucomicrobiia bacterium | reverse complement strand
TCGAGCGGCTGCTGGAGCGCGGACATTCGCTCATCGTCATCGAGCACCACCTCGATGTGATTCGCAATGCCGACTGGGTGATTGACCTCGGTCCCGAAGGCGGCGACGAGGGCGGACACGTCGTAGTGGAAGGAACGCCGGAGCAGGTGATGGCGTGCAAGGCGTCGCATACAGGTCGGGCGCTGCGTCGGAATGTAGGAGGGGCCTCAGTGCCCCGACTCCTTCAAGCGCAATCCAAAGAGTGTCGGGGCACTGAGGCCCCTCCTACATTCAGGCGGAGTGGCACCATTGAGATCGTCCGTGCCCGCGAGCACAATCTGCGCGATCTCAGCGTCAGCATTCCGCGCGACCGGTTTACCGTCATCACCGGCGTCAGCGGTAGCGGCAAGAGCACGCTCGCATTCGACCTGCTCTTCAACGAAGGCCAGCGGCGATATCTCGAAACGCTCAATGCCTACGCGCGGCAGTTCATCGAGCCGGCGGCGCGGCCAGACGTGGACCTCGTCACCGGCGTGCCGCCGACGGTCGCCATCGAGCAACGCACGAGCCGCGGCGGCCGCAAAAGCACAGTCGCGACGGTCACGGAGATCTATCACTTCCTGCGGCTGCTCTTCGCCAAGCTCGGCACGCAGTTCTGTCCCGACTGCAACGTCGCCATCGAACCGCAGACGGTGGACGCGGTCGTGGCGGCCATTGCAAAGGACTATCGCGGCCAGCAGATCGAACTGCTCGCGCCGCGCGTGCGCGCCCGCAAAGGGTTTTACCTCGACCTCGCCGAATGGGCCGCGCGCAAGGGCATCGAGCAGTTGCGCGTGGACGGCGGCTACCTGTCGAGCGCGGACTTCCCGCGGCTCGACCGGTTCAAGGAGCACGACATTGACCTCGTCATCGCCCGGCCCACGGTCAGCGGAGCGAACCGGCGATTGACGCAATTGGTGGAACGGACATTGGAATTTGGTAACGGCACATTGCAGGTCGCCGCGCCGCACCTGAAGGATGTTGTGTTCTCGACCAAGCGCGCCTGCCCGAAATGCAGCCGCAGTTTCGAGGAACTCGACCCCCGCCTGTTCTCGTTCAACTCGCGCCACGGCTGGTGCCCGGCGTGTTACGGGTTCGGCCTGGCCATGCGCGGTGTGGACGAGGAGCAGACCGGCGAGGAGGCGGTGTGGAACGCGTGGTGGGAGGGAGGCGAGGAGGCGTGTCCGGATTGCGGGGGCGCGCGGCTGAATCCAGTAGCTTGCGCGGTGCGCTTGCGCGGCAAGAACATCGCCGACCTGACCGCCATGCCAACGAGCGAATTTCATCGTTACCTCGATGGTTTCAAGCTGGCGGGCCGCGAGCGTGAGATTGCGCGCGACATGGTTGCCGAAATGCGGTCGCGGCTGGCGTTCGTTGAGGAAGTCGGCCTCGGTTATCTTGCGCTTGACCGCAGCGCCACGACGCTCAGCGGCGGCGAGAGCCAGCGCATCCGGCTCGCGGCGCAGCTCGGCTCGAACTTGCGCGGCGTCTGCTACATTCTCGACGAGCCGACCATCGGCCTGCACCCGCGAGACGACGAGATGCTGCTGCGGACACTGAAGAAACTGCGCGAGAAGGGCAACACGGTGGTCGTGGTCGAGCACGACGAGACGACGATCCGCGCCGCCGACCATCTAATTGACCTCGGTCCCGGCGCGGGCATCCACGGCGGCAGGTTGGTGGCGGCGGGCACGCCGAAGGAAGTGATACGCGTGCCGGCATCGGTCACGGGCAGGTTCCTGCGTGAGCCGATGCGGCATCCGACACGAACGCGGCGCGGCGATGGCAAACAGTTTGTCGAGGTGCGCGACGCGATGCTGCACAACCTGAAGAAGTTGACGGTGAAGTTTCCGCTGGGGCGGTTCACCGTGGTGACCGGTGTCAGCGGCAGTGGCAAGAGCACCCTCGTGCGGGATGTGTTATTGCATGGAGCGACGGACGCCGTGGGCCGCGTGCCCTCACGCCGCGCGGCCAGCGTTACCGGCGCCGGGGCAGGGGACCCGGCCCACAGTCGGCGGGCCAACCGCGTCATTCTTCCTTCCGACATCCACCGCGTGCTGGAGGTGGACCAGACGCCCATCGGGAAGACGCCACGGTCGTGCCCGGCGACCTACGTCGGGTTCTATGACGACATCCGGCGACTGTTTGCGCAGGTGCCGGAGGCGAAGATGCGCGGCTACGGGCCGGAGCGGTTCTCGTTCAACGTGCCGGCCGCGCGCGGCGGCGGGCGCTGCGATGCGTGCGAGGGGCAGGGGATCAAACGCATTGCGATGAGCTTCCTGCCCGACGTGCGCGTGACGTGCGACGAATGCGGCGGCCGGCGGTTTACGCCGGAAACGCTCGACGTGCGGTTCAAGGACAGGACCATTGCCGATGTGCTGGCGATGAGCGTCGAGGAGGCGCTGGAGTATTTCAAGGCGGAGCCGTTCCTGACGCGGCCGCTGTCGCTGCTGCACGATGTCGGCCTCGATTACCTCACGCTTGGCCAGCAAAGCCCGACGCTCAGCGGCGGCGAGGCGCAGCGCATCAAGCTGGTGACGGAGTTGTCAAAGCCGACACAGGGCCGCACGCTCTACATCCTCGACGAGCCGACGGTGGGGTTGCATATGGCGGACGTGGCCCGGCTCATCGAGGTGCTGCACCGCCTGGTGGACGCGGGCAACACGCTGGTGGTCATCGAGCACAACCTCGACATCATCGCCGAGGCCGACCACCTCATTGACCTCGGCCCCGAAGGTGGCGACGCCGGCGGGCGCGTGGTGGCGCTCGGCGCGCCGGAGGAAATCACCCGCGACGGCACCCAAGGTCACACGGCGCGGATTCTGAAGGCGTTCTTAAAGACGCACGGAAGGTGATCCGCTGTTGCGACTGAACTAATCCTTCCGGAGTTTCATGGAAGCGTCGCCGTTGAACAGTGTCTTCAGGTGAGGCTCCATGGCATCCGCCCACATTTCGTAACCCTTGGGCGAAAGATGAAGCAGGTCCCTCATGACCTCTTTCGTGATGGAACCGTCTTTCTCCAGAAACACATGGCCGATGTCTGCGAAATAAACGTGCTTCGAGTCGGCCAGGTTCTTGATCTGGTCGTTGACGGCCTTGACCTTGCTCCTGATTGGGGCGTTGGGCTTCTCCTGACAGGGGAAGATTCCGAGAACGAGCAATTTGGCATCAGGCAGGACCTTTCTCAGATGGTTGACGACGACCCTGATTCCGGCGGCCGTGTCTTCCGGCGTGTCGTTTTGAAGAAGGTTGTTGATGCCGATCAGGAGGACGATGTATTTGGGCGTGAAGCCTTCGAGGGATTTGCCTTCGGTCAGTCGCCAGAGCACGGTCTGTGTCTTGTCTCCCGTGATTCCAAAGTTCGTGGCGATGTCCTTGTAACGCTTGTTCCAGGTGTCCAATCCGCCCGGATACCGGTGGGTGACAGGGTATGTCCAGAGATCGGTGATGGAGTCGCCTATGAAGAGCAGGTTGTTCCTGGGCTGTTTCAGTTTTCTTTGGAAATAGGGAATCCACCAGAAGTCCTGTTCCCCTCGCGTGTCCGGAATGCAAGTCTTCAATTCGCTCTTCGGAAGGCCGTATGAGGTCCATTTCCAATCGCCTGCCGTTGCAGCCGAAGATGCCAGGACCGCGCTGATCAATACTGTCAGTATCGTTTTTTGAGTTCGCGTTCTTCTGTTCATGCTGAATGGTTCCGACTGTTCCTGGGTTGGGCGTGCTGTTCAGGTCAAACGAAACGGGCGGGACACTTGAAGGTCCCGCCCGCGTTTGACATCTCGTCCTGCTGAAAATAAGCGCAGCTACAACTGCGGGTGCGGTGTCTTCGTGAAGTGGCACACGCCGCAATCCATCTGGGCGCGGCTGTCTTCGCGCGCGCTGCCTTTGTCGTGGCAATCCCGGCATTTCTGCGCCTCGGCCGGAAGCTTGTAAGCCGCCTTGAACTCGCCGGCGAGATGGGCGTTCAGCAACTCCACCGTGCGTTTTGCCACGGACCCGCTGAGGCACGCGCAACGCTCCTCGCGCTCCTTTGAGGTGAACTTGCACTTCGACGCCTTGCACCATTTGGTGACCGAGATGTGGCAGAGGTTCGAGCGGCAGATGACCTTGACGGTTTCAAATTTCGGCTGCGCGGGGCGGAAGGTCGGCAGCGCCGTCTGCGCATACCAGTTGAAGATGTCGCGCGTGATCTCGGAAGCCTTGCTCTGTTTTTCCTTCTCAGACGAACCCGCCAGAAGGAACGTGACCATTGCCGCGCCGTTTAGCGCGCCGCAGAGGCTGCCGACGCCCGCCACGCCAGCCCCGCCGTAAGTCATCACCGCCGTCGGCCAGGTCGTGAAAGGCGCGCCGACCTTCTTGGCCAACTCGCCGATGATGCTGCCGGAGACTGCGAAACAACAACCGCCCTTGTAATGCATCTCATACGCGGCCGCTGCGACCGCATCGGGGTCCAGCTTTACATAAGGCCATGGCAACGGCGGTGCTCCCGCGCCCGACGGCGTGGAGGCCCCGCACAACGACGCCGCCAGTCCGCCCGACGCCGCGCCAAAACAAGCCACACCTGCATTCTTCAGCCAACCGCGTCTCGATACTTGCATGAGCTTCATTCCTTTCAATGGTTGCGGGAACCTACCAAACCCCGGCGCTTTTGCAAAGTATCTTGCCGGAGAGGACATCCCCGGATGACAGATTAGCTGTCGGTCCGGCTGCGCCTACCGGCCCTTGTTCAGCGCTTCGAGACTCTTTCGATGGAACTCGAAGACCTTCGTTCCGAGCTTCTCGTAGTAGAGTGCCGAGTCGTGAGCCATGTCGGGCACCACCTGATATGAGTGTTCGATACCGAGTTGTTGCAGCAACCTATGCAGTTCCAGGTTTACGGGCAGCAGGCCGTCCTGCGCACCGCACCCGATGTGGATGCGTGTCTTGCGCAGTTTGTCGGCGTTTTTGCGGGCCAGCTTTTTCGGATGCTCTTCCGGATTGAACCCATTGGAGTTCTGCAACGCCCCGGCACTCACAACAACCGTCCCGAACAACTCCGGAAACTTGAACCCCAGACGCGCCGCGCCAAAGCCGCCCATGGAATACCCATCAATCACCCGTCCTTCGCGCCGGGCGATGGTGCGATACGTCCGGTCCACATGCGGGATCAGGTCCTTGATGATCACGCTCTCGACCGGCAACCGGCCGTTGGGCGCATCGAGGTAGTAGCTGGGCCCCACGCCGTTGACCGAGACGACGATGACGGGTGGCAGCAGGCCTTCTTTGATGGCAGTCTCGACTTGGGGGACGAATATCAGCGCGCCGGTGCGCTGGTTCTTGCTCCGTCCGTGCAGCCAATAGATCACGGGATAGCGCTTCGTCCCCCGCTCGTAGCCCGGCGGCAGCCACACGAGATAGCTGACGTTGCTTCCGATGACCGCGCTGTGAAACGTTTTGTATTGCGTGCCGTTGGGCGCGCTTTGGTCTGGGTCCAGCCATTCGCCCTTGAGCACCTCCTGCGGCTTTTTTGGTTGCGGGCGATCCGGCTTGGCCGGCACAGGTTTCGCGGATGTTGAGGGCGGCGGTTCGGCGCAGGTGGCCGAAAGCGGCATCAGGAAAAGCGCTGGCAGGATCGCAGCAGGCAGTAATCGCATGGCGTTATTATCTCCTGTTCTCGCGGCATCTCAAGCTCTGGACACCGTGATGGTTTTTAACCCCGCCGAATGGTTTGGCGCCAGCGGCCAAAGGTGGGGCGAGACTCCGTCAATCCGTAATCCATGGTCCGAAATCTGAAATCTAAAATCGAAAGCCGAGTCCGCGAGACGAACGAAGTTGATCAAAAATCCCCTCGCCGCCGAGGGCCGGTTTCCGATGGGCAAAAGCTAAAGGGCGGGCGGTGGGGTAGACAACGGTTCAGCAAGTTTCGACCAGATGTGAGGACTGACCCTGTTGACGAAAAAGGTCAGCGTTTACGAAACCATGAAACAATTCCGACGACAGCACCAACGAGAAGAAACGCCGACAAAGGAAAACAAATTGACCCCACGACCAATCCTAAAAGCCCGTAGACGCCTTCTAATGGCGCAGTACACGGGCCATATCTTTTTAGCGTTACGTCTAGAATTACAAAAAGAGAGGTGCCAGCAAAGAGAAGAGAAATCGGCCCGACAATGCACCACAAGACCAACTCACTTATTCGATCAGACAGGGGAGGTTTGTGAGATGGTATTGCAAGCGGCACTTTGACAGCATTTTCGGTGAGTGGCTCTTGGCAATTGGGACAGCAACCGTTCGACATCGGGATTACCTTCGTCCCGCAATATTTGCAGGTGGTCATCATCTAGTAAGGCTCCAAATCGAGTTTATCCTCAATCAGCCGACATGCCAGCGCCAAGTGCCCCAAAACGAAACGGGCGGGACTCTTTCGAGTCCCGCCCGCACGCTTACAACTTTGGCGGACTGGAGGTCCGCGCTACTGGCTGGCTGCGATTAGAACTCGCCGCCGCCGGGGTAGCCGCCGCCGGGACCACCGGCCGGAGGAGCAGGCTTCTCCTTCTCGGGGATCTCGGTGATGAGGCACTCGGTCGTCAGCAGGAGGCCGGCGATGGAGGCCGCATTCTGGAGCGCGGAGCGGGTGACCTTGGTCGGGTCCACAACGCCGCTCTTGAACAGGTCTTCGTATTGGAGGGTCTCGACGTTGAAGCCCTCGCTGCCCTTGCGCTTCTTGATCTCCTGCAGGACGATGGAACCTTCCACGCCGGCATTGAAGGTCAACTTGCGGATGGGCTCTTCGAGTGCGCGCTTGATGATGTTGACGCCGATCTGCTCGTCGCCTTCCAGCTTGAGCTTCTCGACCTCAGGCAACGCGCGCAGCAGGGCCACGCCACCGCCGGGGACGATACCTTCTTCGACCGCGGCGCGGGTCGCATGGAGCGCGTCCTCGACACGGGCTTTCTTTTCCTTCATCGCGGTCTCGGTGGCTGCACCGACGCGAATGACGGCAACGCCGCCCGCGAGCTTGGCCAGGCGCTCCTGGAGCTTCTCACGGTCGTAGTCGCTGGTGGTTTCCTCGATCTGCTTCTTGATCTGGGAGATGCGACCCTGGACGTCGCTGGCCTTGCCTGCGCCTTCGACGATGGTGGTGTTCTCCTTATCAATGATGATCTTCTTGGCTTTGCCGAGATCATCGAGGGTGAGGTTCTCGAGCTTGATGCCGAGGTCCTCGCTGATGAACTTGCCACCGGTGAGGATGGCGATGTCTTCGCACATGGCCTTGCGGCGATCGCCGAAGCCGGGGGACTTGACGGCCGCGACCTGGATGGTGCCGCGCAGCTTGTTGACGACGAGAGTCGCGAGCGCTTCGCCCTCGACCTCTTCGGCAAGAATCAGCAACGGCTTGCCAGCCTTGGCGGTCTTTTCCAGCAACGGGAGCATGTCCTTGAGGCTGCTGATCTTCTTTTCGAAGAGCAGAATGTAGGCGTTCTCGAGCACGCACTCCATGGTCTCGGCGTCGGTCACGAAGTAGGGCGAGGAGTAGCCTTTGTCGAACTGCATGCCCTCGACGACGTCGAGCGTGGTCTCGATGCTCTTGGCTTCCTCAACCGTGATCGAACCGTCTTTGCCGACCTTGTCCATCGCGTCCGCGATGATTTCGCCGACGGTCTTCTCACCGTTGGCGCTGATGGTCGCAACCTGGGCGATCTCCGTGGTGCCCTTGACGTCTTTGCTGATCCTCCGCAGGCCCGCGACCGCAGCTTCGACCGCGAGGTCAATGCCGCGCTTGAGCGCCATGGGGTTGGATCCAGCGGTGACGTTCTTGAGACCCTCGCGATAGATGGACTCGGCGAGCACAGTGGCGGTGGTGGTGCCGTCGCCGGCGACGTCGGACGTCTTGCTGGCGACTTCGCGCACCATCTGCGCGCCCATGTTCTCGAACGGATTCTCCAACTCGATCTCCTTGGCGACGGTGACGCCGTCCTTGGTGATGGTGGGGGAACCGTATTTCTTGTCCAGAACCACATTGCGACCCCTCGGTCCGAGCGTCACGGCCACGGCCTTGGAGAGTTTCTCGACGCCGCGAAGCAGGCTCTGCCGTGCGGCTTCGTCGAATAGTAATTGCTTAGCTGCCATTATGATTTACTCCTTACTTGGGTTGTTGAAATTACTCAATGATGCCGAGGATGTCCTCTTCCTTGATGAGGAGGTAGGTCTCGTCTTCGATTTTCACTTCGGTGCCACCATACTTCGGGATCAGGACGCGGTCGCCCTTCTTGACCTCAAAGCCGATCTTCTTGCCTTTGTCGTCCACCTTGCCGGTGCCGAGGGCAATGATCTTCCCTTCCTGTGGTTTTTCCTTGGCGGTGTCGGGAATGATGATGCCGCCCTTCTTGACTTCCTGCTCCTCGATCGGCTGCACCAGCACCCGATCTCCTAGAGGTTTGATGTGTGCCATACGAATGTTCTCTCCTTCTATTGGTTTTGGTTTACTGAACACTGCTTGCGACGAAAACGCGGCACGCCAGTTTCGACCGGCGCGCCTGCCAAGACCTTATTCCTTCTTCTTCTTGTCGTTCTCGTCCACGACTTCGAAATCCGCGTCAATCACTTCGCCTTCCTTGCCATCGCCGGACTTCGCCTTGCCCGGGCTGCCTGCACCTGCGCCCGCGCCCGCTGCCGCTGCCGCTGCCGCGTCGGCCGGCGCGCCCGGCTTCGGTGCCGCGGCCTTGGCCTGTGCATACAACGCGGAAGATATCTCGTGCCACGCTTCGTTGAGGGACTCGACGGCGCTCTTCATCGCATCCGCGTCATCCTTCTTGATCGCTTCTTCGACTTTCTCGATGCCGCCCTCGATCTTCTTCTTCTGATCGTCGCTGACCTTGTCCTTGAATTCCTTCAGAAGCTTCTTGGCCTGGTAGACCGACCGCTCCGCTTCGTTCAACGCTTCGGCCTTCTCGCGGAGCTTCTTGTCCTCGTCCGCGTGCAACTCGGCTTCCTTGCGCAACTTCTCCACGTCGTCCTTCGAGAGGCCGCTGGAGGCGGTGATGGTGATCTTCTGCTCCTTGCCGGTGCCGAGGTCCTTCGCGTTGACGTGCAGGATGCCGTTGGCGTCTATGTCAAACGTCACCTCGATCTGCGGCACCATCGCCGGCGCCGGCGGAATGCCATCCAGATGGAAGTTGCCGAGCATCCGGTTGAACCGGCACATGTCGTTCTCGCCCTGGTGTATCTTCACCTCGACACTGGTCTGGTTCTCGGCGGCGGTGGTAAAAATCTCGCTCTTGCGCGTCGGGATGGTGGTGTTGCGCGGGATCATCTTTGCCATGATGCCGCCGCGCGTCTCGACGCCGAGCGTCAACGGCGTCACGTCGAGCAACAGCACGTCAGTGACCTCGCCCTTGAGCACGCCGCCCTGAATGCCGGCGCCAATCGCAACGACCTCGTCGGGGTTCACGCCTTGATGCGGCGCTTTGCCGATGAGCTTGTGGGCTGTCTCGACCACGCGCGGCATGCGGGTCATGCCGCCGACGAGCACGAGCTCGTCAATGCTCTTCGTGTCGAGCTTCGCGTCGCGCAAGCAGGCGTGGACCGGCGTCACCGTGCGCTCAAACAAATCGTCGCACAATTCCTCCATCTTCGAGCGCGTCAGTTTCTTCTGGATGTGCTTCGGCCCGCTGGCGTCGGCGGTAACGAATGGCAGGCTGATTTCGTATTCCGTCGCGGAGGAGAGGGCGATCTTGGCCTTTTCCGATTCCTCTTTGATGCGCTGCAAGGCATCCGGCTGCTTATTCAGGTCAATGCCGTGTTCCTTGCGAAAATCGTCAATCACCCAGCCCATGAGCCGGGAATCCCAGTCGTCGCCGCCGAGGTGCGTGTCACCGTTGGTGGCTTTCACCTCGAACACGCCGTCGCCGATGTCGAGCACGCTGATGTCGAACGTGCCGCCACCGAGGTCGTACACGGCGATCTTCTCGTCCTTCTTCTTGTCGAGACCGTAGGCGAGTGATGCTGCGGTCGGTTCATTGATGATGCGCAGCACTTCCAGACCCGCGATGCGGCCGGCGTCCTTCGTCGCCTCGCGCTGGGCGTTGTTGAAATAGGCCGGCACGGTGATGACCGCTTGCGTGATCTTCTCGCCAAGGCGCATTTCGGCGTCGGCCTTCAGCTTCTGCAAGATCATTGCGCTGACTTCTGGCGGAGTGAATGTCTTCTTCTCGCCACCGACCTCGACTTCCACGCAGGCGTCGCCATTGGAACCGCGCACAACTTTGAAGGGCACGCGCT
>JBAZIR010000202.1:0-10358 GCA_041651735.1 Verrucomicrobiia bacterium | reverse complement strand
TATCGAAGATCGCCTCCCACGTGCGCAGACCACCGGCCAGTTCGTGCTCCAACCATATCGCCACCTGCCGCTCGCTGCTCGCGAGACAGAAGTTGCGCGTCGCGTCGCCGACCTGGATCGAGCAGCGCCCGTGCTCGATGCCGTTGGCCCACGCCTTCTGGCCTTTCACCGCGGTGTAGGGCAGATGCAAGTAGCTGATCTTGAAACCGTCGCGGGTCGGAACAATTTCGGCCTCAACCACCAGCGGTTCACCTTTGTCATTTACAGCGCGCACCGTCCTGTCCTTGCCGAGCGTGACGACAGCGTGGCTGCCTTGCGCGTCGGGCCGGTTGAAAACCTTGATTACCGTTGCGTCGCCTTTGCATCCGCCGTCCATCCTCAACTTTACGCGACTACTGACGAGGCGCAGCGTTGCGTTGTTGAGCGTCACCGACCCGAGCGGCGTCATTTCATCCAGGGGTTTTCCAGTTACTGGAAACTCGTCGAAATAAACACGCACATCCTGATTCTTTTCACGCCGGCAGCGTTCCTCCCAGATGCCCGGATACGCCCGTAACGCCTGCAGCGCCCAACCGCAACAGACCATGTTTTGCGGCCCCATGCGCGACCCGATCGGACGCGGGCGCTTCGAGGGGCCTTTGCGGTCGGAGCGGAAATCGGCCGGCTTGCCGTCCACAAACCTGTAAGGCGCGAGATCGAAGACGTTGATGCCAGGCGGCGCCGGCGCGTCGTCGCTGTAGGCACGGTAAAGCATCGGCAACGTCAACGAATCGTAGATCAGCCGAAACGCCGCCGGCTCTGCGAGGGTGCCTTCGCGCGCCAAGGCAACGTAATAGCGATACTCCTGATCGTCAGCAAAACCGGGTATCGTCACCGGCTCGCCCGGCTTGAGGTCGTAGAGCGCACGGCGGTAATCACTCCGGCCGGTCCCGACGGATTTCCATGTCTCCGCCGGGAGCGACTTCCGCATTGCCGCGTTGCCGCTCGTGAGCGCCAGCGCCGCGCGCACGGCAGGAATGGCGGGCGACCCGTGTCGCGCGCGGCAGTCTTGCAGGTTTTTCGTTGCCTCCGCAACCTCCGCAGCCAGTCTCTTGTCTGCCGGATCCGTCGAGTCTTTCAAGAGCGGCCACGCCCCTTCCAACATGACTGCTAGGTCCTGCGCCATGTGGTTCGACGAGCCGAACGAATAGCCGCTGAGCAGGCGACCGGGATTTGGCTGGCCGGCGAGTTCGTTGCGTCCGGCGAAGTTGACGTGTTCGTCCTTGTCACGACGCGAGAGCATGTCGAGGCTCACCGACCCGCCGTCGTCCCACCAATACGGCACGAATCCCTTTTCACGCCCTTGCAGCAGCCATTCCTTGCTGCCGCGCCAGCCGCGGTCATCACCGGGCCGGCCGTCGTTGCGCTCGGAGGTGAACAGTCGGTCGCCGTGGTTGAGCATCTTCAGGTAAAACGGCAACACCCATTGCGTCAGGAGTTCCTTGTAGAACTTGTCGCCCGTTGCCCGATGCGCGTGGACCAGCGCCGCTGCGAACCACGTACCGTCGTGCATCGTGTCCAGCCCCTCGCCCTGCATGAACGAGTCCACCTGGCCTTTACGCTCGACGTGGAAGTACTCGTAGATCATCCCGCGCTGCGCCGACTTCGTATCGCGCTTCATGTGGTTGTCGAACACGAATTGCGCCAGCCGATTCATGAACGCCCGCGTCTCGTCCGCCGTCATGGGGGCTTTGAGATGCGCTTGTGCCCACGCCGGGTCGCGGTCGAGATCGGTGTTTTCAGCCGCGATGGCAGCGGTCACGCCCAGGAAGACTGCGAACAGCGCCTTCATTGACAGATCAACGGCCTTTTTCTTCGACGAAATAAACCCGGTCAATCAGGATCTCCGGCACAGCAGCGGCGTTCTTGCAGCCGGCGAACCAGAGGTAGGGGTCACCCTTCGCTTCAAAGACGCCGAGATCGCAAGGTTTCCAATCTGTCGGCGCGTTCTTTGCCGTCACGCGACGGCTGGCGATGCTCTTCTTCGCCGCGGTGTCGTAGAGACCGAAACTGAATGCGTCGCCAGTGTCGGCGAGTTTGCGGACTTTCACGACTGCAAACGCGCGGTAGCGTTTGCCAGCCTTGAGGTAATTGGGTGGCAGATGGAACTGGATCGCCCATTCGTGCGTCGCGCCGGTGAGCCACGCGCATGCGCCGTCGGAGGCGGTCCCGTCGGCGCGGATGCCGCAGAGCGTGCCTTCCTTGTGGAAACTGAACTCATCGTCCTGCACGTCCACCACGCGACCCGCCGGCAACTGTTCCGTGCCGGGCGGCGGCGTGAATCGTGCGCTGCGCGCGGTCATGCGCGCCAGTAACTTCTCCTTGAACAGCGCGAACTGTCCGCCTTCGCTGATTCGTGTCACACCCGCCACGGCGGCAGTCGCTAGAAACTTGTCGGCGGTTTCCTTCTCCGACCAGGCCGCGCCAAACGGGCCGGTCTTCTTGCCGGCGCGCAACGCATCGCGTGTCCAGGCGCGGCCGCGGATGAGCATCACGTATTGCACCGGCATATGGGCGATGCGGACGCGCTTGAGAATCTCCGGCTGTTTCGCCGCAAGGCGCTCTGCCTCGACGAAGAGCTTCTCCGCCTGCCCAATGATCTCTGGCGTGAAGCACGGCGTGTTCGGCTGGACGTAGCATCGGATGTGGATGTTGTCGCGCCTCACCTTGTCGTGCAGCAGCCGGATGTATTTGCGGATCGGCGGCGCGGCGGGGCCGTAGTAACCGTCGACAAACTCGTCGAGCGCGCGCTTGGCGCCGTAGCCGGGATTCCACAACAGCCGCGCGATGATGTAGCTGCGCAGTTCCAGCATCTCGCCGCCGGGCGACTGATACTCGCCCTGCTCGAAAATGCCGCGCACGCCGTGGGCGATGAAGAACCGGATGTTAGCCTGCAGCACGTCGAAGTTTGGATGCGGCAGGAGGTAGTGGGCGAAATTGGTAACGTAGTCCCAGATGTAGAGCCGCTGGCAGACCTTCGACCAGCCGACGATGTCGTCCACAAACGCCTTGTTTTGCGGGCATTTCTCCAGCGGATGGCTGAAGCAACACTCGATGCTGCAGAGCCGCACGATGACGTTCGGCCGCGGGCGGACGAGGCGGGGCGGCTTGCGGGTGTATTGGTAGGCCAGCGTGTCCACCGCGACATTCGGGAACTCCTTCTCAATGTTTTCCGCGATCTGGTTGACGAAACGCAGGAGCGTGCCGCTGTGGCTGCCCTCCTCATCGTCCACCGCCTTGCACTTCGCGCACTCGCACCAGCCGTGCCAGTCGTTCTGCGAGACTGAGACAATGGTGGCCTGCGGGTTCTTGCGCAACCACGCGCGAACGGCGGCGGTCACCTCGCGCACAACCTCCGGGTTGGTCAGGCACAACTGGCCGTGCTCGTGGAACCGCTTGCCGTTGCGCTCCGAATACCACTCCGGGTGCTGCGCGAAATGCTTTTCCGGCGGCAGCAGCGGATAGAATGTGTGAACGAACCCTTGATACACGACCTTGCCGCCATGCGCGTCCGTCAGCCGCACCGAGTGGCCGTTGCTGAAATTCCGCGCCGCCCAATCGCCGTCGTAGCCGCTCCACGAGAACGTCTCGCGATACTCCAATTGCGGCACGACCGTGCGGTTGAGGTCGCGCACTGCCAGCCGCGCGCGCTTCGGAATGCGGCTGCAATCTGGCGCGAGCCATCGACAGCCCAGTTCCTGGTCGAGAAACGAATATGCGGCGTAGAGCGTCCCGCGCGGCCGTCCACCCGCCAACACGAGATGCGGCCCGCAGGTGCGCACGACAAACCCTTCGCCGCCGAGCTTTGCCCAATCCACACCGGGCGCGAGCCGGTCTGCCTCGGCATCGCGACCTACGAGAATGGCGCGCGCCGGCAATGCGCCGGCTTCGCGGATCGGCAACTCGACGCCGCTGATCTCTTTCAGATACCGTTTCAATTCCTCTGCCGCGTGCCGCTCGGCAGGTGTCGGCTCGGCGCAAAGGCGGATGACGTAATCGCTTTTGTTGTTTTCAGCCAGCACGCGGCTGGCGGCGGTCGCGTGCGGCGATAAGAACAGCGCAGCAAGAGCTGAGAGTAGAATGAAGGTAATACGATGCATCTGACGACTCCTTTCCAAGAACGACACTTCTGGTTGCCTATTTCTTCCGAGCTGTCCTCAGAACATTCCTGCTGCGACGCAACAAAGTCACCAAGTCCTTCTTGATCGCTTCCGTCGTGCGCCCTATCAGCTCAACTCGATGCCCAAGGAAAAGATTACGCGGTGCACCGTGGCTCCCGCTCTTGAAATCTTGAACCAAAACTGTCTTGTCGTTGCCTTCTGAAGGGTATTCCAAATAGACGTGAGTCCCGAAGTCTGCGTCCCCGACGGAAACTTCCTTTTTCAAGTCTTCCAAATTCAACCAAATCCAAATGACAGGCCGGCCATCCTCCAAACTGTGTCCGAAAGGTTCTATCTGAACCGAATACCATGGTTTGCCACCCCAGACGGCTGCCAGAAAACAACCGTCTAAGTCACACCAACGACACTTTCTTCGCTGTCTCAACGCTTCTTTGATTGCAGTTTCCACAACCGTGCGCATTTTCCCGCAGAGAATCACCGCAGTTTCCGCCCTGCGAGCCTCTTGAAAGGCGAGCGGTTCGGGCACAGGCAGGGTCGAATCGCTCCGAAGGCGCAAATCAATCAAGACTTGATTCTTTTGAGCGGCAATAACGCCAAGGTTTAGAGAAGCTGGGATTTGTTCGTCGCAGCGATCATCCTCTATCAGAAACAGCCCAAAACCCTTCTTCCGAAGCTTGGTCTCGTTGAGATCCCGATCTGTTTTGCTAAGCTGCTGCCATGATTTTGCCGGGAAGAATGCCCAAAGATAATCTCCATACCCGCTGACAGAATCCAACTGATTTAGACACTCTTCAAAGCTGTGGCCTTTGGCGAACGTTTTCCCCTCCGCCAAATGAATTCTGAAATCCTGACTGTGTGGATTTTTTATGGCGACTACATCTATTTCTCTCACACAGTGATTTCTGGAAACGCGCAGCTTGACATCGTCATCGGGCAAGTCGGCGTATGCGAACTCACAACCTTGTTGCCTGGTTAGATACTTCTTCACCGCGGGATACATGCTCTTTTCCTCAAGTTTCGTTTTCATCTTGAATGGGAACAATGTTTCCGTTTTCGTGCGCCAATGCCGCGCAGCCTACGCCGGCCGAGGTGCTGGCTCAATGCCAGACTTCGCCTTTGATCGTGTCGCCGGGCGCGTCGAGGAGACGCACACAGAAAATGACGCGTTTGGTTTTGCGTCGGAGAATGTCCAAATGTTCCTTGCGTGCGGCAAGTTTCACTTCTCTCCAGTTTTCCTTTTCAACCAGTCCTTCGCCTTCTCATGCGCTGATTCCATCACCAGCGGACGGACCAGCGCCTGCCACGGCGGCGGCGTTTCGCGAACCATGGACGGCGCGGACGGCAGATGAATGCCGGTCAGTTCCGCCAGCAGCTCGCGCGAGAACGGCATGTTGAGGAACGGGCGTGTCGCCCGCTCCATCCGCGCCACGCCGGGTGGCTTCGTAACAAGCGCGTCGAGGTGGCGATTGTAAGCGATGCGCGCAAGCGGCTCCAGCGCAACGATGTCCTCGGCGCAATAGCGTAACAGTGTCGGCAATGCGCGATCATCGCCAGCCTGATGCCGGCGCCAGAGCAGCACGGCAGTCCATCCGTCCGCTTCCTCAACCACTTCGGGCCGGTCGAGGTTAGCTTGCCGCTCAATGCTCTTGAGGCCGCCTTTCAGTCCGACGTGCCGCAGCGACGGACAAAGGTCCACGTGCAGCGGCGGCAGGCGGATGCCGGGAAACTTCGCGCGGATGAACGGCAAGTCGAACGGCCCGCCGTTGTAGGTCACCACAAGTGAATACGGCGCGAGCGCCTCCGGCAGTTGGTCGAGGTCGCGGCCATTGACGAGCATCCGCGGCGTGCGGCCGTCATAGAGGCCGATGCAAGTGATCTCGCCGATCTCCTTCGGCTCGCCGGTGGTCTCGATATCGAGATAAACAGCGTGGTCGGTGAATTCCCCCAGCCAGCGCCACGAGTCGCGCGACGGCCAGCATTGCGCGAAGTGCGCCAGGTCACCGCGTTCCGCCGCGCGCAACGCCGCCTCGCAACCGCGCTTCACCCAGTCGGCCTTGACATGCGCGATCCGCTCCAGCGGTGTGTCGAGCGCCGTCTGCCAGTCGGTGACGCCCTCGCGCCAGAGCGCCTGCTCCAGCTTCGGGCCGACACCGTAAATGTGAATGAAGGAGTGGCGGAACATCGTTTTGACAGACATCAAGGGTTAAGAGTGAAAAGCTGAGAGTTGGCCGAACACAAATCCTGCCAACCGCGCCTTCCGAGACTCTTCACTTTTCATCCAATCACCCGCTTCTGCAGCGTCATCAGCTCGCGGACACCTTTCTCAGCCAGCGCGAGCATTTGTTGAAGTTGCGCGGTGGTGAACGTCGCCTCCTCGCCAGAGCCCTGGACCTCGACGAACTCGCCGGCGTCGGTCATCACCACGTTCATGTCCACGGCGGCCTTGGAGTCCTCGGCGTAACAGAGGTCGAGGATCGGCGTGCCTTCGAGAATGCCGACGCTGACGGCGGCAATCTGCTGCTTGATCGGCCAGTCGGTGATCAGCCCTTCCTTTTGCAGCTTGCGTAGCGCCAGACAGAGCGCCACAAACGCCCCGGTGATCGCCGCCGTGCGCGTGCCGCCGTCGGCCTCCAGCACGTCGCAGTCAACCCAGACGGTGCGCGGGCCGAGCTTTTCCAGGTCAATCACAGCGCGCATGGCGCGGCCGACGAGGCGCTGGATTTCCACCGTCCGGCCGTCAAGCTTGCCGCGCGTGCTCTCGCGTTGTTTGCGTTCGCCACCGGCGTAGGGCAGCATCGCATATTCGCCCGTGATCCAGCCGCCGGTCACTTTCTGCGCCCGCATCCAGCGCGGCACCTCTTCTTCGACGCTGGCTACACAGATGACGCGCGTGTTGCCGAACTCACACAGCGCCGAGCCGAGCGCGGAGCGGACGTAGTTCTTGCGGATGCGCACGCGCCGCAACTGGTCGGGCCGGCGTTTGTCAGGGCGAACGAAGTCGGTGGTCATGCAGACCTTATAAGCGACCGCAGCGGCGGCGGCAAGACTGGGGGTGTTGCCGTTCGCTTGAATTTCCCTCCGCGACTCCGCACACTGCGGGGAGTCTCGTGAGCGAACCTTTTGACAACGAGGAAGTGCCCGTCGTAGCGCCGGTCGGAGCGCCGTCTCCCGAAAGCGGCGTCAGCCAATGGACGCTCTGGAAATTCTACGCCCCGCTGGCGGCCAGCAACGCGATGATGACGATCAGCCACGCCATCATCAACGGCTCGCTCAACCGCACCTCGCAGCCGGCGCAGTCGGTCGCCTCCTACGCCGTCGCAAACTCCATCTGCGTGCTGGCCGAATCGCCGATGGTGATGTTGCGGCAGACGGGCGCGGCGCTTGTGCGTGACCGCGCGGGCTGGGGCACCTACATGCGCGTGGCGCTGCTGGCCGGCTTGGTGGACCAGCTCATTTGTCTGGCGGTTGCGTGGACGCCACTGGCGTATCTTGTGATTCACGGCTGGATGGGTGCGCGCGACGAACTCTTTCCGGCGGCGGTTGACGTGTTCCGGCTGCTGATGTTCATCTCGCTGTTCTCGGTGCTGCGCAGCGTCTTTCATTCGGTGCTGTTGGTGAAACAGAAGACGCTTTGGATCACGCTCGGCATGGGGTTCCGCGTGGTGATGATGCTCGGTCTGGCGACGCTCTTCACGCAAACAGGCTGGCTCGACAGCGGCATGCGCGGCAGCGTTATTTTTCTCGCGGGCATGGCGGTTGAGGCGGTGTCGGCATTCGGCAGCTTTCGGAAGTGGTTTCACACGCTGCCGCAACAGCAGCCGCGCTCGGAAGCCGCCGCGCCGCCGCTGACGTTTCGCCGCGTGACGATGTTTTATCTGCCGCTGGTCGTCGCTGCCATCACCGGCGCGATGACGATGTCCATCATCAACGCCGGACTTTCGCGCATCCCCAATCCGCAGAGCGTCATTGCCACCGCCGCCATCGGCAGCGTCGTCACGTATCTGCTGATGGGGCCGCTGTTCATGATCCATCAGGTGTCGCTGTTCTTCAGCGCGCCGCTGGCCGGGGCGCATCCGCACGACCGGCGCGACCGCACGGTGGGCTGGTTCTGCGTACAGACCGGCGTTGGCGCCACCGCGATCGTCGGCTTGCTGGCGTGGACGCCGCTGGGCGACTGGCTGTTGCTGCACGCGTTTCAAGCGCCGGCGGCGCTGTTGCCGCTCATCAAAGACGTGCTCCGCATCTCGATGTTCCTGCCGCTGATCGCCGTTTGGAACGAATACCGCAACGGCAAACTGCTCGCGGCCGGCCACAGCCGCATGTTGACGGCGGCCAAACTTCTGAACGTCACCATGCTGGTGTTGACCGTGGCGGCGATGGTGAGCATGGCGCCGTCGCTCGGCGCGCGCATTTCGCCCATTGCGAGCTTGTGCGCGTTGGCGGCGGAACAAGTCGTCCTTCTCATCGTCTGCGCGCGGTTCAAGAAGGCGTAGCGCCGCTACAGCCCGTGCGAGCGCAGCACCGCGCCAAGCCGCTTGATGCCTTCCTCGATCTGGGCCGAGGGCGTGCCGCCAAAGGAAAGACGCATGCAGTTGTTCGGCTTCGGCCGCAGCGGCGAGTTGACGAAACACAAATCGCCCGGCACGTAGAGCACGCCGGCGTCGAGCGCCGCGCGGAAGATGGCGCCATCACGGCTCGTGTCATGCTGCGCGGGCAGTTCCGGCCAGAAGTAAAGGCCGCCATTGGCTTCCTGCCACTTGGCTGCCGGCGGGAAATATTTCTTCAGCGCGCCACCCATCAATTCCTTCCGCCGGCGGTAGCCGGCGTGCATCCTGGGCAGATGCTGGTCGTAGACGCCGGTGCGCAGCGCGAGCGCGATCAGGCACTGGTTGAAGTTTGGCGAGCCGAAGTCGTGGTTGCCCTTGGAGCGCAGCACGTGGCGCATGAGGGATCGCGGCAGCACGCCGTAGCCGACCTTGATGCCGGTGGCGAACGGCTTGGTGTAGGTGTTCGAGTAGGCGATGCGCTCATTGGCCATGTCGAGCGACTTCAGCGACGGCGTGTCCGGCCCGGCGAAACGCAGGTCGCGATAGGCGGCATCCTCCAGTACGAAGATCGGATGTCCCGCAGCGGCTTCGTAGTGCCGCAGGATGGCGAACGCCTCGCGCTTCTTCTCAAAGCTCGTTGTCCAGCCGGTCGGGTTCTGAAAATAGGTGACGAGATAGACAAACTTCAGCCGGTCGAGCGTGCCGTTGTCCATCAGGCGCTGGAGCGTTCGTTTCAAGTCGTCAGGTGAAATGCCGTCCGGTTCCAGCCGCACCGGCGTCGCTTCGATGCCGAGCGCCTCGCAGATGCCGAGATAAACGAAGTAAGTCGGGTCCTCGACCAGCACGATGTCACCCGGATCGCACAGCACCTCGCTGAGCAGGTAGAGCAACTGCTGCGAGCCATTGGTGATGACGACATCGTCGGCCGTCAGCGCCGCGCCCGGTGCGATGCCGTCTTGCGCGCAAACGCGGTTGAGCGTCAGCTTGCGCAATTCGGCGTCGCCCGCCGTGGAGCCGTATTGCAACGCCGTCCGCGCCGCCGCGTCGTCGCGCACCAACTCGGCTGTCAGCGCGCCAACCTCCGCCACCGGCAGTGTTTCGTTGTCGGTGAAGCCGGCGGCCAGCGAGATGAGATGCGGCTGGTCCAGCGTCAGCTTCATCAGCCACGAAATGGCCGGATTGCTGGAGCGGCGGGCAAGAGATGAGAGGAATGTGCCTTCGTTCATGGTGATTCGTTACCCGTGATTCGCGACTTGTGATTCGAGATGGCGGTTGCGTGTCGGTTGCGGACTGCGAATCACGAATTGCGACTTACGATTTTCTCCTCGCTTTCAACGCCGCTTCGACTTTGTTCGCTGGCAGGCAGTTGATCACGTCGGCTTTCGTCAGCCAGCCTTTGCGGGCGATGCCGACGCCGATGGCGAGGTATTGCAGGTCGGCGATGCTGTGCGCGTCGGCGTTGATGGCGCATTTGACGCCGCGCTCCTTCGCGAACTTCCACCAGCGCCAGTCCATGTCGAGCCGATGAGGGTGCGCGTTGATCTCGATGATGACACCGCAGCGCGCTGCCGCCTCGATCACAGCGCGCATATCCACCGCGTAAGCTTCGCGCTCCAGCAGCAGCCGCCCCGTCGGATGCGCGAGGATCGTC
>JBAZIR010000201.1:0-10381 GCA_041651735.1 Verrucomicrobiia bacterium | reverse complement strand
TGTTGTGCAGCGCCAGCGTTTTCATCTGGGATTCCCGGAGGCGAGCCCAGCCACCCTCGGACGGTTGCGCTCCGCGCGCCCGGAAACTCGCCAGTTGCACGAAGTAGAAGGGCAGGTTTGGGTCGCCCCACCACTTGCGCCACGACTCAATCATGGCGGGGAATAAGACGTCGTGCTGCTGCGCTGCACCGGCGTTCCCCTCGCCTTGATACCAGATGAACCCGCGCAGCGGAAACTTCGAGTAAGGCGCGATCATGGCATTGAAGAACGCCGTGGGAACGCTGTACGGGCTCGGCAGCGTAAACGGCAGTTTGGCCGGCTTGGTGGACATCTCGACCTTGCTCTTCCATATGCCCGAGAGAATGATTTCGTTGGCGTTGTCCTTGCGCAATTTCAGGGGCGCAGGATAGCCCGGATAGAAACCACCGTTGCCAATCCGGTTGAAGATGCGGACGGCGATGACGTTCCGACCAGCCTTGACGAGCTTGCCGGGGATCGGGTACGTGCGGAACACCCATTCGCGCCAGTTGTTTTCGGTGGCACCGACCTTCACGCCATTCATGTAGGTGACGTCATTGTCGCTGATCGGACCGAGCGCGATGGAGAGGTTCTGTCCGGCCCACGTCGCAGGAATGTCCACCTCCTTGCGGAACCAAACGCCGCCGTCGATGTTCATGCCTTGCGCCTCGATGCTGCTCGGCGCTTTGAAGTCCTTCCAGTCCGACACGTCGAGGCCCGGTTGCGCCCAGGCAAGGTACTCGGGTGTCACGCCTGGGTCCTTGCAGGAGTATTTCTCGTAGGTCTCTTTGCGGAATGCCTCGTAGGTCTTCCTATCGCGGTAGTTCTCCGGGGCCAACGCGGCTAACTGCGGCAGCCTCGGATCGGACGTGAGGACTTCGGCCGGGGTCCAAGCCTGGCACGAACTCGCGCCAACGGAGCTATTGATCACGCCGGTCGGGACGCGATATTTCGTGTGGAGTTCGCGGGCAAAGAAATACGCGGCAGCAGAGAACGCGCCGACGTTCGCCGGCGTGCAGATGACCCACTTTCCCGCGCCATCGTCCCGGGGTGTCGAGGCCATGTCGCGCACGACCATGAAGAACCGGATCTCGGGGTAGTTTGCGCTCGTCATCTCTTGGGCCGCATTCGCAGCCTGCCTGACCGACATTTCCATGTTGGACTGCCCCGACGCCAGCCAGACATCGCCCACCACCACGTTCTTGATGATGACAGTGTTCTTCCCGGCCACTCGCAACTCAGCCGGCACTGTGGACGTCGCCAAGGGATCGAGCGTGACGGTCCAATTTCCTGCCTTGTCGGTCACAGTCTCCTTGCGCTGACCGGCAAACTCGACCGCAACCTTTTCCGCAGGCTCCGCCCAACCACGGATTGGAACCGGCACCCCTTTCTGCAGAACCAGATTGTCGGACAGGATCGCGGGCAGGCGCACGTCCGCCCAAAGCCCACCCGCCGAGAGGATCAAAGCAAGGCCAGCGAGAACGTTTTTGAAGTGGTGGTGGCGCATGGGATTCTTGGTTTGAGATGCGTGTCTTCTTACTGCGATGACGTGCGATGAAGATAGTGCCGGGCTTCGCCGGTGCATGAGTGACACACCTGCGGGAAAGGAAAGACGTGGCTTTACGGGATCCGCGCGGCGGGCGGAGCTTCATTGGTCACAAGCCAGTAAAGCTCAAGTTGCTCCACCGCATGAACAAACTGGATGAAGTCCACCGGCTTGCAGATGTAGCTGTTGCAGCGGAGACGATAACTTTCGAGAAGGTCCTGTTCTTCCCGCGAAGAGGTCAACATGACCACGGGTATCAGCGCGGTCAACTTGTTTGCGCGAATTTCCCGGAGCACTTCGAACCCATCCATTTTCGGCAGCTTGATGTCCAGCAACACAAGAGCGGGCACATGGGAGGCGTTGCGGTTCGCATACGAACCGCGGGCGAAAAGGTAGTCCAAAGCCTCTACACCATCGCGCGCCAGAGCCACCTCATTGGCGAGCTTGTATTTCTTCAAGGCTTCAAGCGTCAGGGTTGCGTCGTTGGGATTGTCTTCCACCAAGAGGATGGTTTTGTCATTCATGCAGGGGAACTTTCATTTGGAAGCGTGAAGTAAAAGGTTGCACCGCGGCCGACCGCAGCGTCCACCCATACACGGCCAGCGTGGCGGTGGATGATGCGTTGAACGCTCGCAAGACCGACGCCCGTGCCCGGAAACTCCGTGACCGAGTGCAACCGTTGAAACGGCACAAACAATTTGTGGACGTAAGCCATATCGAAGCCTGCACCGTTATCGCGCACGTAGTAGATCGTCAAGCCGTTTTCGCGAGACGCGCCAAACTCGATTCGCGCCCGGGGTTCGTGACTGGTGAACTTCCATGCATTGCTCAGCAGGTTTTCCAGCACGACGCGCAGCAGCCGCGGATCGCCAAAAGCGGTAAGCTTTGACTGAAGCACGACGTCTGCCTGCCGGTGGGGTTGGGAGTTTTTCAATTCCTCCGCGATGGTGTTGGCGAGCGCGCTCAGATCCACCGGCACCGGCTGCAATTCGCAGCGGGTCACGCGCGATAGCTGCAACAGGTCATTGATCAGGTCTCCCATCTGTTGGGCGGCGTCCCGCGCGCGTTGCAAGTAGTCCAGGGACGTGGCGTCGAGTTGGTTCTGACATCTTTCCACCACCAGCGCGCTGAAACCATCAATCGAGCGCAGCGGTGCCCGCAGGTCGTGCGAGACCGAATAGCAGAATGCTTCCAGTTCCTTGTTGGAGGCGGCCAGTTCGGCGGTACGCTGCCTGACGCGCTGCTCCAGTCCCTCGTTGAGTCTGGCAAGTTCCTCCTCCGCCTGCTTGCGCTTGGTGATGTCAAAATCCACGCCAAGGATTCGTTCGGGCTTCCCTTGGTCATCGTAGATGATCTGTCCGCGCACGAGTCCCCAGCGCGTGGCGCCATTCCGGAGTTGAAACTGCAATTCGGCGCTATACTCGCCGGTTTCCAGCGCTTTCTTCTGCGCAGCAGCGAGCGCGTCGCGGCTGTCAGGGTGCACCAACTCGCAAAAAGCCTCATAGGTGCCGGGCGAGGTGCCCGGCTCATATCCCATGAGCTTTTCCTGGGTTGCGGACCAGAAAAGCCTGTTGTTCTTCATGTCCCGGTCCCAAGTCCCCATCTGCGCCGCCTCCGTCGCCAACCGCAACCGCTGTTCCGAATGGCGCAGCGCGTCCTCCGTCAACTTGCGCCCGGTTACGTCCCAGAAGATGCACTGGATGCCGACAATCCGTCCGTCCGTCTCACGCAGCGGCGATTTCATCACGTGCACGAAGAACTCACGGTCGTCTGGAGTGCGATGACGCTCGATGGCCTCAAAAAGAGTGCCGCTCTCCATGACCTGCTTGTCGTCTGCGCGATACTTCTCCGCCAACTCCGGGGGGAACAGTTCGGCATCCGTTTTGCCCAGAATATCCTTCAGTTCCCGCTGCATGCTCTCGCAGTAGCGCGAATTGGCAAACGTCACCCGTCCCTCGATATCCTTGCGAAAAATAGACTGGGGGAGTTGTTCAACCAGGGAATGGTAGAGCAGTTCGGATTCATGCAGCGATTCCAAGGCATGCTTCTGTCGATGAATGTCGCGGCTCACACCGATCAATCCGATGATCTTTCCATCGCGGTCGCGCAAGGGCACTTTGATGGTCAGATGCCAGCGCGCCACGCCCTGATGATCTCGAACCAGTTCCTCGCGGTTGTGAATCGTGTCTCCAGTTCGAAGCACGTGCAGATCGTCGGCATAATAGCTCCGTGCCAACTCGGGTGGATGCAAATCGAGCACGGTCTTGCCTGCCAGGTCCGCTTCAGACGCCACGCCCATGAAGTTGACGTGGGCGGTATTGCTCAGGATGAACCTGGCTTCAAGATCCTTCGTGTAAACCAGGTCGGGCATGTTGTCGACCAACGTGCGCAGGAACTTGCGCTCCTGTTCTGCAGCCGCTTCGGCTTCCTTGCGCTTGGTGATGTCACGCGCGATGCCTTGCACACCCGCCGGCTTGCCGTCCTTGTATAACAACCTCACGCTGGTCTCCAACCAGACGCGACGGCGGTCGCGGGTCAACACTTCCACTTCATAGACCAACGCTGTTTCTCCCGCGAGTTTCGTCGGCGTTTGCTGTCCGACTCGGTCCATGTGTTCCGGCACGACCACATCCTTCACATTCAGCCGCGACACCTCTTCCTGCGTATATCCCAGAAGCCGCTGACCCGCGGGATTGATGCTGATGTAATTGCCCTTTAGATCCCGCGAATAGACCATGTCGGTGGCATTCTCGATGATGTCGACGCAGAGCCGTTCCGATTCTCTTTCTTTTTCCACCTGCTCGTGAATCTGCCTCGCCTGTTCGGCCAGACGGTGGCGCAACAAGTAGTTCCAGATCACAGAACCCACGCAGATCGCCAGAAGCAGCAACACACTTTCCAACAGCCACTCCGGGGGACGCCAGGACGGCCGCTTCAACTCCGTCCCACTCCACTTCGCAAACAGCGTCCTAAGATCGGGCTGCGGGAGTTTGTCCAACGTCTTTTGCAGAATCGCCTGCAGCCGGTTGTTGTCTTTTTTTACCGCCAGGCAATGCTGGCCGTAGAACAATGATCCGCCGGGCAGTACTTGCAAATTGCTCAACAGGTTTTCCGTGATGACATAATGCCCCAGCGGCAGGCTTTCCGCCATCGCGTCCAGTTGGTCCACCGCCAGCAGCAGCAACCCCTCGCGTGCGGTTTCCACAGGCACAATCTTGATCTCAGGGTGATTGCGCTGAATCCACTCGTGCGCAATGCTGTCGCGGCCCACGCCTACGCGACAGTGCTTCAAGTCCTGGAGATTGCTGATCTCGCTCGTGGTGCGGTTGACGAATAAGACCGTGGGCACATTCTGATAGGGGCGGGTAAAGAGAAGGTATTCCTTGCAGTCTTCCGTGGGAACGGCGCCCGCCAACAGATCATATTCCCCGCGCTTGATCGCTGCCAGCGTCTCCGACCAAGTCTCGTAAACAACCGGTTTGACCTCGACTCCAAGCTGCTTCGCCACCATCGCCATCAGTTCAGGAGTGAGACCCTCAAACCGACCGTCGGACTTCACAAAACCATAGGGAGGGGCATTCGGGTGGGTTGACCAGCGCAATGGACCGTGTGTTCGCAGCCACGACCGCTCTTCAGGAGTCAGAAAATCCGCCTGCGGCTGAGCGAGAACAAGGCAGGAAGTGACTGTCAGGACCGCAACGCAGACACACGCCAGCAGCGACCCCTTACGCTGCATCATGCGTCCTCTGTGAGTTGGACTCCTGCTCATGTGTCGTGAGTCACATCAACCTTCCTTGTCAACAGCGCTGGCTTGTGTTCCTGCCAGATTCCAGCACAAAACAACACGCGGCCACATCAAATGGCGCGAACGGCAATTCTCAGATTGCCGCACCTGATCGCCGGTCCTTGATCACGGTCGTCTACCGTTGCACACGCGCCGAGCCGCCTTTGGCAAATGCGCGCACTTGCTCGACGGTCGCCATCGTCGTATCACCGGGGAACGTCGTCAGCAGCGCGCCGTGCGCCCAGCCAAGCTTCACCGATTCCTCCGGTGATTCGCCGGCCAGCAGGCCATAGATGAAGCCCGAGGCAAATCCATCGCCGCCGCCGATGCGATCCAGCACATCCAGCTCGCACGTCGGCGCCACGTGCGTCTTGCCGTTGATCCACGCCACCGCGCTCCAACTGTGGCGGTTCGTCGAGTGCACCTCGCGCAAGGTCGTCGCAACGACCTTCACGTTCGGCTGCTGCTTCACCACTTTGTCAATCATGCCGAAGAACGCGCTCGGATCGAGTTTCGATTTCGCCGCCACGTCCTGCCCGGCAATACCGAGGCCCTTCTGCAAATCCTCCTCGTTGCCGACCAGCACGTCCACATTCTCCACGATGCGCCGGATCACCGATACTGCGCGCTTCTCTCCGCCGGAAATCTTCCAGAGCTTCTCGCGGAAGTTCAGGTCGAACGACGTCACAGCGCCCGCCGCCTTCGCCGCCTTCATGCCCTCGATGATCAACTCCGCCGTCGTCTCCGACAGCGCTGCGAAGATGCCGCCGCTGTGGAACCACCGCGCGCCGCCCGCGAAAATCTCTTTCCAGTCGAAGTCGCCCGGCTTGAGCTGCGCCGCCGCCTCGTTGCAGCGGTTGTAGAACACCACCGGCGCGCGCACGCCCTGGCCGCGGTCGCTGTACACGGTGGCCATGTTCGGCCCGGTGACGCCGTTGTGGGCAAATCGCTTGTAGAACGGCTGCACGCCCATCGCCCGCACGCGCTCGGCGATCATGTCGCCGATGGGGTAGTCCACCATCGCACTGACGATGGCGGTCTTCAGGCGGAAGCAATCGCTCAGGTTGGCCGCGACGTTAAATTCCCCGCCGCTGACGTGGATGGCACAACTGCTGGCCTTGCGGAAGGGGATGACGCCGGGATCGAGGCGATGCACGAGGGCGCCGAGCGAAACCAAGTCCAGTGCAGCCTTCTGCGAAATTTTCAAACCGTGATTCATTCTGTATTCCTTATTGTTTGGTTCAAAGCGGAGCCAAAGGGTTTAAGACTTCACTTCCCGCCTGTCAAGGTCGCGTTGGCCGTGCTGGCTGAAAAGAAGGCGCGGCTCGCGCAGACAAATTCGCCGCCGGTGTGCGTCCTAGTTGCAGAACATGAAGACAAAGCCCGGTATGGTCGTGATGGGTATTCTGATTCTCGTCGTCGCCGGTGGATTGTTTATCAAATATTCTGTGCCATCCCGGACGGCGAAGAACAGCCACCTGACAGCGAGGGCGCTGACGCGGCCACCCGCAGCGGTCAAACGCCCAATGCGCCGGCCGCCAGCCTTAGCAACCACCGCATCGGCCAGACGTAGCGGTTCGGCGGCGGACAACGACGTCCAGATCCTGAAGGCGCTGCTCAACGGCACTCGGAACCTCAATCTCTCGCCAGTGGAAGTGGAACGATACCTGAATGAGCATGGCCGCAACGCCAGCAATCTGCTGGCGGCGTTTCAAGCCAGCGGGGATAACCGTTACCTGAAGGAAGCGGCGGCGGCGTTTCCAGATGATCCGCATGTGCAGTTTCTCGTGCTTGCCCTCAATGCGTTGCCCGAGGATCGCGCGCAATGGGTCACGGCATTTCAGCACGCGGCGCACGACAACCGGCTCGCCAGTTTTTTTGCTGCGCTGGACGGCTTCAAGAACAACCAGCCAGCCAACGCGCTTCAAGAGATGGTCGCCGCCGCCTCAAAAACGTCGTACGAGGACTATCTGCTCGACCATTCCGTGGCCGCCGAAGCGCTCTATCTTGGCGCGGACCGGACAGAGCTGGAGGCAAAACTTGCGGCCACGTTTGGGCTGCTGCTGCCGCATCTCAGCATGATGCGCGACTTGAGCCGCGAACTGGGCATGATGGAAGCCTCAGCCATGGCCAGGGGCGACCTGGCGACAGCCCAAACCGCGGCCAGTGTCGGGCTGGGCCTTGCGCAACAGATTACCGAGGGGAGTTCCGTCCCCACATACGTCAACGAAATGATCGGACAAGCCATCGAACGGCAGTTTCTCGCCACAGCCGACGCCGCAGTCGTGGAGCAGGTTCTCGGACAGACCGCCGCCGAGCGTCTCGCGGAATTGGACCGCCAGCGCAACAACATCCGGCAGACCGTAGCGGAGTGGTCCGCTCGTGTTGAGACAGGGGAGTTTAGCGCTGGGGAAATGGCCGAGTATTTTGACCGCGTGCGCTACGCTGGCGAGCCGGAGGCCAACCGCTGGATGCTGTCACTGCAAAGGACGCGTTGAGGCTGAACCGATGGGCTACTGCGACTTGAACGGTCCGAAAATCTTCGTGACACGGTGGCTTTCGGAGTCATCGTCCACGATCAACACACGATACTCGCCGCCGCCGGGCGACACGCGCAGGACGATGTGGCCGCGATCGCTCGCCAGTTTCTCAATGCCGCCGACCACCAGCCGGGTGGCCGGGTGCAGGTCCGTTGCGAAAACGTCACGCGGGCCGGTGTAGATGCGCCCTGACCGCAGCCGCTGCCAGACTCGCAACGTCGGGTGGCCGGAGTCCCAAACCGAGAGAGTCCACACCCGTGGACGCAACGTGGCCACAAAGAACTCGTTTTGTGTGTCCACGTAGCCGTGGTGATCCAGGATGGCCGCCTCCACCGGTCCCACCGCCTTGGCCACGGGCGTTTCCACGTCGTGCCATGAGGGATAACCTTCCGACGGCACCCCGGGGATGTCGCCGCCGTTGAAATAGTCAAACTTCCCGTAGCTCAGCCGGAACGAAGTGCTGCACATATTCTCGTGCGGCCAGTCCGGCTTGGGCACATCTTTCAAGTCCGGGAAATGGCAGCGTGTGACCGTGCCGACGCCCGTCCAGATTTCACCGTTCGCGCCCACGTTGCGGAACTCAAATTCCGGATACTTCTTCGCATCGCGACAGAGCACCACCTGGTTGTTCCGGCCCGGCACAAACCGATCCGCCTTCATGCCATTGTTCGCCATCTGCCATTTCACAAACGCCCGGTAGTTCATCGTTGCAGGATCCTGCACGGGTTTCGGGTAGTTGTAATCCGGCCACCCGCGATCCAGCATTTTGGCAATCCGGAGATTCTCGCCAACCCACGTCAACCCCGTCAGGCGATACGCTCCAGCGCGGGACATCGGCAAGGTGTCCGCCATGCTGCCCATGTGGTCATCATGAAAGTGGGTCACCAGCGCATAGTCCAGCGACGGCTTCGGGTCGTGGCGCAACGCATGGCGGATGTAGCGCGCGATCCATTCGCCGGCTGGTCGCGAGTCGTTCGGTCGGTCGGGCGTATGTTTGGGTGTCTTGCGCGGCAGCTCGCCCGCGTCCACCAGCAGTGTCGTGCCGTCGGGCAAAATGTAGAGGCCGGCATTGCCGCGACCGGTGCTGATTTGGTGGATGTCCAGCATCCCCGGCTGCCACGGCGTGATCTCACGATCCACCGCATCCTCCGCGCCCATCGCCACAGCGGCCACGGTCAGCAACACGCACCACAGGACAAGCGAAACTCTGTTTCTCAACTCAATCAACCATGTAACATATCTCATGTTGTCTCCTTGATGCTTGGAACTCGCCTGTAGCGTAGGTGGCTGTCGCGGGTGATTCAAGAAGCAAAGGCTGAGAAGAAGATCAAACGTGCCGCGCTCGTGCGTCTGTTACGGCAGATCGCCGCCTATGTGCAGCTGACGAGCGACAACAATCTGGAAACGCGTGTTTCCAGTCGTTGGCCCCCCTCTAGTCAAGCTATGGTAAACGGCTATGAATGACTGAACTGAAAGCGTCGTAATCGCGACAGCTCGGAAGCGAAAGGGTCACAGCCAAGGCTGATGCACTTGGACTCCGTTGAAACGCCCGCACACCATCGAGCATGTAACGGGCTGAATCGTTTGGAGAAACTCGTCCTTCTCCTGTGCCGAGAGCCGACAAGGCAAGAGAACGCGCGCCCGCTTTGGATGCTGCCGTCAACGCTGCGTATACACCGTCTTTCAAACGTTCCGGCCGCGGGCAGTAAGCTCCCTGTGATGTGTGCTTGATGATCGAAATGATATGGATGACCCATCGAATGCCGATCGTCTGCAACTTGAATGAGTCAGTCAAAACAACGTCGCCAACCCTGCGTGGCGAAGTAACCAACCTCGAACACAACGCGTCCAAAATCTCTGGGCCGGCAGCAGCAAGAACTGCTGCCGCGGCGCCGCCGCCCATTTCACCCGTATCCTTCGCGCCATAGCCAATGGCGTCAACCCTCAGAATTTGCAGCGGATCGCGGGTGAGTGTGATTGCAGAAATCATAGTGTGGTTCGCATGCCGCACGTTGTAGATCAACAGTGAGTTTGTTGCAGAATGCTTGAGCGAGAACAAGCTTGAAACCCTGCTTGTTGTTGAGATCACTAGGTCCTGCGCCGCTAGCGGAATCTGCCGCCCAACGTTCGACACATTGCTAATCTATTAAAACAGAGGACCCTTTTGCACTTGCAGCGAGCCGTTGGGTAGTGACAATGTTCCGCAACCATCGATGAGCGCGACGACAATCGTCTTTCGCGGCCTCCGCTGGGCACGAGCATCCGTTGTGCTAAGGTGTCTGTTTGCCGCGGCGTGCGGCAAAGAGAACTCGCATCCTTCCGCTCCTCCACCTCCGGTTGTCCGGAAGGTCGAGCTTCAAGTCCGCTCTTCGACGTGGCGCGAGGGACCTCCGCTGAACATCGCTGAGGAGATAACGCGTAAGCTCCGCGATGATGGCATTCAGGTGGTGCCGCAAGGAACTGCCGCCTGCAATGGCATTGTCACGATCTCCT
>JBAZIR010000200.1:0-10456 GCA_041651735.1 Verrucomicrobiia bacterium | reverse complement strand
CGGTGAGGGTGTCGCCGCGAAGGCCATTGAGAACTCCGTCATCCAGGTCGTGAACACGAAATTGAAATCGCTTGCTGCCGGCAGGATGGGTTATACTACAACAGAAGTGGGCGATCTGGTGGCTCAACTTATTGCATGAAACGATGGGTGTGCATGTTGGTGGCGTTGATTGCAGGGGCGGAGCTTCGCGCCGCCGACAGCACGAACGCGCCATCACGCGAAGCGACGGCGTCCTCCGCCGACGTTGTGTTTGTGCCCAATCCGAAAGATTCGGCCAGCGAGGTCCTCGGCCTGCGTCGCATCCAGAACATGCTTGCCAGGCGGCCGGCCGATGACAGCGGCGACGCCTTGCGCGACTGGCTCGTGACCGTCGTGGTTCGTTGCGAACAATTCCTCACCGACCAACCCCGCAGTTCGCATATTGCCGAGCTGCGCGCGTTGGACGCGCAGTGCCGGATGGAGCTGTCCGTGCTGACCAACGATCGCGCCGAGCGTGACAAGGCTTTGCAGCTTGCCCGCCAGGCGCTCGCCAAAAATGACCGCGGCCCCGGCGCGGCTCGCGCGCGACTGGTGCTGGCCCGCGTGGCCTGGCCGGAGGATCTGGGGATTGTCATTGAACAGACACGGTTGATCATCCGCGATTTCTCCGACCAGTCTTTTGCCGCCGAGGCATTCTGGCTGCTGGTGCGCGCGCAGCAGCGCAAGGGTGACGAACGCGCGGTGCGCGAGGCGGCCATCGGACTCTTCGGCGCGTTTCCAAATTCGCCCGAAGCGGTGCAGGCGCGCACTTTGCTCCGCCAGCTTGGCCTCGTAGCGCGACCGGCGCCGCTGGTGACCGTGACCACCACGGATGGCAAAACACTCGATCTCGACGAGCTGCGCGGCCAGGCGCTGGTGCTGGATTTCTGGACCGCCGCCACGTTGCCGGCGAGCGAGAACACGGACGTGTTGCGCCGGTTGTTCGAGGTCCGCCACGACAGCGGCCTGCTCATCGTTGGCATTAACCTCGACACCGATCGCGCGGCATTCGACAAGGCCAACGCCGCATGTCCGACACCGTGGCCGCAAGTATTCGCCAACGACCCGGCCAACGCGAAACTGATCGAGGTTTTTCCGTCGATGGTTGCGCCCACGCGGTTGCTTGTGGATCCGTTCGGCCTCGTAGCGCGCGTCGCAGTGCATCCGACGGAGATCGAACCCCTGATGAAGCGGTGGCAATCCATCGGCGCGCTCGCGTCGTCGGCTGTTCCGCCCCCGAAGTCCGGCGCACCGGTCAAGCCGGCCGTTCGCACCGCCGCGAGAAAACCGCTGGTTGTCAGCAAGAGAGAAACACCCAAGCCTGATGCGGTCAGGACGTTGGCGCCCGAGAAGCGCAACGTCGCTGCCGCGAAACATCCATCGAAGCCGACGGCTCCTCCGTCGACGACACAAGCAGCCATCGCGCCCGCCCCGCCGTCACCTATGCCGGTGCCAGCGCCGCCGCTGCCGGCGCCGCAGCCGACGCACATTGAAATTGGCGGCGTTCTCTACGCCAAACCGTTGAGTTCGGCGACCCATGCCCTTCCGGTCAAGACCACCCAACCGGCCGTGGAGGTCACAGCGCCGACTATGGTTGCCGTCGCCAAGCCACCGGCTGTCGTTACCGGGACCAAGCCGGTGCCGCTCGTGGCAAAGCGATCCGGTGACGAGAAACCGGTGAAACTCGACCGGCCAACTGTCGTTGCCTCCAAGAAGCCTGACAGCGAGCCGACGCCCCGGCCAAGGCCACCCGCGCCGCCGGCGCCGGCGCCGCAACCGACGCACATTGAAATTGGCGGCGTTCTCTACGCCAAACCGTTGAGTTCGGCGACCAATGCCCTTCCGGTCGAGACCACCAAACCGGCCGTGAAGGTCACCACTCCGATTATGGTTGCCGTCGCCAAGCCACCGTCGCCGGTAGCGAAACCGTTTGCCAGCGTGGAGAAGCCAGCGAAGCTCAGCCGGCCGGCAGTGATCGCTCCCAGCGAGCCGGCCACGCCGACGCCACCCGCGGCAAAGCGATCCAGTGACGAGAAGCCGGCGAAGCACAACCGGCCAACCGTCGTTGTCTCCAAGAAGCCCGATAGCGAGGAGACGCCCCGGCCGACACCACCCGCGCCGCCGCTGCCGGCGCCACAACCGGCGCAGATCGAAATCGGTGGCACGCTTTACGCCAAGCCGTTGAGTTCGGCGACCAATGCTCCTCCGGCCGAGACCACCCAACCGGCCGCGAAGGTCACAACGCCGATCGTGGTTGCCGCCGCCAAGCCGCCGGCTGTCGTTACCGCGACCAAGCCGACGCCACCCGCGGCAAAGCGATCCAGTGACGAGAAGCCGGCGAAACACAGCCCGCCAACCGTCGTTGCCTCCAAGAAACCCGCCAGTGTCGCGACGCCCCGGCCAACGCCGCCCAAAACGCGGCCAGGTTACGGTTCTTCGAGCGCGAAATCGAAACTCAAAACCGACATCGCCGAGAGCCTTGCGACGATGCCAGACATCTCGGAGTCCGACCGCAAGGCCGCTCTGATGGACGCGGCAAAGCGGATTCTCAAATCCGAGGAAGAACTGGTCTCGTGGTCGGAATTGGAATCGCTTTTCACCACCAAGAAACCCGCCAGCGCCGAGGGCAGCATGGTTTGGTATCAAGACGTGGCGGATCGTTGCCAGCAGTTCATCAAGGATTTTCCGAACAGCTCCCACGTCAACCTGGTGCGCATCAACGAGGCGCGATGCCGGCTCCTCCTGTTCCAGATGAACAAGGATCATGCCCAGCAGGCGCGCGCCGAGCGCGCTGCGCACGAAGTGCTCGCGCACAAGCCGAACGAAGATGACGCCATCCGCGCGGAGTTCCTCCTGCTCAATGCCACGTGGCCCGACCATCCTGAACAAGGCGTCGCTGTCGCCAAGCGCATCGTCAAGGACTTTCCTCATCGTCGCGAAGCGGCTGCGGCGATGTTGATGCACGCACAGTTTCGCCGCCGGCAGGGCATGTTGAACGCCGCCAAGCAGGCGGCTGAGGACTTGCTCAAGCGATTCCCCGAAAGCGATTTTGCCTTCAACGCGCGGTCGCTCATCAAGCAGTGCGATCTGCTGAATAACCCGTGCGAGCCGGTAAAACTCACCGGTTTGCGCGGCGAAAAAATGAACACGGAGGCGCTCAAAGGCCAGACACTCCTCATCGAGTTCTGGTCGGCAAAGTCCAAGAACGTGCTGGAGGACACCGCGAAATTGGTCCAGCTTTACCTCCGCTATCACTCGAAAGGGTTTGAGATCTACACCATCTGCGTGGACCAGAGCCGCGAAGCGATGGACATCCTCCAAATGCAGCATCCGCTGCCGTGGCCGGTTTACTGGGATGGCCAGGGATACCAAGGCCCCGTCTGCCAGCAGTTCGGCGCGGACACCGCGCCGATGCGGTTCCTGATCGAGCCGGGACTGCAACGCATCGTCAGCACCCATCTCTCGCCCGAAGGCGTCGCCGCTGCGCTCAGCCTTTGGATAGATCAGAACCAGCCGCCGTTGCTGCCCGGTCAGGAGCCGCCTGCGCAAGGATTCTTTAAGAAGTTCTTCGGCCTGAATTTCTAAGCCAGTGACGGACGGCGGCCGGGCCGCTCACCTTTCCATCCATCGCCGCAGTCGCGCCATGCTGTTTTGCACGTGGCTGCCGTGCCAGAAATAACGCCCACATCGCCCGCATTGCCAGAAATTGTCCTCGCGCGCGGCCACCCGCGGTGGCAGATGCGGCAATGCCTCTGATTTGTCAACGACACGCAACGGCTCGTTGCATTCCAGACAGCGCGTGAAGAGGAATCGTTGCCAATCGAGCGAAAATTTCTCCACGATCTCGCGCAACTGTTGCGGGAACTGCTCCCCGGACACGTGAAGAATTCGCGCTCGTTCCACGAGCACGCGCGGCCAGTCGTTGAGATGAGTGTTGCGCGTCAGGAACACGCGCTCCTCGGCTACCGCCTGCTCCAGCAGCCGTCGCCCGAACCGCTCGCGTCCCGCCAGACAATCGTAACCGAGCGCGCGCAACCACGTGGCCAGCGATTGCAGCATGCCGTCGGCGGCGAAGCGAATTTCGGCAGGTGTCACAGTTCAAAGTAGGACAGGCGTCCCGCCTGTCCAATGATCATTCGCGAAGACCGGACAAGTAAGAGGCTGTCCTATCGTCCGACCAGCCGCAACACACCCGTCGTCATCATTGGCAGGTAGGTGATGATCAGCACGCAGGCGAACATGATGAACATGCCGGGCAGCGCGTTGCGGTAAATCTGCGGCAGCGGGCGGTTGAAGCGATACGATGCCAGCAGCAGGTTCAGGCCCACCGGTGGCGCCAGGAAACCAAACTCCATGTTCGCCAAAAAGATGATACCCAGATGCACCGGGTCCACGCCGAACGCCGTGCCCATCGGCGTGATCAACGGCACCACCACGACAATGGCCGGGAAGATGTCCATCAGCCCGCCCACGAAGATCAGCATGATGTTCAGGCCAAGCAGAAACAGGAACTGCGACTCGACGTGACTGCGAACCCAGGTCGCCATATGCTTCGGCACCTCCGCGTCCACCAGGTAGCTCGTCAGGCCCAGCGCCACGCAGAGGATAATCATCACGCCGCCGAGCAGTGTGGCGCACTCCGTCACCGTCCGCGGCATGTCGCGGCTGATCTTCAGGTCGCGGTGGATGACGCACTCGATGAAGAACGCGTAGAGCACCGTCAACGCCGCCGCCTCCACCAGCGTCGCGAACCCGCCGAAGATGAACGCCATCACCACGATCGGCAGCACGACCTCCCACTTCGCCGCCCATAACGCCGCCCGCGCCTCGGTCCACTCGAATTTCGTCCGGCCCGCGCCGCTCTTGGTGCCTTGATACATCGCCCAAGCCGCGCACGCGGCGACCATCAGGCAGCCCGGCACGAAACCTGCGATGAACAGGTCCTTGATGTCCACGTTCACGTGCTGTTGCTGGGCCACGATCGCGTAGAGGATTACAGGCAGGCTCGGCGGAAACAGCAGTCCCAGCGAGCCGGCGGTTGTCAGCAAGCCGACAGAGAACCGGTCCGAATACTTTGCTTGCAGCAGCATCGGCAGCAGCAGCCCGCCCACGGCAAGAATCGTCACGCCGCTGCCGCCGGTGAACGTCGTAAAAAACGCGCACACCAGCGCTGCCACCACTGCCATGCCGCCGGGAAACCAGCCGCACCATGCATTGAACAGCCTCACCAGCCGCTTGCTCGTGCCGCCTTCGGCGAGGATGTAGCCCGCCAGCGTGAACAGCGGGATCGTCGGCAGCATCGGCGACACCGTCAGCCGGTAGGCTTCCACCGCCACGGACGACACCGGCGTCGCCTCGCTCCAGAACAGCAATAACGCCGCGCCGCCGATCATCGCGAAGATCGGCGCGCCCACCGCCGTGCCGACGATCAACAGGATCATCAGCGGCCAGAATAGGAAACTGCCCGCGCTATCCGGCAGAAACATGAACCCCGCCGCCGCGAAAACGCCGAGCGCCGCAATGACGCGTCCCGGCCAGCGATCCGACGCGCGCCACACCTGCCGAAGCGTTACCAGCGCCAGCGTCAGCGGCATCACCGCCTCCACAGCCCAGCGTTTCACACCGGGAACGATTTCCAGCCCTGCGCCACGTTCAGAGAGCACGAGTTGCAGGCTTGCGTAGCAGAGCGCCGCCGTGACACACGCGCCCACTGCCGCGCCAAATGCGCTGACGACGTGCTGGAGGCGGCCATGCGCGAGCGCCTCGCCGGTGGCAAGCTTCAGAAGCCGGCCCTCACGTGCCGCCAGTGCCGCGCCGAGGAACGCGATGACCAGCGTCAGATGTTGGACGATAATCGAGGAGCCGGGCACGCCCCAGTTGAAGAACTTGCGCGTGACGATCTCGATCAGCGGCAGCAACGACATTGCCACGAGTGCGAGAATGGCCAGCGAGTTTTCAAAACTGCGCAGCGGCCCCTGCCGCGCTGGCGCGGCTTGACCGTGGGGAATCAGGGTTGGCGGCTCAGTTTGCACCGGCACCGCCCTTGGCGCGGAATTCCTCGACGAGCTTCTTCGCCTCCTCGAACATGTCCGCCGGCACGAATGGGCCGACGAGTTTCGGATAGACGCCTTCGGCGGCCGAACGCCACGCGGCCAGCGCGTCGGCCGCCACGGGCACGACGTTCAGCTTGTGCTCCTTCATCGCGTTCACGGCTTCAAGGGCGCCCTTGCGCACGTCGGTCTGGATTTTCTCGCCGGCCTTGCGCGCGGCAGTCTTGATGGCATCGCGCGCGTCGGCGGGGATGCGTTCCCACGCGCGCTTGTCGAGGATGGTCGCGCCGACCAGCGGCGCCCAGCGCACGTCGGTCATGTTGGGCGCGAGCGAATACCACTGAAACGAAAGTGCGGCCACCGGCGCCGTGGCAAAAGCGGTGATCATGCCGGTCTGCAGCCCTGGCATGATGTCGGTGCTGGCCAGCGGCACGACGGTGAAACCGGCGTTCTTCCAGAGATCGAGCGTCGAGTTGTCGCCGGCCCACGAGAACATCTTGAGCTTCTTCAGGTCGTCGGGCCGCGTCACGGGCGTCTTGGTGAAGAAATAGACCCAGCCGGCCTCGCCCCACGTCAGCACGATGAAACCTTTGGCGGCCATCCGCTCTTCGAGCTTCGGCGCCAGCTTCGCGCGGACGTAGTCCAGTTCCGCGTCCGACCGGTAGAGCATGGGGATGCACAACGCCTGCACGCCGCGGTCAATTTCGCTCAATCCCATCGTCGTCACCGCCGCGGAGTGGATGGTGCCGAGGCGAATCTTGCTGATCATTTCCGCCTCGTCGCCCACGACGCCACCGGGATAAATCCTCAGCGTCACGCGGCCGTTGGAAACTTTCTTCCACTCCTCGCCCATTTCCTTGAGGGTGAGGTGCCACGACGAGCCTTCCGGCGCGAGCGTGGCCAGCTTGATGACGACATTCTGCGCGTGTCCGGCGGGCATCGCTGCCAGCAACACGACAGCCGCGAGCAACAGTCGCAACGCGGATGAAACGAAAATATTGAGACTCATGAATTTCTTTCTAAAAATCAGCTTCGACTAGCAATCAGGCGTGGCCATCGGCCAAATATAACGCGCCATTCACAAGAAACATTCAGACTGTCGGCGCCGACTCACGGGAACAAATCGTCCGTGTGCTCCTTCAACCAGCGCGCCCGGCGCTGCGTCACCAGGTTCAACAGCCGCCACTCCGGTTTCTTGTCCGGGTCCACCGCCAGCGCTTTGTCCAGCATCTGGTGGAACTCGGCTTTCTTCTGTTCGGCGACGCACACCGTTTCGGCCAGGCCAACGTAGGCCGATGCCCGCAGCCCGCCGCTCAATTCCACCGCGCGCGCGAAATGTTTGCGCGCCCGCTCGATCGAGCCGCCCATCGCCGCCGACCGGCCGCCGTCGTAGGCGATGAAGAACTCGTGCAGCGAGCCGTTGTCCCACGACTCGTCCAGTTCCAACGCGCGCTGCGCCATCGCCGCCGCCGCGGGCAGCTCGGCCATCAACTTTGAGTCGCTCTTCGCCGTCGAGATTGCCGCGGCCCACGCCGCGCCTGTCCAGTAAAGCAACGGCACGTCTTCGCGCGTGGCGGCTTTCACCGCGTTCTGCGGGTTGTCGCGCAACAACCGGCCGAAATCCCGGTGCGTCACCTCCAGCCCGCGCAGACCGTAGTCGCGCGCTCGCAGGTAGAGTTTGCGGGCGCGCGTCCGCATCGCGGTGGCCTTGGTTAGGTTTTGTGATTCGATTTCATCGGCGTCCATTTGCACGAACGCGAAGGCGTATTCGGTGAAACCGGAAGCGAGCGCCAGCAACAGGCCGCGGTGTTCCGGCAGGTCCGCCAGCAGGCTTTCCATCGTTTTCAGTCCGAACGGAATCGCCTCGCGCACCAATTCCGGATCGTCGTCCGATGAGAACGTGCTGCCCGAAGCCGCCAGCGCGTCGGCGACTTGCAGTGTCGCCATCCGGCGCATCGAGCAGCCGCACGCCAGCATCGCCATCAAGCCAATGCACATCACGTATTCCAGGCGTCTCATTGCGGTTTTCATACCTTGTTCCACAGGCTGGAAGGATACCGGAGGCGCTGGAAAAAAACAAACGCTCGATGAACTGCATCACCCGCCACACGGCGCATTCGAGCGTGACTTGGCGGAAACGGGGCCGCTAAGATTCGGCATCAGGAAAACCGCCATGAAAACATTGTGCTCGCTCCGTTCGTTATTTGGAATCACCGCTTTTCTGACTGTCTCCGCGCTTGCACTGGCATTCACGCCGCCACGCGATACGGCCGGGCCGCTCACCGTCAGCATCGCTGATCCCGGCGAGGTGAAGGCCTTGGAGAAATCCATCGCCGTGCCGGTGACGCTTGCCAACGCCGGTGACACGCCGATCTCCGGTGTCGTGCGCGTGTCGGTGACGGACGACTGGCGTGTCGAGAGCGAGCGGGCGCGCAAGTTTACGCTCGCGCCGAACTCGACGCAGACGCTGCCGTTTTCAGTCGTCGCCGGCGCGGGCACTTACGCGGCGCTCTACCCGGTCCATGCGCGTGTCGAGTTTCGCGCCGCAAAAGGCAAGCCACAGACCGCGCACGCCATCCTGATCCTGTCAGTGGCGCGCGAGGCATTGGCGGCGGAGAAGAAGGCGGAGACGCCAGCGGTGGCGCGCGCGCCGCAGCGCGGCCCGTTAAGCCTGCTCGCGGTGAAGACTTTCCAGACAACCATCGCCGTGAACGGCAAACCGCCGATGGTCAAACCAGCGGGCTGGCAAGGTTCTGACACCGCGACCGGTTGCAGCGTGGGAATCTCCAGCGCCGATCGTGGTGAAACACGGCACACATTCAACGTGCATCCGCCGTATCGCGGCGGCTGGGGCGACGCGCTGATGGATTTTCGCGTCGCGCTGCCGAAACAGAAGCCGGTTCATCTGGACTTTGCCACCGCCATCCGCGACAGCAACGCGAAACGCGAGGGCGCGAGCGACGGCGTGGATTTCCGTGTGCTCGTTAGCGACGGTGGGGAGTTCAAGCAGGTTTTTGCGAGGTTCTCCGCCGCCAAAAGCTGGGAGCCGGCGCGCGTGGATCTTTCCGATTACGCGGGTCGTGAGATCACGCTGCGGTTGTTCACCGGCCCCGGCCCGGCGCCCAACACATCGTGTGACTCGTCGTTCTGGGCCGAGCCGACGGTATGGGTCGGCGCGCCGGTCGCGGCGGAACCGGAAGACCGGCGGGCGGCCCGACGGCAGGCGGCGGTGCGTGCGGCGCGGGCGGTGCTGACGGGTGACGCCATTGATTGGGCGTGGAAGCTGACGAATGAAGCGGCCACGGTGGGTGCCGCGGTCGTGGCCGGGCCGAACGGGCTGGCGGACGCGTTCATCGCATTCGTGGACGACAAGCGCGAAGTGGTCTTCGACGGCTTCACGTTCGAGGTTGACGGTCTGCCGATTGCGACGAGCCGCGCCAGCCTGATCTGCGATCGCGTCGAGGACAGTTTCAGCGATGGCAGAGGCGTGCTTGATCATTACCTGCTCAAGGGCGACCAGCCGGTGCGCGCGCGGGCGAAGCTTTGGACAGAGAAGGGAGCGCTACGCGTGATGTTCTCGATGCCGGGCGTGAAGCGCGACAAACGCGGCGAGCCACGATTTACCCAACTGATGCTCGGCCCGGCGTCGGAGAAGGTGCGGCGCGTCTACGCCGGTTTCGGCAACGTGATTCAGGATCCCGGCAAGTTCGATCTGCGCGGTGGCGGCTTCACGCTTTCGACGCGGCATGTCGGCGCGGATTTTGCCGGCGGGCTGTCGCTGGTGCAGGCGGTGGACATTTTCCCCGACTTCTTCCGAGTGGACCCGGAGACGCGGCGTTGCTCGCTGGTGACGCACCATGACGCGACGTTCTCGCTGGTGCCGTCACAGCATGGCGCGTTCGCGGCGGCGCGGGTGTATCGCGCCATCGCCAACTTCAAGCCGGCCGGTGGCGTCGCGAAGATTCAGGGACGCATCTGCCTCGACCAGTGGGGTGGCGACTATCGCGAAGCCGCGAATGGCATTGAACAGGCTGCGCGCTATGGGCTGACCGACGCGGTGTTCGTGAAGCACGTCTGGCAGCGCTGGGGTTACGATTACCGTCTGCCGGACATCTGCCCACCTGCGGGGAATCAGGACGATTTCATGGCCATGGTCACGGCGTGCAAGCGCAACGGCATCCTGTTCTGTCCTCACGACAACTACATTGATTTCTATCCCGACGCCGAAGGCTATTCCTACGACCACATCATCTTCAACGCGGACGGCACGCCGCAGAAAGCGTGGTTCAACAAGGGGCGCGATGCGCTGAGCTATCGCTGGCTGCCAACGGCGTTCCAGCCGTGGCTTGATCGCAACCTGCGGCTGATGAAACGCGGCTTCGGGCCCA
>JBAZIR010000199.1:0-10457 GCA_041651735.1 Verrucomicrobiia bacterium | reverse complement strand
TGGGGCGGCGTCCAAAAGAAGAAGGCGGGCCGAATCCTCGACGGCCGGACGTGGGACGAGATGCCGGCAACGCCATCTCTCAAAGCCGCGTGATGTGGAAGTCGGAACGGCGGATTTCCGGCGGGGATGGTGGGCGGGGATGATCTGCGGAAACGGGGCGGCGTCTCTGAGGTAGGGCGAACCGTCCCGGTGAGCTGGCGAGCGGGAAAGGAGAAGAGGCCCGCTAAACACGCGAAAGGACGCGAACGGGGAAGCGGGAAGCGCGGAGAAGGCGCGTCCTCGTAGCCGCCGTCGTGAGACGGCGGATTCCGTGCCGTCCGCCAGCGTTGGTGCTCCCCCGTAGGCGCCGTCGTGAGACGGCGGATTCCGTGCCGTTTGCCCCGCGTCGGTCAGCGTCGCCACCATCCGCCGACTTACGTCGGCGGCTACGAAGAAGGCCGCCTCTGTCAGCGTCTGTCCGCGATTGGAACGATAGTCTTTGAGCAGCAGCGACGACGAGATGAACATCAAAGTAGCCCCGCGACTCCGTCGCGGGATTGAACAATCACATGTCCCGCCACGGAGTGGCGGGGCTACCTTTGCGGGCAGCTCGCGCGGGCGGCGGTCAGAGACCGCCGCTACAGTTCGGACGCTTCGCGCTTGCCGCTTGCCGCTTGCCGCTTCGACTCTTGAGAAGCCGTTGAAAAGTGCCTGATGCCGAACCCATTGCCATTTGTGAGTCGAAACGCCTCGCGGCCACTGGTAAAATGATTGGAGTGCCAAGCGATGAAAGACACGGCATTGAAAACACAACTGGCGGGACTGAGGCGGTCCGTCTGGAGTCGGGAGTTGACGCCCCATGATGCGGGTGTGAGATTTGCGGGAAGTGATTCAGCGTGAACCGTCTTAAACAACTGGTCTTGCCGTTGCTTGTGATCGGCGTCAGCCTTCCCATCCTGGTTCTTTACGATCGCTTGGTGCCACGGTCATGGTGGATGAACCATTTGATGTGCGATTATCTAATTCGACACAGTGTGCTTGTCCTGTTTCTCGGCTGCGTCATCTGGTGCGTCTGCATCGTGCACCCAAAACGGAAAGATGCCTTTCAAACGAAACGCCGTTAAGCTGATAGCGGTCAGGAAACTATTCACCATGAAGCCCTCCCTCAATTACAAGGCGCTCATGTGTGTGGCGATAGTTGCCGGGATCGCAGTGTTGGCCTCTCTGCATTATTGCGGGAAGTCGCCGTCAGGAACCCCGCCGAAGAGTCTGGTGGAACCAGAGTTTCCAGCGTCAGGCCACTGGACCTCAAATGATATCGCGCGGCTGATGCCGCCTCCAGATGAGTATGTCAGAGCACGCATGGCAAGAAAACTCACTGCGAGTATGGCGGCTCTTGCGGAACATGCGATCGATTTGGAATCCAAGGCTTCTGCGCTCAAAGGCCCCATCGATCTGAAGGTGGAAACAGTCATCGACGGAAAACGGATGCCCCACGAGGAGGCGATTCGCATCATCAGGATTTATTTGCGGAGCACTGACAAGGAAGACATATACGCAGCCGTGGGGGCTCTGGTGCATTGCAGCGCCAAAGTGGTTGATGAGGACATCATACAAAGGCTGCTGGCGCTCTATGAGAAGACACCTTCTCATCTGTTGCCTAATCCGCCGACTTTGTCGAGTGAGGAGGCTCGCTATGACATGGATCTCAAGATCATGATATTATGGGTGATGGACACATGCGGTGGGAGACATCGAGATGCGTTCTTGAGTAAGGCCGCGAAGGATCCCAACCCATCGATACGATGGAATGCGGAAAAGCTGGTCAGAGGAGAACCTATTAAAGTGCGTAATTGATTGTAAGGGGTCATAAGTGGGGTCAGGTCTCAAGAAAGTCATGAGCTTCATAGCAGTCATTGATATCGGAATGGGCCAAGCCATCTTGGTGTTGATCGCCATCGTTTTGTTTTGTGGCGTGAAGCTATTGCGTGGATTCATGCGGAGACTCAGCGATGGCCGGACCGCGGATTGGGAGCGTTACTTCAGAACTCTTTTTCTCGGCTCGATCATCGTGATCGTCTGCCTCTTCTTGTTCCTCACTTTTGCAGCGAGATGAAGCCACGGAAGACGTGGGAAAGGAACACGAAAGGGACGATTGAATGATTTGGGCCATACGCGCAGATGATTCAACCCCGTCGGGGTAGAATCTTTGTTGGGTGCATGACCCAGGGTAGCGCGTGCCGCCAAACGTAGCCCGCCACTCCGTGGCGGGAAATGTGATTGTTCAATCCCGCGACGGAGTCGCGGGCTACGATTTCCCGGGCTGAGTGATGAAATCCCTTCAGGATTTCCGGCGGGGATGGTGGGCGCGAAGCGTCAGGTGGAACGCGACCTCCGGGCGCGTTTTCGGGAACGTAGGAAACGACACTCGGCTCACCGGGACGGTTCGCCCTACCTCGGAGACGCGGAGGAGTTGTGAGGGACAGGATTAACAGGATTTACAGGATGGTGTTTGCGCTGCTTCGGAGATGCCAACGCGCTGATAGATGCGAGCGAAAGGAAATCGCGCCCGGAGGTCGCGATCCACCTCGCGATCCACCTCATTCACGTCTCGCGCATCACAAATCACGAATTACGAATTACAGATTACGAACCCCGAACCCCGAACCCCGCCTCCCCCTTCGCGTCCTTTCGCGTGTTTAGCGGGCCTCTTTCCTCTTCCCGCCTCCCGCTTTCCGCTTCCCGCCATCACATAAACCACTCTTTCTTTATGTCATCGGGTTTTCCAAACACCTCGATGAGCTGTTGTTGGGACAGTGGCATTTTGTAGAAGTGTTTTTGGTCGTAGGTTCCAATTACTGGCACATGCAAGACTCCAGCATCATCCTCATGCGGGTATGCCTCAAATTGAACTAATTTGGAATTCTGGAAGGTAAATACGTAATCAGCCGTGCCATATACTACAGTTCCCTTGGGCATACTCGAATCCGCACGCCACGGGTATGTGGAAATGCTCACGACTGTTTCCAGTGTTAGATCACTTGAACGCAGGACACGGCCATTCTCCAGCCTAAGCGCAAACCGTGGCGCAGATTTGTAGAAGGGCGATTCGAACGTGCCAATCCTAATGTGGACGTATCGAGGAGAAGTCCCAATGGGATTGGTGCGCGCTGTGCCGATTAAATTCGCCTTATGGAATGTCCACACGTTCGGCATGATCACACCTGCACAACCCGCAAGGATGCAGCATACGCACGAACACAGAATCACAAGCGAACAGTGTGTTACTCTTCTCATCATTTGTTGAGGCCCCCCCGGATCACACGTCGTTGCGCCTTCTACCACCCAAGAAACTCCTTTTGAAATCTTGACACCAGCTTCTGGTAATCCTCCCATTTCTCATACAGATGTTCATCCACACCGAACCTGGGAATCAGCAACTTACGACCCCACGGCATTTTCCCATTTTCATAAAACCCTTTAACGCATAGCGGGTCCATGTTGCCTTTCATTTCATTAAGCAACGCCACTCCACGCGCGCGAAAATTCTTCTCAAAGACGCGCATCCGTTCCAACTTGGGCTCAGGCCCATAGACCCACACCCAATAAACAAACACCCTGTCGTAAAATGCAATTCGTATGTTCTGTTTACCTTTGTCTGTAATATCCTGATTATCGCTGCTCAAGAGAAGCGTGAACAGATACAAATCGTAGAACAGATTCACATCCAGGAATTCCGCCACTTCTATTTTGTCACTCCGTTTTGGCTGCCGCGGCGTTTCTTGTGCGAACACCCCGGGACACAGTGTGCCTGTCAGGATCATCAGGATAGCGACATATTGTTTCATTGTATAATTGTCCTTATTAGCCCGTGCATTTTAGAATAGACACCCAACCATCAGAATATAGTTGAACCCTGCCACCAATCATTAGGCCCGATTACTGGCCAAAGTATTTCTTCGCTTCCGGTTTCAACCAGAAGATGAGCAGCGGAACGCACACTGGCACGAAGCATGCGCTTGTCATTCCCAAACAGATGAGTCCCATGCCATAGCCCCACACCCAAGGCCGCGGCGTGACCACAAATGGCGCCAAGCACACGCCGAACAGGACCAGGCCGCTGCCGAGAAGGAAGAACGCCATGATGCACGCGCCCAACTCTGACATGTCCAGTTCCTTTGGAGACACCAGAAAGAACACAAGCGATAGGGCTGCAACGCAGAGATAGAGAAAACAAAGGACGCCGCAATAAACCTTGAACCACTTGACGACAGTGGGTTGTTTCGGTGTTTCAAAGAGAGGGGGTGTCGTAGTCATTGAGGTTGTCTCGTTTCTCGGGGTTCTCGATTCTCGGGTCTCGGGTCACGGGTTTCGGTTCCTCAACATCAGCCGTTTCGTGCGTCATCAAGGTGTTGGTCATACCTTCAGTCTGAATAGCGCCCCGACCCTGTATCCAATACACACCCCGATGGAAATGATCAGCGGAAAACCGAGGAACATAATCGATCCTAGTCCAAGTCTGGACGTGGCATATAACCCAGCAATTGCTACGGGATAGCTCAGAAACAGGCCAAGAATAATCCCAATCACATTCCAGGGGTGCGATCTGACGACCCATCTATCCACGAGAACAACCCCGAGCAAAGAACCCAACGGACACCCAACGAATATGCCGACGATCCCATTGCTCTTGTCGCCTGCGGGATACCAATACATGCCTGACTCCAACAGCAGATCGTAGAACAGCATTGCCGCCCAGAAACCCGCGAACGAACACGCTACCGCCGCTCCCAATTCGAGGCTCAGATTTTTAAGCGAGATTCGTTTCATGTTCCGATATCTCACGGTTTCGGGTCACGGGTCTCGTGTCTCGGGTCTCGGGTTTCGGGTCTCGGTTTCATCGTCAGCCGTTCTCCTCCTCATCTCCTTTATCGCGTTCTGCAACGCGCGGGCGCGGTGTTTCGATGCCGTGTCTCCCGTGACGAATCGCTCGCCGTTCGTGGGCCGGTTCATCCCTGATATTCCATTCGACGTGGCCTCGCCATGGCTCGGAAGTCTCGCAAACATCACGCGAGAGTCAAGCAACCGTTGAGACGCGCACCGGAATTTGGATTCAACCCCTTCGGGGTAGAATCTCTATTGGACGCATGACCCAGGGTAGCGCGTTCCGCGCAACCCCGGGCTGAGTGACGAAATCCCTTCAGGATTTCCGGCGGCGATGGTGGCCGAGGATGGCGACGGTGGCCTTCCCGTAGCCGCCGACGTGAGTCGGCGGATGGTGGCGGAGGTAGGCGACGCTGGCGACGACACGGAGTCCGCCGACTCACGTCGGCGGCTACGGGAGAGCGGCGCCGACGGCGAGAGCTGCGATGCTCGCAGCAGTCCAGGGCCTTCGGCTTCATGTTCGGATGATCCCATCTGCGTTCATCCGTGTGCATCTGTGGTTACACTTCCCGCTTGCCGCCTGCCACTTCCCGCCTCCTTCGCATGCTTGACGCTGCGCCTGTGTTGCGGGAAAATCGCGCCACTGTGAAGCTGGCGGAAACAAGGAGAGGAATGTCTCAAATGAAACTGATTGCTGCTTTGTCCCTCGGGGTGCTGCTTTGTCTTGCGGCGGATGTCCAGGCGCAGAAGGATGATTCAGCCGCAAAAATCCAACGACTCACTGCGTCGGCGGAGAAAGGCGACAGGTTCGATCAATTCAGTCTGGGCCTTCGCTATGGCATTGGCAACGGCGTGGCGGAAGATGACGTTGAAGCGGTGAAATGGTTTCGCAAATCCGCAGAACAGAATTTCAGCGCGGCTCAAAGTGCACTGGGCGCATGCTATAAGAATGGCTTTGGCGTGACGAAGGATTACGTGGAAGCCTGCAAGTGGCTGAATCTGGCTGCGGCACAGGGGAATGAAACAGCCAGGAAGCATCGAGACGCGCTGGAGAAGAAGATGTCGCCCGATCAGATCGCCGAGGGGCGAAAGCGCGCTCGCGAGTTCAAGCCGAAGTGACAGTGGCGAAGGGATTCGGGGTTCGGGGTTCGGGGTTCGGCAGGCGGGAGGCGGGAAGCGTGAAGGAGGTGGCTCGCACAAATGGGGGATGTCCGCCATCCGGCGGTCGGTTTAATCCCGCAGTTCGCGTAGGGGTTTCCCCCGATGCAAGAATCAGGAGCCGCCCCAATTTACCCATGAGCCGGGGGGGGCGTATGTTTCACACATGAATGCGATAGCAACGTACCCGGAAAACCGGTTTCCCAACTTGGGGATTTGTCGCGCTCGCGCCAGCGCGCCCGACTATCCCATCTGCCTCATGCACGAGTCTTCCCGTTGTCCCTACTCGCTTTCGTTTGGCATGGCGCGCTACTGCCGTCATCCGGAACGGGCGCAAATCGTTGCCAAGACCATTGCCATGTGTGACGCCGCGTGGTAGGTCAGCATTGACGGGATTCGGGAATCTCGAGGTGGATCGCGACCTCCGGGCGCGATTTCCTTTCGATTGCCTGCAACAGCGTGTCGCGTTTTCCTTCGATCACGCGATTTCCTTCAATTACGAAAACGCGCCCGGAGGTCGCGTTCCACCTCGAAAACGCGCCTCATCGGCAGGGCGAACCGTCCCGGGGCTATGCCGTCGTTGACGCTGCCGCCGCCTTTGCCTACACTGTGCCGCATGGCCAAGAAACCCGTCGCCCCGAAACCCGCGCCGGCAGCGCCCGCCGGCAAACCTTCCGCCCTCCTCGATACCCGCGTCATCTACTGCGGCGACAACCTCGAACAACTCCGCAAGCTCCCCGACGCCTGCGTGGACCTCATCTACATTGACCCGCCCTTCAACTCCAACCGCAACTACGAGGTCTTCTGGGGCGAGACCAACTACGTCAAGGTCATGCTCGACCAAATCTTCGGGGAGAACTAAATGGTGGACGTGTTCAGCAAGAAGAAGCGCTCGCGGGTCATGGCGGCAATTCGTTCGCACGGCAACAAAGACACGGAACTCAAGTTCGCGTCCATCCTCCGGTCAAATCACATCACCGGATGGCGACGGCAACAACCACTCCCCGGCAAGCCCGATTTCATTTTCCACAAGCCACGGCTCGCCGTTTTCGTGGACGGTTGTTTCTGGCATGGATGCCGTTGGCACTGCCGCATGCCGCACGCTCACCGACCGTATTGGCAGGGCAAGATCGCACGGAATATGAAGCGCGACAGAGCCGTGACACAACTACTGCGCCAAGCCGGTTGGGGCGTGCTGCGGTTCTGGGAGCACTCGTTGCGTCAGCCAGCGAGTGTGGTCCGCCGCATCATTTCAGAGTTGAGAGCGAACCGTTAGAGGTGCAAGAGTAAGGGCAGATAGCATGAGCAACATACCTGAGAAAAACTTCGCGGAATTCTTCGCCGGCATTGGTTTGATGCGGATGGGACTGGAACTTGCCGGCTGGCGCATCGCGTTCGCGAACGACATTGATGAGGACAAGTGGGAAATGTATCGCCAGCATTTTGGCGACAGTGGCGAATTCGTGCTGGGCGACATCCACAAGTTGGACGCAGAAAGCATTCCCGATGTTGCTTTGGCCACGGCTTCTTTTCCCTGCAACGACCTGTCTCTTGCCGGCGGGCGAAAGGGTTTGGCAGGCGAACAATCATCAGCGTTTTGGGGCTTCATCGAAGCGCTAACGAAGATGGGCCGCCGCCGCCCGCCGATGGTCTTGCTGGAAAACGTCACAGGGTTTTTGACCAGTCACGACGCCTAAACCACCGATGTCATGCTTCTAATACCTGAACGAATCTCCACGAGGGAAAAGCTCATCCTCGCTGGATTGTATCTCTCGAAATACGATTCGGTGGGATTGAAGAAACTTGGCTTTGAAAGCTTTATCGAAGCATTCAATGTCATCGGATATGCGTTAGGAGCGAGACCTGCCTCCATCAAGAACTACCGCGACGAGTTCGATCCGCTATTTCCGAATCGGCGCAAAGGGTGGCACAAGAGGCCGAGGCGAGACTACTGCCTGAAGATTTTCCAAGAATACAAAGGCCTCGACCTCGATGCGTTCACGGGCCTGATCAAATCCTTCGTCGGCTACGATGAAAATGCTTGGAGTGCAGTGGAAGCCAAGGAAGAAAAAGGTGAAGCCGAATCCTTCTTCGCGAAGCGATTGATTACCGGACTGGCCGCCGAGCAATACTTTGAGGCCGTTCACACACGCTTGCCGGAGTTCGCGGGCCTCACCGCCGAGAACACAACGCGCCTCGGTTGCGGATACGATTTCCGTCTTCGCGCCGAAAAGCAGAAGGATTTTCTGGCCGTCGAAGTGAAAGGCTTGAGCGAGCGGACAGGCAGCCTGTCTCTGACACCAAAGGAACATGAGGTCGCCGCAGCATTGTCAGACCGCTTTTTCCTTTTTGTCGTGAAGAACTTTCGCGAGGTTCCTTTTCACGAGATCTACAGGAATCCGTTGAGCGGCGGCCTGCGGTTCACAAAGAAGGAGAGAGTTGCGGTGCATGTTTCGTGGTTGGCAACTGTTTAGGAAGGAACGAGGAGACCCTGATTATGCTCGACCTGGCTATTTCTACTGACACAGACCGGAACGGAATTGCTGTCATCGAAACAAACCGTGGCGAACGGCTGAAAGCACCACGATGGCCGCAAGACTGCGACTTCCAATTGGTGGCTTTCAATCCTGCTGCCAAGAGTTGTGATGTTGTTTGGACAGAGGCGTTGGCGAACGACATCGGCAAAGCACTCAAAGCTCTTGATCATGCCGGCGCTTTGAAGGGCCGGAAGCCGGACTGGTATCATCGGTTGATGAGATGCGCGAACGGCGCGGTTTGAAATGTAGCGAACGCGAACTGTTTGCGGAAAGCGCAGACGACGACGGATCAACCCGCGGGCATAGCCGTCGCCTCCCACAGTGCGTGTCCGCAGCTTCATCGGTAGGGCGAACCGTCCCGGTGAGCCGGGGGCGATCTCCTTCGATCACGCAATTTCTTTGGATCACAAAAACGCGCCCGGAGGTCGCGTTCCACCTCGCAAGACGCGCCGTCCGCGCTCTCCCGCCCTCCCGAGTCGGGTGTTGACCCGATGATGGTGTTGACCCATGATGAATTTCCGTTCCCTGTGAAACACATAGTGTGTAACCATCGTCCAACAAAGTTGACGGAGGCTGCGGCCCCCATCACGCCCGGAATTTCACCGAGATAATAGAAAGCGACTATCGCATGACACGTTCTGTTTGCATCTCATCTCTCCTGCTGGGCGCGTTGCTGGCGTCGTCCGTCACCGCGCGTCCGCCGAATTACGACGAGTCGAAGGTCGCGCCCTACACGCTGCCCGATCCGCTCACGTTCGCGGATGGCACGAAGCTCACCTCGCCCAGCCAATGGCCCAAACGCCGCGCCGAGATCCTCTCCATCTTCGAAAACCAAATGTATGGCCTCATCCCGCCGCCTCCCGCCGTCATGCGGCTGGAGACGCTGGAGTCCAGCGACATCCTCGGCGGCCGGGCCACGCGCAAGCAGCTTCGCATGTGGTTCCGCCCCGACAACACCGGGCCGAAGATCGACTGGATTCTCTTCGTCCCGAAACACGCGCCCGGGCCCGTCCCCGCCTACATCGGCTTCAACTACTACGGCAACCAGGAGATTGACGCCGATCCCGCCATCCGCCTCTGCGAAGGCTGGCTGCGCGACAACAAGAAACATTTCATCACCAATCATCGCGCCTCCGAAAAAAGCCGCGGGTTGAATCCCGCGCACTGGCCGGTGGAGACGCTCATCACACGCGGTTACGCGCTGGCCACGGCCTGCTACGGCGACATCGCCCCGGATGACAAGGACCTCTACACCAACGGCGTCCATGTCCTCTTCCCGCGTTCCGTTCCCGGCGTCGGCAACAACACCACCGCCATCGCCGCCTGGGCGTGGGCGTTGATGCGCGGCATGGACATGCTGGAGCGGGAGCCTGCCATCGACACCCAGCGCGTGGCCGCCATCGGCTGTTCGCGTCTGGCCAAGACCGCGCTCCTGGCCGGCGCCAAGGACGACCGTTTCGCCGTCGTCATCCCCAACCAAACCGGCGGCGGCGGCGTGCCGCTGGCCAAGCGCGACTATGGCGAAAACGTCTCCACCCAGAACCAGATGTTCCCGTATTGGTTCTGCGGAAATTTCCGCCAATACAGCGACAACGAGGCCGCGATGCCGTTCGACCAGCACATGCTCCTGGCCGCCTGCGCTCCCCGCAAACTCTACGTCTCGGGATTCCCCGGCAAGTGGTTCGATCCCTACGGCGAATTCCTCAGCATGAAGGCCGCCGAACCGGTCTGGAAATTTCTCGGTCATCCCGGCCTGCCCGCCACCGATTGGCCGCCCGAGATGACGCCCGTGGCCAGCACGCATCTCGCCTACCATCGCCGGCCCTTTGAACACGGCATCGCGCCCTACGACTGGCAATGTTACCTCGCGTTCACGGACCGCGCGTTCGGTCAATCCAT
>JBAZIR010000198.1:0-10483 GCA_041651735.1 Verrucomicrobiia bacterium | reverse complement strand
CCCAAATCTCCCGGAACGGCATGAACAGCCGCAGCACGAGCACGATCACCGCCAGCGCGCTGAAGAAATAGAACACGAGTCGCAGATATCTCACGCCAATCCCCGTTTTTTCAACTCGCGCGCAGCTTCCTCGAACTTGTCCCTGGCCTCGACTTCGCGCGACCACTCGATCAATTCACGCATCCCTTCATCGAAGCTGACCGCCGGTTTGTAGCCGAGCAATTTTCCTGCCTTGGAAATGTCGGGGAAACAGTGCCGCACGTCGCCCTTGCGGAACTTGCCGACAATCTCCGGCTCGATCGCAACGCCAAAGAGCTTCGCCAACACCCGCGCCACCTCTGCCACGCTGACCGGTTTGCCCGTGCCGACGTTGAACACCTGGCCGTTGGCACTCTCCTGCTTCATCGCCAGCAAATTCGCCTGTACGATGTCGTGCACACTCACGAAATCGCGCGTCTGGCCGCCGTCCTCATAAATCACCGGCCGGTTGCCGTTCTTGATCCGGCTCATGAAAATGGCGCAGACACCGGTGTAGGGATTCGATAGCGACTGGCGCGGCCCATAGACATTGAAGTAACGCAGCGCCACCGTCGGCAGCCCGTAGGTCCGCCCGAACATCAGCACCATCTCTTCCTGGTCCTTCTTGTTCTGCGCGTAAATCGAGTTGCAAATCAACTCCGCCGTCTCCGGCGTCGGCACAGGTTTGGCGACTTTGCCGCACTGCGGGCAACGCAGTTCCCACACGCCTTTGGCTACATCGCTCTCGCTGCGCAACGGAGGCCGGATCTTCCCGTGCCGGCTGCACTCGTAAAGCCCCTCGCCGTAGCTCGACATCGAGGCCGCCACCACCAGTTTCTGGCAGCGGTGCTTGTTGTTGGCGAGGATGTCTAGCAGGTTGGCCGTGCCGAGCACATTCACGTCCGTGTAGCGGCTGATTTGATACTGCGACTGCCCGACGCCGACCATCGCCGCTTCGTGAAAAATCACCTCCGCCGGCAACACAACCTTCTTGAACGCCGCCATGTTGTGGACGTCGCCTTTGACGTAACGGGCGTTCTTGTTCAGATATTCCGGCCGTTTCAGGCCGTGGACCTGAGGCTCAAAATTGTCCAACACCGTCACGTCGTGTCCGCCCTTGACCAGTTCGTCCACGAGGAACGACCCTATAAACCCGGCTCCGCCGGTAATCAAAATTTTCATATTCTTTGCGTTGGCAACGGAGCGACGTGTCAGCGTTTCGCAGTTCGGTTGTTTGCACGCAGCACCCGCTGCATCTTCGATTTGCCAAAGTCAGAATGATTGAGCCACGCAATCCGCTCCGATTGCAAGCGTGACCTTGGTGCGCACGGGCGGATCAAGGCTGGGTCGGTTTGGAAATCAGATTGTTTTCCCGCAGGAATCGCTCGATCTGTCGCGCTGCCACGTCGTGGCCATGTTCGTTCCAGTGGCCGACCGGCCCCAAGGCGTGGCCATGCGCGTATTGGCCGGTTTGCTTGAAATCAGCTTTGAACGTGGCGGACATCGGCAGATACGGCACTTGCAGCCGGTCCATCATGATTTGCAGCAAGCGACCAGGCTTCTCCCAATCGTAGCGGCGTAGTTCGGGACAGGACTTGTAAAGGCGATTCCGGTAGTCATCGTAAAGTTGCGTCGCCAAGGTAACCTCGAACACCGCCAGCGGCGAATGAGTCTTGGCGCACTCATCGCGCAATTGGACCAGGATGTGTTCCGTCAAGTCCCACGCCCGCTGCCATTCTGGCGGCGTTTCCGGCAGGCATACGTCGTAAAAACGTCTGTAGGCCGGTTCCTTGTTTGTTCTGCCCCGCCATTCCTGCCAGGCGTTTCGCGCATACCATGCCTGCGTGAACATGAAGTCCAGGAAATAGCTGTAGCGTCGCACCCACTTGGTCCGTAGCCGGTGCAACCAACTGGTGCGTTTGTCCTTCCGCTGCGCCTCCAGGCGGCGTTGGAGTTCGATGTGGCTGTTGTCCAACACCAGCCGACCGTCCCGCCACTCGAAAAAGGGGCGCTCCATCCAGTTGCCGATAAGCGCACAGAGTTCCTTCGAGTTGTCCACGATGTCGTTTTGCCAATACATCCCCACCAGCGTCAGGTCCGGTTTGAAACGAAGCGCCCAGTGCCGGTAGTAGAGCAGTTCCTGGCCCGTGCCGTTGCCGCTCATACCGAAGCTGATCACCTCGAACCGGCGACCGCCGCCAGCGGCGTTCAGGCGCGCTTCGAGCAGTTTGTGAAAGGACTTCTCCAGCGGCACTTGCAGTGCTTCGACGAACGAATCGCCCAGCACCACGATCCGAAACACGCCCGGTGGTTTCTCAAAACTGTATTCGCGGTCGCGAAAACCGTGCGAGTTGATCCGCGAAACCACGAAACTCTCGATGGTGGTCACCCCGACCTTCCCAGGAACGAAATGCCGGCCGAACACCGGATCAAACTCAACGTCCGTCAGTGGCCGCCATCCCAGAATCCGGAAAGCGATTTCTGCGCCGCACAACAATAGCAACACCGCGACCGTCAGCAGCGCCAGCCGGCCCAGCCATCGCCGGCATTCACTGCTCGTCCGTTCACAGGCGCAATCGTCATTAGCTTGCTGCTTGTCCATCATTCCGTCTCTCAATCGCCTTGTCCTGGTCGGCGATCGCTTTTAGTTGGTCTCGCAACCTTTCGTGTTCCTGGTACATCGAGGCCAGTTCCCGCGCGCTGAGCCGCCGGCTCCGCTGGATCGCCCATCGCTTGCGCAACTCCCGAGGCAGGTAGCACAGCGAACTCAGCGCGCCCCGGCACCGGACCCGCGACTCGGCGTCACCCTTCAACGCCCACCACACCACCTGCGTCTGGCGCCACGCCAACGGCCACGCAAACCGCAGCCATAGGCTCGACGGCAGGTTTTTGTACAGCACGAACCAACGATTGCGGCCGCTGACGAAAGCTGTCCGATCGCCGAACTTGCGGCCGGTAGCGGAACCGACGTGGTAACCAACCGCCTCCGGCACATAGAGGCACTTGTAGCCCGCCAGTTGCAGGCGAAAACTCAGGTCCACATCCTCGTGGTAAGCCCAGAAGTCCTCGTCCAGAAACCCCACCCGATCCAAGGCACTGCGCCGATAGACCGCCGTGCAGCCCGAAGGCCCGAACACCCACTTCGCTGACGGTAATTCAGGCCGATGAACCATGCCACGGCCAATGTTGAAACAGTTGCCATTCTTCAGAAACGCGTCGCCCATCGAGTAGATGAGCGTGCTGTCGTGATAGTCCAACGTCAGGCATGCCGCCGATCCGATCCTCTCGTCGTCACCAAGCGCCCGGACTATCTTCTCCAGCCAGTCCGGCTCCGCGCGAGCGTCATTGTCAAACTTCGCCAAGAACCGCGATTGCGGGTTCGCGGCGCGAAAACCGTCGTTGACCGGCCCGGCGTGGCCGCGGTTCTCCGGCAACCGGACGATCCGTACCATCGGAAACGCCTTCTGCACAAAGTCAACAGAACCGTCCGTAGAGGCATTGTCCACAAGGATGATTTCGATGGGCTTGAGCGTCTGTCCCAACAAAGAACCCAGGCAGCGATCCAGCCAGCCGCGGCCGTTCCAGTTGGTCACCACAATGCTGACAACGGGTGTCATGGTTTTGCCGACAACGCCTCACAATTGGGACCCTGCCAGAGCGAGTCATCCACACAACAACACTCGAAGCTGCGACAGGCGCGTTCCCACGTCAGATGCTGCCGCACCCAGTCGCACCCGGCCTGCGCAAGCCGTCGGCGCAGTGCCATATCCTTGGCGAGTCGCACAATGTTGGCAGCCAGCGCAACGGGATCCTTCGGCGCCGACACCAACGCCGTCCGCTCATGGAACGCGAACTCCTCGCTGCCGCCGTTATTCGTCGTGGCCACGGCGCACTGACAAGCCATTGCCTCAACAGGAGGCAGCCCATAGCCTTCTACGTGGCTTGGCCAGATCATGATGTCGTGTTCGCGATACATCTCGTGCAACCTCGCTGGCAGGATGCGGCCCAGCGTGCGGTGCGGGGTCGCAAATTCCTTGCTGTGCGGCCCGAACAATGACAGCGTCATCCCCGGCATCTCGCGCGCGGCCAACTCAAACGCCTGTACGCCGTCCGCCACGCCTTTCACCGACGGCGTGTGGTGCTGCATAAGGCAACGCGGCGGATTACGGAACTCCCGTTCCTCTGGCATTGGGAAGGAGGCGGAGTCAATCGGGGGGGTTATTTTCACCGACGGCTGGTGGAACCGATCCCACATCAAACGCCCCAACCAACCCGCCACCACGATGTGCTTCATCGGCAGCCGATATGTCAGATCGCAGGCGACTGGGTCCATCCACCGTTCACCACCTGCGACGGGTGCCTGCCAGTTCTCCAGCGGCATCCCGCCGGTGAGGAAGTCCGTCTCATACGCCTGGACGTAGTAAAACTTTCTGCCCTTCTCCTTGGACAAGGTCGCCACCTGACGTGCGTGCCACCAATAGCTGGCGATGATGGCATCGGCTTCTGGCACCTGATGGTCCTTCAATCCAGGACATCGTAAGACGGGCACTTGTAGGTTAAACCAGTCCACCCACGGGCACGAGCCCCAATCCCTCAATTTCATGCGGGCAAACCCACGAGGTTTCCACCAAGGGACCTCAGGGTAATCGAACAGCATCCACACGTCATGACCGCGCTGCTTCAGGCGGTTGGCCAGCTCCAAGAGCACAAGATTGCCGCCGGTGATGTCCACGAATGGCAACACAATCTGGATGCGCAGACGCTGTGGAGACGGTGTCATTCGGCTGTGTCTGTGCTTGATGGGAGTCTATCTTGGACGGCCGGGCCGCGGCGCAAATCGCCAGTGGGGTCAGTTCTTCGCAATGGCGCCGGCAATACAGCCCGGCAAAATCGGCCGGGCTGATGGTGGCGTGATCCTCATTGCCAACTGCTTCAAGTGGGAGAACCGCCGAGCCGGCTTCATCGTCAAATTTCTGACACGAAATGACGCCGTAGATACTCCGCCAGCGCCTCCCGCCACGGCCGCATCCGGTTCAGCCCACGCAATCGCAACATCATGTTCTCCATCACCTCGCTGCGCGGACGTGGCGCGGGGTACTTCGCCTTCCAAAAATCACTATTCACCGCCACGAGCTCGATGTCGGTTCGTCCGAGACACTTCAGTATCTCGGACGCCACGTCATAGCGCGAGCCCGCGCCCTCGCAGACCATGTGATACAATCCGTAGAATGGCGTTTCCACCAACTCCGACAACGTCCGCGCAAAATCCTCCGTGTAGGTTGGGGTGCCGAACTTATCGGTTACACAGTGGATCCGTTTCTTGCCTGCGCGAATCTGTTCGACGATTTTCGCCACAAACTTGTGGTCCTTTTGTCCGCCACCGATCATCCAACCGGCGCGAACAATGAAATGCCGCGGCACGTGCTGCCGGGTGAACAACTCCCCTGCCAGCTTGGAATCGCCATAGACGATGACCGGTCGAGCCTCGTCGAATTCGGTATAGGGGGAGGTCTTCTTGCCGTCGAACACTCCCGCTGTCGAGATATAGACCATCCGCAGCTCACGCTCCCCGCAGACCAGTGCGACGTTTTGCGTGCCAAGAGCATTCGTGGCGAACGCATGATCTGGCTCGCGCTCGCAACGATCCACGTCGGTCTCAGCCGCCAGATGCATCACCAAGTGCGGCTTGAACTTTGCGATCTCACGCCGCACCGCTGCGTAATCGCGCACATCCAGCATCGTCTGCCATTGATCACGTGGAGTCAGGTCCGTCGCCCGCACCGTGTGGCCGAGTTTCTCAAAACAAGGATACAAGGCACTGCCAAGCATGCCAGCAGCACCAGTCATCAGAATTCGCATGGGTTTCATCTATAACTGTTTTCAAAGCAAGACCAACGCCAATTCTTAACAGCCCCATCACTGCACTTCCTATGCACGTCAGGAGAAACCGCCGTCACATAGTCGGAGGAGCCGTCGTTGGAGTTCGGGTCCACGAGAATGGCACCGCCGGCTGCAACGTCTGCGCATGCAGCGGGCAAATACGCCGCTCCAGCCAGGTTCTGGCGTTGAGATTGGGGATCACCACACTGACAATCGGCTTATCCATGACACCGCCGTTCCGCAGGTTCTTCACCGATACACGGGCAGTAGGAACTTTGCCAGACAAAACACGTTGAAGCCGAGCATGACAGCGCCCCAGCCCAACGCCAGCGCAAAGCGCCGCTCGCGCCACCACGCGCTTAACGTCGTCTCCGAGCGCGCCCGCCGCGCCTGCCATGACCAGAAGGCACCCGAGGTTACCGCCGCCGCCAACAGACTCACACAAAGACCGAGATAGAGACAATGTCCCACCTCGAGGTAGAACCCCAATGTCATGAACCGCGGCTTCCACGAAACCCAATACGTTACAAGCACATTCACAACCTTCAACAATGGACCCTGGCTGATCCACATTACCAACCCAACGAAACTCGTCATCAAGCAGAGGCGTCGGCTGTTGCGAACGGGATGCTTCAGAAATGACTGCCCTAATGCAAGTATCGCAACCGCCACAACCAAAGCATGAGCCGCATAGCCGGGTAACAGATATCGTCCTTCGGCCCCAGCGCGATAAAGGGCGAACCTCGCGAGGGCCGCGAGACTTGCTACCGTGGCGATGATCAGGAGCCAAATTCCGCGCCGCACCCCTTGCGACCACCGTGGCCATTGTTTCCAACCCGACCAAAAGGACACGACCAAGCACACGAGCATCATGACGTTGGCCCCCCGATAAACCCAATGGTTCATTGGAACGGTCAAGTGTCCAAAGTTGCCCCAGTAGCTGTTAAGAACACCGTGAGCCAGGAAAACAATGAAATCTGAATTCCAAGGCTGAGTACAGAACCACTGCTGTCGAAGTTTCACGAAGGCGCCCATGGCCGTGGGATCTCCGTAAAGCTGGAAATTCCGAATCAGCCACCAGCCGCTCACCGCGAGCACACAACAACTGAAGCATGCCAGCCCGAGCAGCATCTGCCGCCAGTTCTTCCTCTCAGACCATGCCAACACGCACACCGCGCCGGCGGCAACTGGCAACACCGTCAACTTCGCCAGAATTCCGAATCCGACCCATGCACCCAAGATAGCCCAGTCTCTCGACCGCGACTCTCCACAAGTCATCTTCAAAGCATGGGCCAATACCGCTGCACCCACAGCGGCGGCCAGGCAATCATTGCCCACGCGCGCGCAACTGAACACAAAACCGGGCAGGAACGCGGCCCAACCCAATCCCGCCAGCGGCACCACACTGGGTGGAGGAAACAAAACGCACAGCGCTTGATACAAAAACACGAGTGCAACCAACCCGACTAGCACGGAAAACACCCTCAACACATGGACCGTACGCGCGATGCCGCTGAAAGGGAATCGCTCTTCCTCTCCATGCTCGAACCACATGGGCGGCTTGTGCGAACGGGCAAGTTCCGATCGTTGCCTTAGGCCGGCAACTTCCGCATTCTCAAACAACGCCCGATAAACGCACGCAACCATCGCGTGATAGGCCGGGGGCTGATAGTCTTGATTTCCAGCTTCTGGTTGCTGGCCTACCAACGCGGGCAACCGATGTTCTCTAGCCAGGAAAACAATATACGCAAAATGATCGTTCTCATCCACCGCCTCAAAGGTTGGCACGCACACGCTCCAGAGCACTCCGACCACCACATAGGCCGCCAACACAAGACTGCGATACAGCCTCAACCTGCCCAACGTTGCACCAAGGCTGTCGCTTTCGGTTCGCGTTACACACCGGTTGCTTTTGTCACTCATCGGCTCGTTTCAAATCCGATCCGAACATGAAGTCTGTCTTAAGCCGCCAGTCTTCTCGCATCCTCCAAGCGGTTGGGTTTGGCGTCCGCTTGCCGATCACTGTTCAGCCACCGTGGCCGCACGATGCGATTCCTCTTCAATGTACTCTTCGCTATCGTGAACAGACCAGACGTCATGTTGTTCACCAAGCACGTTACGCGCGGTCAGAAGCCCTGTCAGCATGGCGTGATCTTGATTGCCATACTTGAACATGCCCGCCCGGCCTATCATGTGCACATTCGTCAAGCGGCTCACATAGTTCTTTAGCGTTTCAAAGTGCGTCTGATACCCCGCGTAGTAGGCCGGATAAGCGTTTTTTTCGCGAAGCACAAACCCGTCACGCACCAACTCGCGGCGGATCAAGCCGATCCGCATCAACTCTTCCGTTGCCAGCTCAACGAGCGCTTCGTCAGACATCCTCCAGAGGTCGTCGTTCTCGAAACAGAAATACTCCACTGCCAACCCATTGGCATCCTCCGTTGGCACCATGTCCCGGCTGAAGTTCGCGTAGTTGGTGATCCGTGCCATCCGGACTTCGCCTGCGTGAACATAAATCCAGTTGTCTGGAAATGGATTGGTCCCAAAGTAAGTAAGGTTTACGGTAATGTGGTCTCGATATCGCAACCCCCGCGCAGCCGCCAAGACTTCGGTTGGCACCTGCGGCGTCAGGCATTGGACGAATGCTGTGATCGGGATGCTTGACAGCAGACAACCTTCTGCGCCCACCTTGATATGACGCCCGTCTGCACACCGGACTCCGGTTACCGTTGTTCCTTCCACCTCGATCGCTTCCACGACCGCGCCCAAGTGCAGACGTCCGCCCGCGGTTGTGATCTTGTCGCTCATTTTCTCGTAAAGCATGCCGGCACCGATACGGGGGTAGCAGAACTGGTCTGTCAGCGTCCGGATCCCCTGGCGGTTTCCCAAGATCGCTGTTTTCACTACTCTCCAGAGGTTCAGTCCTCTAATGCGTTGCGCCGCCCATTCCGCCCCGATGTCCGAACAGGAGACGCCCCAGACCTTCTCTGTATAAGTTTTGAAGAATGCCTCATAGAGCCGGCGCCCAAACGTATATGTAATCCACTGCTCAAACGTTTTCGCCTGGCGGCAGCGGTAAACAATGCGGGCATACAGATAGCTCCCAAAGGTCATAAGCGACCCGCCGATTCCCAAGCCGATCAGCGCGTTCAACGGTTTCAGCGGATAAAAGAAAAACTTTCCCCGGTAGTAGATACGCGTGAGCCGGAGAAGTCTCAGCAAGTCTCGCCCCAAAACTTCTTCCCAGACGGCTTGCACGGTCTTCTCTTTCGTGAAGAACCGGTGCGGACCGACATCGAACCGGAACCCTTTGAACTCCATCGTTCGTGCCAATCCCCCCACTTGACTGTTCTTATCTAAAATAGTGCAAGGCACACCGTGGCGAGCCAGTTCATACCCCGCCCCCAAACCGGCAGGGCCCGCACCTAGAATCAACACCTGCCGTGGCCGTTTCGCGCCGGATTGGTTCCCTGCTTCCTCTGATCTGACTTGCACGCTCATCTGGTTCTGTTCGGGTATTTCCATTAACATTCTCGGCCGTTACTCGCACACAAATGCGCCTGCTCGCACGGACTTAACGTCAGCGAGTTCGACCCTTCCCACAAAGTGGCATCCTGAAAGCACCGCTCCATCGCCTCGCATGTGCGCTCCCACGTGATGTTCTTGCGCACCCAATCGCAGCCGGCCTCGGCAAGACGCTGGCGCAATTCCACCTCTTTCGCCAGGCGGACGATGTTACGCGCGAGCGCCTCGACGTCGCGCGGCGGCGACACAAGCGCCGTCTTCTCGTGAAAAGAAAACTCTTCGCTCCCGCCGTTGTCCGTCGTCGCAACCGCGCATTGGCGGGCCATCGCCTCGACGGGTGGCACCCCAAAACCTTCCGAATGGCTCGGCCAGATCAGGATGTCATGCCCCCCATACAATTCGCCCAATCGTGTCGGCAGAATCCTCCCCAACGTACGATGCGGCGTCGCGAACTCCTTGCTATGCGGCCCGAACAGCGACAGCGTCATCCCCGGAATTTCACGCGCCGCCAACTCGAACGCCCGCACGCCGTCCGCCACGCCTTTCACCGCCGGCGTGTGATGCTGCATCAGACAACGCGGCGGATTTCGAGACTCCCGTCTTTCCGGCAGTGGCAGGTTCCTGTAATCAATCGCCGGGTTCACCTTCACCGACATCCGGCCAAACTTCTCCCTTAACAACCGTCCCAACCACGACGCCACCACGATGTGGCGAAACGGCAGCCGATAGGTCGCGTCCACGGCGGCCTTCTTCGCCGCCCCTTCCACAAAATCCGTCTCGTAAGCCTGCACATAGTAGAATTTGCGCCCCTTGCTTGCCGAGAGCGCCGCGATTTTCGGGATGTGCAGCCAATAGCTCGCCAGAATCACGTCCGCATCCGGCACGTAACGGTCCTCCAACTGGTGGCAACGCACCACCGGCACGCGCAGTTCAAACCAGTCAATCCAGGACTTCAGTTTCCAGTCCCGCAGCTTGACGCGCGTGAACCCGTGCGGCTTCCAAGGTGGCACGTCCACGTGCTCGAAGAGCATCCAGACCTCATGTCCGAGCGCGGCGAGCC
>JBAZIR010000197.1:0-10502 GCA_041651735.1 Verrucomicrobiia bacterium | reverse complement strand
CGGTGGCGCGCACTGCGCTCGGCACGGAAGTCAAGATTACCGACATGAACGTCTCGCTGTTCAGCGGCGTGCAATTGAAGGGCATCGTCATCAGCAATCCACCGGGGTTTTCAGGCAGCTTGCTGACGGCCGATTCATTTGTGCTGAGTTACAACCTCATGCAGCTGCTGAACCGCAGGGTCGAAGTCGAACAGTTGTCGGCGACCAAGCCGGTGGTGACTCTCGCGCGCAATGAGAAGGGCGAGTGGAATTACAACAAACTCGGGGCGTTGGCAGGCGGCACGCCAGCGGCACAGCCGGCACCAAAACCGGGGGCGAAACCTACGGCCAAGCCGGCAGCGGACGAAACTGGAACTCCGGCGTTGGACCTCGCGCTGTCAAAACTGGCTGTGACCGATGGCACAGTGACGCTGCTCAGCGAGAAGAACAAGGCTTTGACGAAGATCCAGGGGCTGGATTTCTCCAGTGCGCTGGGTTTCATCGGCGGCAAGTTCAGCGGCAACGGCCGCGCCAGGATCGGCACGCTCGCGATCGCCGATTCGCTATTTGTGCGACAGCTTGATTCGCCCGTGAGCATGACGGCGTCGGAGATCAAACTATCGCCGGCAACGGGCAAGCTGGCGGATGGCGATGTAACGTGCGACCTGACATTGAAACTGACGGGCGGTTTCAAATACATCATGAACCTGCAAGCCAGGAACAGCAACGTGGCCAAGTTGCTGCAGGAGGCGGGCGTGAAGGAGATCATCACCGGGAAGCTACAAGGAACGACCGGGGTCGAGGGCACAGGCGGCCTGCCAACCATCGTCGGTAAAGGCCGGTTTGAAATCACGAACGGCCAGATCATGCAATTACCGTTGCTAAACACGCTGGCGACGCTGCTGCAGGTGGCGGAACTGCGCGAAATGAAATTCGACGAATGCATCCTGGAATACACGCTGGCGAACAGCGTCCTCCAAACGCCGGTGATCAAGCTTTCGTCGTCCACCATTCAGGTCACGGGCAAAGGCTCGGTTTCGCTGACAGACTACGCCCTGAACCACGACCTGACGCTTGCGTTATCGAAGACACTGCTCGCCAAAGTCCCCAAAGAGGTGCAGTCGGCGTTCAAGGATCGCGGCGACGGCTTCCTGACCGTGGACTTCCGCGTTTCCGGCCCCTACGACTCGCCGAAGACGGACCTTGCGCAAGGGCTGATGAAAAACGCCGTGCAACAACAAATCCAGCAGCGGCTCATCAAGCTGTTCAAGTAGCCAACGGCAGCGCAGCAGTTGTTTGGCGCAACAGTAATACCCTCCCCCCTTGGGTTGGGTTTCTCCACTGGAGGTCACCGGACCCTGGGAACCACGAGCACCGGTCGACCCGCACGTCTATGTTACAGTTACTTACTGCCGCCAAGCAGATTACCGAGTGCCTTGGTGGCTTGCGATGTGGCTGCATCGGTTGCCTTGCTGGCGGCTTGGCCAGCCATCGCCTGCTGCGCCTGTGCGATCAGGCCGTCCACCATCGACTTTGTCTCTGGCGACAGACTCTGACCGGCAAGCGACTGTAAGGAGGTGATCGCGTCGGCATACTTCTTGTCAGCCATGAGCGTCTGGGCCTTTGCGATCACGCTCTTTGTCATGTCGGTCGTCTGCGTGGTGGTTGCCGCCGGTGCCGCAGCCGCTTCTGTCTTGCCGCCAAGCAGACCGCCGAGCAATGTGGAAGCCTGCGACGAAGCCTGACCTGTCATTGAGGAAACAGATTGAGCGGCCATCGCCTGCTGGGCTTGTTTAAGGAGGCCGTCCGTCAATGTCTTGTTCTCTGCTGACAGACTCTGGCCAGAAAGCGACTGCAAGGCACTGATCGCGTCGGCGTATTTCTTGTCGGCCATGAGCGCCTGTGCTTTCTCGATCACGCTCTTGGTCATGTCTGATGCCTGCGCCGTCGTGCTCTGTGCCTGGGTGACAGCGGTTTGCACAGCCGCAGCCTTGGTCTCAACAGCCTTGGGCACTTCAACAGCAGGCGCGGTGACAGCCTTGGGCACTTCGACAGCGGGGGCAGTAACGGCCTTGGACGCTTCTGCGGCAGGAGCAGCGGCGGCCTTGGGTGCCTCGGTCTGCGCAGGTGGCGCAGCTTCTTCCTTCTTGCCGCACGAGACAACGAGCGCGAACGCTCCACAGATCACGAAAACTGCGATATACTTGCGATTCATTGCATTCTCCTTGCTGGTTGACTTGTTTGATATCCCACAAAACTGGTGAAAACTACTGCATCATGCTGGCCGGCGCAAGCGATGCAAAGCGGTTTTGCTTTTTCACAATTTTTCGCCAATTGGCTGACGGCACTTGAATGCCAACCGCTGGAACAGTAGTCTCCTTCCCAACAACAAAAAAAAGGACATCTGCCCGGTGTTTTTCAAGAAAACGAAACCCATTATTGAACGTTGCGAAAACGATGTGAACACGCGGCTGCGGTTGAAGTATGCCCCCTATTACCGCACCGCGGAATCGGCCGACGGCATTCAACTGACCGTGGACGGACGGCCAATGCTGCTGATGTCCAGCAACGAATACCTCGGCTTGAGTCAGCACTCAAAAGTGGTGGAGGCGGCAAAGCGCGCGATTGACCAATGGGGTATCAGCGCGTGCGGCTCGCGTCTGGCCAATGGCAGCCGCGCCTATCACATCGAGTTGGAGGACGCGCTCGCGGCGTTTCTGGGCAAAGAGGCGTGCCACGTCACGGCGGCAGGCTACCTGGCATGCACGTGCAGCATCAGTTCACTAGCGCAACGCGGCGACGCGTTGATCGTGGACCCGAACATCCATTCATCGCTCTGGGATGGCGTGCTGCTGAGCGGCGCGAAGATCGAGCGGTTCGCACACAACGACATGGATTCACTGGCAAGATTGCTGGCAGAACTCGACCCCAAACAGGCCAAAGCAATCGTGGTGGATGGTGTGTATTCAATGGAAGGGCACATCACTCCCATGCCGCGATTGGTGGAACTGGCCGGGCAACACCAAGCCGCCGTCGTGGTGGACGAAGCGCACAGTATTGGCATTCTGGGCCGGAATGGCCGCGGTGTATGCGACCAATTTGGCGTGACAGAACAGGTGGACCTGATCTGTGGCAGTTTCTCGAAAGCGCTGGCCAGCGTGGGAGGGTTTGTGGCGGGCAGCCGTGCGCTCATCGAGTATCTGCGCAGCAACTCTAGACAGATCATCTTCAGCGCTGCGATCAGCCCGGCTGCCGCGGCAAGTGCCCGCGCGTCGTTGGAAGTCATGCAAACTGAACCTGAGCATCATGAGCGGCTCTGGGTCAACTACCGGCATCTGAAAGCGATCCTGGATCGGCTGGGGCTGGACTATTGGAGCAGCCCAACGCCGGCACTGCCGATCGTCGTCGGTGACAAAGTGAAATGCTACGAACTTTGGAGGTCACTGTGGGATCAGGGCTTTTTCACGGTGATGTCACTGCCGCCGGGCGTGCCACCCGGCAAGGAACTTCTTCGCTGCGCCGTGACCTCGCTGCACACTACCGAGCAACTCGACCGCTTTGGCGACGCACTGAAGGTGGCAATGCAGCGGGTGGGCATTCGCTCCAAAAACGGATAGTCCGCATCAGCACCCTTCGACGGGATGTGTCGCGTCTGTTCTCCCGTTACGATTTTGCAGAGCTACCGCCCACGGCATAGTCCAGATCGGCTGCCACGGTGTCGCGGATCGCTTGGGTGAACCGGGCGACAATTTCCTTGCGCGAACCACCCTCGGCCTCAAACTGTGCCGGGTCAAGCGGCGCGTGCAGGATGATCTCGACATTTCCCCGATACCGATTCGGCCACGACAGGTCGCGAAACAACTCCTGAACACCCAGCAGGCTGACCGGCACCACCCGCGCGTGGGTGAGTAACGACAGTTGCGCCGCACCACCTTCAAATTTGCCAAGTTCGTCCCTGCGCTCACCCTCGCTGCCGATGATCAGGTGCCGCCCGGCACGCAAGTGGGCGACCATCTCACGCAGAGCTTTCATACGTTCAGTGCTGTGGCCGGGCCGCGTGTCCACGGCAATGCACGGCACCGCCTTGAGGATGCTGCCGAAGACTGGGATGTTATACGCGCCGTCCCAGACTGTGGAGACAGCCATCTGACCCGAGACACTATGAACGGCTGCGAGCGCTAGAAACAAGTCGTAGTGCGAGCCGTGATTGGCGGCAAAAATGTAAGGACCGGAACCCGGAACCTGTTCCAAGTTGCGGATGCGCAGGCCGAACAATCGCTTAAACACCCGCACAAAAGTGCGTTGCACCACGCGCGAACTCACGAACGCACGCCAAAACGGCGACGGCGCATAGCGCGGATTCACGACCTCATAACGGTTATCCATATTTCCTCAATAGCCCATCAGTCCACAACAGCGCGTGCAGACCGGCATCAGGCCGTCCCGGCTGACGCTGCACCGGAATTTCCGGTACGCCTCTGCGTTCCACAAATCGGTGATGGTGGTGTTCTTGACGTTGCCGACCACGTAGTCATGGTAGTCGCGGCACGGAGAAACGTCGCCGTTGCTGTTGACCTCGACGACCTGGTAAATCGAAGCGCATTGGTCGTAGCCAAACCGCTCGGCATGATTCGTATAATAAACCTTCAAGTTCTCCCGGCCCGTGATCGGAGGGATCATGATCACCGGTGGCGCCGACCACGGCCTCGATTTGGTGAGCAGGCCCTTGATCTGGCGATCCAGTTCGCCGTGGTCCGCCGATTTCCAGTCACCGTCCCAGCCACGATGCCGCGTCGGCACGAAACCAAACCGCCGCAGAAAATCCTGCTCGTGTGCCGCCGCACTTTCCTTGTCTATCCACCACGAGAGATAGAAAACAAACATGTCCACCTTGTCCCGGAACGCGTCGTAGATGTCACCAAGGTGTTTGAGGTTGCCTTCCGAAATCGTCGTCAGCGAAGCGATCATCGGCAGGCCACGGCCGTTCCTGCCTCTCGCTTCGCGCACCGCATCAAGGCCGCGCACGATGTCGCCGAAGTTGTCGCCGTTGCCCGGCGAAGGGCGCATCCGGTTGTGCAGCTCGGCGCAATGGCCGTCAATCGAGACCTGCAAGAGAAACAGCGGTGCCTCGACCAACTGTTGTGCCGAAGCGGCGATGCGTGAACCGTTGGTGGCGATGGACGGCGGCAGACCCAGCGCCGCCGCGCCCGCAATCAGGTCGAGGATGCCTTTGTAGAGCATCGGCTCGCCGCCCCAGAAATAGACCACCGGACGATGACCGTGCCGCACCAGATCCTTCATCAATTCCAGATAACGCTCGGTTGAAACCTCTTTGTCCCTGAGTTGCTTCAGGCTCTCGCCTTGAAGATAGCCGCGGTCGCCCCACTGGCCGCAGGTGTGGCAACGCAAGTTGCACACGTCCGTAATTCTGAAGCTGACTTGGCGAATCTTCCCGCCTCTGCCATCGCGGCGCAAGGGGCGAAAAAGGTTGAACAACCGTTTATCAAACTCCAGCGCGGCCAACTTGCGGTTGATCCAGAAATGTGGCGCCATGCGGCGAACGTTTTTCGCCACAACTCCGATTCCGACGCTGCTACGTTTGGGCCGTGTCATGTGTGAGACCCATGTTACGCTAACCAACTGTTCTTACAAGTCCCGGCCCGTGAGCGCCAGGCCCGACAACCTGTTGCTGAATCCATTGTCGGACACGGTCAACGACAACCGGCGTGCCATCCATGAACCGGCGGCTGATGTTGGCGCGATAGTCTTCCAAACGCAGTTCGAAATGCCGCAACAGGTCAGGCGTCGGCGCGGCGCTCACGGAGAAATCGCCGAAACCAAGATCGCGAACGTGCCACGCGTTGAGAAACTGCTCGAAATCCCCGGCAACGGGAAAGCAGAACACCGGTTTGTGGAAGTAGAATGCCTCACAAAGGAGATTGTGGCCGCCGTTCACCACTGCGTAGGCGCAATGGGCGATATCTTCGAGGATGGTGCGACGGTCAAATGGCTTGAAGGTGAGATTCCCATCCACAGCCTGGCTGTCCCGGAATCCGTATACGATCACCGGTCGCGCCAACTGCCGGGCCGCGCCAATCAATGATGTGAAGGTCGGAGTCGTCTGATAAATCAACACGTGTGCGCCTGTGCCGGCGGAAACATTCGCAACTTCCGACCGCAAAACTGGCAGCAAGAGTTCGTTTGTCCCTCCCGACTTCAGCGGCGGATGGAAGAACGAGACAACCATGTTCCGATCGGCGAACTCGTAGAGCGCGCGCAGGCTCGCCAGAAAAAGCGCCCGGTGAACCCACTATGAGGCGGGCACCGGATAGCGGCACGCACTTACGACATGCTGGTGGTCGATGGACAAGCAATGAAGACCAGCGATGCGGGCGGCAATGGGCAGATAGAACTCGCGGTCCGTGATCGCGGCGTGCGGCTGCCATTGCTCGATCGTATCGCGAATCTGGCGGCACACGCGCGGAGTGCGTGCAAGATTGCCGATGCCTTGAAAACACGTCGCTGTGACGTGAATCCGGTTGCGCCGGCGGATGGTGTCGAGCACCGGCACGGTCATCATCGGATACGCATCGCCAATCGCATCGCGGAGCCGCTCACCGCCGACAAAGAGGAACTGATGTTCGGGCATGCGCCGGACAATCGCTAGCGCGCGGGATATATGCCCGTTCGTGGCCGCCATCACCCCATAAAGCACTCGCGCCATAGATCCGTTTGCAGTTCGCCGTCCAACTCACCGTTTTCGTGCCGTGTTTGCAACGGAGTGTAATCATGGTGTTCCAAGCGAAACAACTTCAAACCATGCCCCCTCATCATTCCGACCTACAGCGCCGGCGACATGCCATCACATGCACTCATAGGCAGTCTGCCCGCGCAACGTGCTTCAGAAGATTCCCGTAGTCGCTTCTAGCCGATGGATGGTTTGTCCTCGCAAACCAGATTTCGGCAGAGGAACTCCTCCGCCCAAGCGATTTGATCAGGAGAATGAATCAGGAGATCATCCAGCCTCATCAGCACTCGCGCACGCAGCTCACTGATCCGCCGCGCGTCGTTTGGAGGTGCATCCTTGGAGACAATCCAGCAACCATCGCCGGAACGCCGTGCGGATTTCCACTTCGCATCCGCGTCCGGACCGTCGAGGATGAAGGCACGTTGTGGACTGTTGCCCCGCTCCACCATGCCGCCTGGCTCCAAACCGAGCGACTGCACGCGCACCCATTCCTTGCGGACGGCGCGAAAGGCCATGCACGTGATCCAGTGGTGAATCGGATAGTGCGTCAACAGCAGCGGTTTGAAAGGTTCACCACTTTGGATCATCTCGCAAGCGTTTCCCCAAAACGACCTGAACAACCGGATCAGCGCCGTGCGCAGCGGATGCCGGCGAACGACCTCCCACTTTCCAGGCCAACCCGGCTCTTTCCAACGCCAACAGTCCAGCGCGGCCGGCGGGCGCGTCAAACCCAGCACAGTGGCATAGAGCCAGCGTTTGCGCTTGGTCATGTGCATCAGGTATTCCACACCGTAGTTCTTGTTGCCAGGCTGGTGGCAAAGAATACGTGGTACGCGCTCCCACTTTCCGTCTGGAACGAGCCATTGTTCTGTCAACCCCACGTAGCGAATACGTTGACGGTGGATTAGCGTCGGCCGATAGGGCCAAAGCGAGGTTGCCTGCGCTGAGCCGTCCCAGAGAGGGATGATAAACTCAAACCCGCTTGTGTCAGTCACCGGCTCCGGCGCAGCGCGAAATTTCCGGAGCCATTCTGCCAGTTCAGGAGCTGGAAACTCGTCGGCATCGGGACGAAATATCCAGCCATACCGGGCTTGCTGCCAGGCAAACACATAGTGTCCATCGCCAGCGAATTGCCGTGGCCTCTCGAAGAAACGTCCACCGTGTGTCTCCACAAGCGAGCGGACATCGTCGAGGTCCGGTCCGTCGTGGACCACAACAAGATCATCGTAACAATCTTCCGCACGAGCCAGCAGTCGGGAGAGAAAATCCCGCTGCCGATACAGGCAAACCACCATGGAAACAGCAGGCATAAATCAATCGTCAGCTTCTTCGGCTTACCAAAACAGAACGCTCTCCAGCCGCTGCGCGTAACGACGTCCGACCGCTGCGGCGCTGAAACGCTCCCGCACATCGCGGGCGGCCTGCGCGCCAAGCGCGGCACACAACCGCGGGTCAGCGGCGAGTCTCTCCATGCACGATGCGGCATGTTCCACGTCCGGCTCGGCCCACTCGGAGCCCCGGACGTATTCGTCAATATGATGTTCCAGCTGCACGAGCCGATAGCGCACGGGGAAACCATTCTGCGGTGTCACATATTCGGCCGTCGCCGACCAGTCGGTGCTGACCGCCGGCTTGCCGAGGAACATCGCCTCCGCCACGCAAAGGCCGAAGCCTTCCGCGTGGTGCAGTGACACGAATGCGTCACAGCAGGCCATCAACTCATAGACTTCGTCCCGGGGCAGCGTGCGATCCATCAGAAATACATTCGGCAACCCGGCAAGCCGCTCGCGCAGCCGCTGCATATCCGCGGCATTTCGCGACGCATTGTGGGTCTTGAGAACCAATCCTGTCGCCGGATTGTTCACGACGACCCGTCGGAAGGCCTCCACCACCGCCTCCGGGTTCTTGCGCGCGGCCAGCGAGTTCAGATCGAACACAAACAGGAACAGGAACAGGCGCTCCGGAAGCCCAAACTTCGCCCGGAAATTCGTGCCAACCGGCGGCGGAAACTCAATCACATGCGGCATGGTCAGCACCGGCACTGGCACGCGTTTCTGGATCGCCTCCGCCGCGAAACGTGATGGACTCCAGATTTCATTGAACCGTCGCGCATGCATCACCCAGTGTTCGGGGAACTCGCACGTCTCCCACGCCCAGTAGGCAATATTGTAACGACCGTTCATCCAAGCGGCGCCGTGGCACCGTTCGATGTCCTCCACCTCGCGCACGTTGATATGATACAGACTCATCGGATACTTCATCGTCTCCGACAACCTCGATTTCACCGTCTCATCGCCTTGGCGACTGGTCAGTGGGATGCGCAAGCGCACCAAGCACGTGGGCACGCCAGCCGCGTCCGTCGCGCGCACCGAGCCGCGCGCCGCGTCGCCCATGCTGTGCTCCGACAGGAAATGTCCCACGATGTTCAAACCGGGCCGGGCGATCTTCCTGAGATTCGGCCCCGGTGCGGCAGAGTGCTCGCGAAAATCGAGGATCAACTCTTCGTCCACCGAAACCATGACCAGGCGCAATCGCCGGTGTTGCAGGCTGCGGAATTGCCAGTCGCGCATCCTTCTCCACAACGCCAGCGGCATCGGCATCGCGAGAAGCAGCCACGCGATATACGCAAAAGCCTCCGCGACAATCGCGCGTCTCAGGCGAAACCCAATCAGGAAAGACTCTCTGTCCTCCGGCAGTGGCGGCAACGCCGCCTCCACCATGAACTCCGGCTGTGTTGGCGTGTGCCGCAACAACCTCTCGCCGTTGAGTATCACTTCCATCGCCGGCACTCTCGAAATCTTCGGCCACCGCGCGACCCACGCATCCAACCGCTCTTTCAACCGGGCCATGCCCAGCGCGTGAAACACCGCCTGCCATCCCTTCTCAAAAGAGCGCACCTGAGCCGGAGGTTCCCAGCGTGGCTTGTAAGGCAAATCACCCTCCAACAGCCGGCCCTTGATACGGATCGTCTTCCCCCACGCAGCGGCTGGCAATTCCACCCGTGCGGACCAATACGGAACACAGGCAGAGTTAATGTCAAACTCATCAAACTCAAAATTCCGCGGCGACCAGCCCGGCCCTGGCCTTGCAGCGTTGCGTTGAAAAGAATCATCCTTCATCTTACCAGCGATGTCTTCCGCGCCGCCTCCGCTCCAACGGCGGCAGCTTTTTGGGCCATCTTGATTCCGAGATGGAACATGTTCTCGCCAAAGTCGCATTGGCCGAGATACCTGATCAAGCGGCTGGGATTGTTCTTCTTAATCTCAGCAAACTGACCCCAGAACTGGAACGACAACGGCGGCATTATCCCCTGCGCCGCCACCAATCTCAAGAACTGACGCAGCGAATGAATTCTACCCGCCCACGTTGCCCTGGTGGCGGCTATGTGAGGCGGCTGCCGTTCGCCGCGAGCGGCGGCCATGGCCCGGCGCGTGGGGCGCATCTCCAGACAAGCGTGAAACGCGCGGGCGAGGCAACGGGAAGGTTTGTAGAGGTAGTTCCACGCATCGGCGAACTCCTCCATAATCTCAGTTTCGGGCCGGGTCGGGACGTAATTCAACTGGCCGCCTGTTGTTTGTCCGCTGGTTCGCTCCTTGAACAGCCGGCCCTCCCGCTCCAGGCGATTCCAGAGCCGGGTGTTCGGCATCACCTGAAGGACGTTGAGCGCCGCGACCGGCACGTTCGCAGCCTCGACGAACTCGCAGATGCGGCGGCCCGCGCCGGGCTGTTCGTTGTCAAAGCCGAGCATGAAGCTGGCGATGACGGAAAGTCCATT